>NZ_JBWKCY010000020.1:152752-167462 GCF_056436245.1 Streptomyces sp. NPDC043812
ACCTTCGTCACACCGGCCACACGCTCTCGACGCAGTCGGGTGCCACGCTCAGGACACGATGGTCCGCGCCGGGCAGTCCTCCGAGCGGGCCGCGCTGATCTATCAGCACTCGAACCTGGAGCGTCAGCGCGAGGTGGACGACGGGATCGACGCCCGTGTCCGCGCCGAGCGGGAGAAGGTTTCCGGCGTGCCCGACGATCAGGCATCGGGCACGGAACGGGCACGCGAAGCCTGATCCGGTCTAGACAACAAAGAAGCCCCGGGCTCTTGGCCTGGGGCTTTCTCGTGGAGCGGGTGACGGGAATCGAACCCGCGCTCTGAGCTTGGGAAGCTCATGTTCTACCATTAAACTACACCCGCACAGCGCACCGGTGATCGGTGCCGCATCGTCGCACACTCTACCCCATCGCCCACCCCGCGGTGTATTTCGCCGCGAGGTGTTCGTGCTGTCCGGCGCCTGGATGCGGGTGCAGCGGGCGGGAGTTGGGGCGTAACCTCGGGGCGCGGAGTGCCGCGTGAGGTGCTGTCCGTGCCATCCCCTAATGTGGGGCTTCGTCCGCATTTGTTGGGGAAGGGGTCTGATGGACCTGATGGAGCGCACCGTCGTCCGCTGTGCCGAGGGGCACGTGTTCACCACCGCTTCGTTTCCGATGCAGCAGCTCGGGGCCGACCGGCTCGGGCCGGGGCGGCTCCTCCGGTGTCCCCGGTGTGCGCGGCTGAGGCATTCCGTGCCCGTCGCACAGGCGGAGCGCGTGGAGCAGAGCCGGCGGTAGCACAGGCAGCGCGAGCGCGTGGGCGGTGTCCGATTGGGGGCGGCCCGCGCGCTCTGCGTATCCTCGGGACGTGCTTCTCTCAGACAAGGACATCCGGGCCGAGATCGACGCCGGGCGCGTGCGCATCGATCCGTACGACGAATCCATGGTGCAGCCCTCGAGCATCGATGTGCGGCTGGACCGCTACTTCCGGGTGTTCGAGAATCACCGTTACCCCCACATCGACCCCGCCGTCGAGCAGGCCGATCTGACGCGGCTCGTCGAGCCGGAGGGGGACGAGGCGTTCATCCTGCATCCCGGTGAGTTCGTCCTCGCGTCGACCTACGAGGTCATCTCGCTGCCGGACGACCTTGCCTCGAGACTGGAGGGGAAGAGCTCCCTCGGGCGGCTCGGTCTGGTGACGCACTCGACCGCCGGGTTCATCGACCCCGGGTTCTCCGGGCACGTGACCCTGGAGTTGTCGAACCTCGCCACGCTGCCGATCAAGCTGTGGCCGGGGATGAAGATCGGACAGCTGTGCATGTTCCGGCTCACGTCCCCCGCCGAGGAGCCCTACGGCAGCGAGCGGTACGGGTCCCGGTACCAGGGGCAGCGGGGGCCGACCGCCTCCCGCTCGTTCATGAATTTCCATCGGACGCAGGTGTGAGGGCCGGACGACATGAGTGAAGTACGGGAGAACCTGACGTACGAGAAGTTCGGCGGGGCGATCCGTGAGCTCGCGCAGTCCATCGCCGACGACGGGTACGAGCCCGACATCGTGCTCTCCATCGCGCGCGGAGGCGTGTTCGTCGCCGGCGGGCTGGCGTACGCGCTGGACTGCAAGAACATCCACCTTGTGAACGTGGAGTTCTACACCGGCGTGGGCACCACGCTGGAGATGCCGGTCATGCTCGCGCCGGTCCCCAACGCCATCGATTTCTCGGACAAGAAGGTCCTGATCGCCGACGACGTCGCCGACACGGGCAAGACGCTCAAGCTCGTCCACGACTTCTGTGTCGACTCTGTCGCCGAGGTCCGCAGCGCCGTGATCTACGAGAAGTCGCACTCCCTCGTGAAGTGCGAGTACGTCTGGAAGCGCACCGACGAGTGGATCAACTTCCCGTGGAGCGTGGAGAAGCCCGTCGTGAGCAGGGCCGGACAGGTGCTGGACGCCTGAGCCGAGACGGAAGCCCTGAGCCGAGACGGAAGTCCTGAGCGGACGGAAGTCCGGAGCTGACAGGAGTCCTGAGCGGGCAGAAGCCCTGAGCGGGCAGAAGTGGAGAGGCCCCGCCGGTGATCCGGCGGGGCCTCTTCGTGCACGGGGTGCGCTCAGATGGTGCCGAGCTTGATGATCGACAGCAGCGCGATCAGTTGGATCGCCGACGCGCCGAGCGCCTTCGGCCACGGCAGGTCGTGCGACTTGCTCACCATCGTCGTGAACAGCGCCGCCGCCGCGAGCCAGGTCAGCCAGCCGAGCACCTGGACCAGGGAGTTCTCGCCGCCGAGGAACACGCCGAAGAGCAGTCGCGGTGCGTCCGTGATCGACATGATCAGCATGGAGAGGCCGACCGTCGGCTGCCATGCCCCGACACCGCCCAGCTGGCGGGCGAGCGTGTGCGTCACCGCGCCCAGGATCAGACCGCTGATCACGAACGCGACGCCGGTGGTGAGCACATACGGGATCGCGCTGGAGATCGTGGCGTTGATCGCCTCTTCGCGCGGTGCGTCGAAGCCGAAGATCGCGAGCAGCCCGTAGAGGAACGTGACGATGAGCGCCGGGCCCCACACGGGGTAGTCGCGCATCTGCAGGAACGTCGGGCCCGGGCGCAGCACGATGCCGCTCAGCAGCTGCTTCCAATGCAGCCGCGGACCGGCGGGCGCGGTGTCGGCCGCACCGGCGCGGTACGTCGCGCCGTCGCCGTACATGCCGTCGTCGTTGACGCTGAACGCCTGTGTGTGGCCGGGGTTGTTGGCCGCGTACGGGTCGTGGACGGGCGGCGCCTGGTGGTACGGGTCGCCGAAGTACTCCGGCTCGCCGTACGCGTCCTGGCGCTGCTGCTGCGGGTGCTGCGGTCTGCCACCCGGCTGCGGGCCGCCTGCTCGGGGCCACTGAGGGGGCCGCTGCCCGTACGGAGGCGCCGAAGGCGCGCCCTGGTAGGGCGGCGGCGCCTGGGGCGCCTGCTGTCGTTGCGGGGTGCGGTTGTCCCGGCCGCGTCCGATCCTGAATCCAGCCACGTATTCGAACGTACCCGGTCCGCGCTCCTGGGGTGGGCGGGGAGCGGGAACGGGCGGGGCTTTGCGGCCGAGCTGTGACATCCCCTAAGGGAACCCTGGGGTGTTGGCCCCAGTAAGCCTTTCCCGAGGTCAGGGAAGGGCAGGGGTTCCGGGGAGGTGGCCGGCAGCGGTCGGTCCGGTCACCGCAGGAACAGGGACGTGCTGAATGTGACTAGTGCACGCGAACGTGCCGACGCCGGGTGCCCGGGGTGGAGGGCGATCATGTCCGCTCGTTCGCCGCGGTGCGTTCTGGTGACCGTGTCCGGGCGCTTGTCGCCGTCGAAGTCCCCGTAGGCGAGGACGTCGGTCACCGGCTCGGTCTCGCCGGCCGGGAGCGCGGGAGCGGGCGGCGGTGTCACGCGGCGGAAGGCGTACGGGCCGCCGGGTCGGGTGGGTCCTTCGGGGCCGCCGAGCAGCAGTCTGCCCTTGGCGGCCGTGCCGGGTACATGCGTGCGGGGCAGGACCACCAGATCGTCGGCGCCGTCGCCGTCGGTGTCGGGCTTTCCCTCGGGGGCGGCGAGGGCAGGGCCGCCGCCGGGAGCGGGCGCGTCCGCGGCCTTCGGGGCGCCGGAGCGGGTGAAGGGTCCCCGGAGGTGGCTGATGCGGCCGGCGGACGCGGTGACGGCGAGGTCGGTGCTGCCGTCGCCGTCGAAGTCGCCGCACACGGGGTGGTCGGGCCAGTCGTTGCCGTAGCGCGCCTGCTCGGGGATGCGCAGGACGACCGCCTTGCCGGTGAGGCCGGTCGGGGAGCCGAACAGGATCTGCAGCGGTACGGGCGGGCGGCCGATGCCGTCGTACGGCGGATCGGTGGCCACGACGAGATCCGAGAAGCCGTCCTTGTCGAGGTCGCAGGCGGCCTCGGCGTCGAAGGCCGCGGGCAGGACGCCGCCGACCTCGGCGGCGTGGGTGCGCGGCGTCAGGAGCTGCCGTACGGCCGGGTCGAGGGCGCGCGGCGAGCCGGTGCCGTAGACGATGCCGATGCCGGCGTCGTCGCCGTGGCTGTCGCGGGGCGCCTTGACCAGGTCGTTCAGGACGAGGTCGCGGTGGCCGTCGCCGTTGAAGTCGGCGGGGACGCGGCTGCCGTTGCCGCGTGGGACGGGGAGTGACGGGGTGGCCGCGCGGCCCGAGAGCGGTGCCGTGTCGCCGTTCTTGGTGCCGGAGCGGCTCGAACGGTCGGGTGCGGGGGCGCTGTCACAGGCGGTCAGGCCCGTCAGCAGGGCCGCGCAGGCGCAGAGGGCGCCCATCGCCACCGCTGTTCGTCTCCGCACGACCCACCTCGTCCGTATCGTCCCTGTTCAGTCGTCCAGGAAGCCCCTGGGCGGCACTGGCGCCTCACGATGTTCGTCCGGCTGTGCCTGCCGGGGCAATGGGGAGGGCGGGATCGCAGGCCAAAGGTTATGCGGCCTGGGCGCCGATCCGGGCCGCACCGGAGCCCGGTACACGCAGGAGCGGCCGGTCCTGCCCCCGAGGCAGGTCCGGCCGCTCACTGGTTGTGCGGTTCGTCTACGGAGACGGCTACTTCACCGGCTCCGGTTCCGGGGCGTCCTCCGGTTCCGTGGAGGGCTCCGGGTCGGTCGGCGGTGTCTTCACCGAGTCGAGCAGCAGCTGCGCGACGTCGACGACCTGGAGGGACTCCTTGGCCTGGCCGTCGTTCTTCTTGCCGTTCACCGAGTCCGTGAGCATGACCAGGCAGAACGGGCAGGCGGTGGAGACGATGTCCGGGTTGAGGGACAGTGCCTCGTCGACGCGCTCGGTGTTGATGCGCTTGCCGATCCGCTCCTCCATCCACATCCGCGCACCACCGGCGCCGCAGCAGAAGCCGCGCTCCTTGTGGCGGTGCATCTCCTGCTGGCGCAGGCCCGGGACGGCGGACATGATCTCGCGCGGGGGCGTGTAGACCTTGTTGTGGCGGCCCAGGTAGCACGGGTCGTGATAGGTGATCAGACCGTCGACCGGCGTGACGGGGACGAGCTTGCCCTCGTCGATGAGGTGCTGGAGCAGCTGCGTGTGGTGGATGACCTCGAACTCGCCGCCCAGCTGCGGGTACTCGTTCGCGATCGTGTTGAAGCAGTGCGGGCAGGTCGCGACGATCTTCTTGGCCGACTTGGGCTTCTTCGTCGACTCGTCCTCGTCGTCCTCGCCGAACGCCATGTTGAGCATGGCGACGTTCTCCTGGCCGAGCTGCTGGAACAGCGGCTCGTTGCCGAGGCGGCGGGGCGAGTCACCCGTGCACTTCTCCTCGCCGCCCATGATCGCGAACTTGACGCCCGCCATGTGCAGCAGCTCCGCGAAGGCCTTGGTGGTCTTCTTGGCGCGGTCCTCCAGGGCGCCGGCGCAGCCGACCCAGTAGAGGTAGTCGACCTCGGTGAGGTCCTCGACGTCCTTGCCGACGATCGGGACCTCGAAGTCGACCTCCTTGGTCCACTCGACGCGCTGCTTCTTGGCCAGACCCCAGGGGTTGCCCTTCTTCTCCAGGTTCTTGAGCATCGTGCCCGCCTCGGACGGGAACGCGGACTCGATCATCACCTGGTAGCGGCGCATGTCGACGATGTGGTCGATGTGCTCGATGTCGACCGGGCACTGCTCGACGCAGGCGCCGCAGGTGGTGCAGGACCACAGGACGTCCGGGTCGATGACGCCGTTCTCCTCGACGGTGCCGATGAGCGGGCGCTCGGCCTCGGCGAGAGCCGCGGCGGGGACGTCCTTCAGCTGCTCCTCGGAGGCTTTCTCGTTGCCCTCCATGTCCTTGCCGCCGCCTGCCAGCAGGTACGGCGCCTTGGCGTGCGCGTGGTCGCGCAGCGACATGATCAGGAGCTTGGGGGACAGCGGCTTGCCGGTGTTCCAGGCGGGGCACTGCGACTGGCAGCGGCCGCACTCGGTACACGTGGAGAAGTCGAGGATGCCCTTCCAGGAGAACTGCTCGACCTGGGAGACGCCGAACACGTCGTCCTCGCCCGGGTCCTCCCAGTCGATCTCCTTGCCGCCCGACGTCATGGGCTTCAGCTCGCCGAGGGCACTCTCGCCGGTGGCGTTGCGCTTGAACCAGATGTTCGGGAAGCCGAGGAAGCGGTGCCAGGCCACACCCATGTTGGTGTTGAGCGCCACCGTGATCATCCAGATCAGCGAGACGGAGATCTTGATCATCGCGGTGAAGTAGACGAGCGTCTGCAGCGTTCCGAGGGACAGGCCCTTGAAGGCGAGCACCAGCGGGTACGACGCGAAGTACGCGGCCTCGTAGCCCTCGACGTGGTGGATCGCGCCCTCGAGGCCGCGCAGGGTGTAGATCGCCAGACCGATGGTGAGGATGACCGCCTCGACGAAGTACGCCTGGCCGGCCTTGGAGCCCGCGAAGCGCGACTTGCGGCCCGCGCGGGACGGCAGGTTGAGCATCCGGATCGCGATCAGGACGGCGATGCCGACGATCGTCATGACGCCGATGAACTCGATGTACATCTCGAACGGCACGAAGCCGCCGATGACCGGCAGCGTCCAGTCGGCCTCGAAGAGCTGGCCGTAGGCCTGGGCCAGGGTCGGCGGCAGCGTGAGGAACCCGATCGCCACGAACCAGTGCGCGAAGCCGACGATCCCCCACCGGTTCATCCGGGTGTGGCCGAGGAACTCCTTGACGAGGGTGATCGTCCGGGCCTTCGGGTTGTCGGTGCGGCTGCCGGCGGGCACGGACTGACCGAGCTTCACGAAGCGGTAGATCTGCGCGATGGCTCGGGCGAAGAGAGCAACGCCGACCACGGTCAGGGTCAGCGACACAATGATCGCGGCGAGTTGCATTGGGGGCTCCTCGGGCCTGCGAGGGTGGGAAGTATCGACACTACTAAGCGGTAACTTATTCAGTCTGTCTGAGACTACCCACTTATTCCGCCGCACTGTAGTTGGGCAGGCGGTGATCTGTGTCGCTCAGGCAACCCTGACCGGGGTCACCGGGACGGCTCGTGCGGGACGGCGTCCGGCGACCGCCACGGGCACCGTGCGGGCCAGGATCACCAGGTCGAGTCCCAGCCAGTGCTGCTCCACATAATGCAGGTCGAGCACGGCCATTTCCTCCCAGGGGAGGTCCGAGCGCCTGCTCGTCTGCCAGAGGCCCGTGATCCCGGGGCGCACGGTCGCGCGGGCGCGGGCGACGCCGTACGGTGCGGTCGCGGCGCCGACGGGTACGGGCGGCTGCGCCCGCGGGCCGACGAAGGACATCTCGCCGCGCACCACGTTGATCAGCTGGGGCAGCCGGTCGAGGAAGTGGCGGCGCAGGTGCCGTCCGACCGGCGTGACACGCCCGGCGCGCGTCGTGCGGAACGTGAACATCGCGAACGTGCGGCCGCCGAGGCCGGTGCGCTCGGCGCGGTCCAGGAAGAAGCCCCGGGATGCCACGGCGACGGTGGCCGCAACGGCCAGCAGGACCGGCGACAGCACCAGGAACAGGATCAGGCTGCCCGTCAGATCGACGACTCGCTTTGCCGGCATGAGGCGCGCCCTTCATCCCGAATGACAGTTCTTGACCGCATTTTTCGGCTATGACTCTCCCAGATGTGCGGGGAGTGGAGAGGGTGCGCCACGCGCGACAGGCCGGTCTGCAGGTAAGCGCCGGATAAAAGTTGAGCGGCCTCGACTCAGGTCTGTTGACTGGTTCGATCCGATGGGGCATCCTTGAGCGAGTTCCACTCAAGTCAGCTGGAGGAATTGAAATGGCACGTGCGGTCGGCATCGACCTGGGCACGACTAACTCCGTCGTCAGCGTTCTGGAGGGCGGCGAGCCCACCGTCATCACCAACGCCGAGGGTGCCAGGACCACGCCGTCCGTCGTCGCCTTCGCGAAGAACGGTGAGGTGCTGGTCGGCGAGGTGGCGAAGCGTCAGGCGGTCACCAACGTCGACAGGACCATCCGGTCCGTGAAGCGCCACATGGGCACGGACTGGAAGATCGAGCTCGACGGCAAGACCTTCAACCCGCAGCAGATGAGCGCGTTCATCCTGCAGAAGCTCAAGCGCGACGCCGAGTCGTACCTGGGCGAGAAGGTCACCGACGCGGTCATCACCGTCCCGGCGTACTTCAACGACTCCGAGCGCCAGGCCACCAAGGAGGCCGGTGAGATCGCGGGCCTCAACGTCCTGCGTATCGTCAACGAGCCCACCGCGGCCGCCCTGGCCTACGGCCTGGACAAGGACGACCAGACCATTCTGGTCTTCGACCTCGGTGGCGGCACCTTCGACGTCTCGCTGCTCGAGATCGGCGACGGCGTCGTCGAGGTGAAGGCGACCAACGGTGACAACCACCTCGGTGGTGACGACTGGGACCAGCGCGTCGTCGACTACCTGGTGAAGCAGTTCGCCAACGGCCACGGCGTCGACCTGGCCAAGGACAAGATGGCTCTCCAGCGTCTCCGCGAGGCCGCGGAGAAGGCGAAGATCGAGCTGTCGTCCTCGACCGAGACGACGATCAACCTGCCGTACATCACGGCCTCCGCCGAGGGCCCGCTGCACCTGGACGAGAAGCTCACGCGCTCGCAGTTCCAGCAGCTCACCGTGGACCTGCTCGACCGCTGCAAGACCCCGTTCCACAACGTCATCAAGGACGCCGGCATCGCGCTGTCCGAGATCGACCACGTGGTTCTGGTCGGCGGTTCGACCCGTATGCCCGCCGTCGCCGAGCTCGTCAAGGAGCTGACCGGCGGTCAGGACGCCAACAAGGGCGTCAACCCGGACGAGGTCGTCGCCATCGGCGCCGCCCTGCAGGCCGGTGTCCTCAAGGGTGAGGTCAAGGACGTCCTGCTCCTCGACGTGACCCCGCTGTCCCTCGGTATCGAGACCAAGGGCGGCATCATGACCAAGCTCATCGAGCGCAACACCACGATCCCGACCAAGCGGTCCGAGATCTTCACGACGGCCGAGGACAACCAGCCGTCCGTGCAGATCCAGGTCTACCAGGGCGAGCGCGAGATCGCGGCGTACAACAAGAAGCTCGGGATGTTCGAGCTGACCGGTCTGCCGCCGGCCCCTCGTGGGGTCCCGCAGATCGAGGTCGCCTTCGACATCGACGCCAACGGCATCATGCACGTGACCGCGAAGGACCTGGGCACGGGCAAGGAGCAGAAGATGACCGTCACCGGCGGCTCCTCGCTGCCGAAGGACGAGGTCGACCGCATGCGCCAGGAGGCCGAGCAGTACGCGGACGAGGACCACCGTCGCCGCGAGGCCGCCGAGACCCGCAACCAGGGCGAGCAGCTCGTCTACCAGACCGAGAAGTTCCTCAAGGACAACGAGGACAAGGTCCCCGGCGACGTCAAGACCGAGGTCGAGACCGCGCTCGGCGAGCTGAAGGAGAAGCTCAAGGGCGAGGACACGGCCGAGATCCGCACCGCGACCGAGAAGGTCGCCGCGGTCAGCCAGAAGCTCGGTCAGGCGCTGTACGCCAACGCCGCCCCCGAGGGCGCCGCGGCCGGTGCCGGCGAGCAGGCGCAGGCCGCCGACGGCGACGACGTGGTCGACGCCGAGATCGTGGACGACGAGAAGGACGCCAAGGGTGGTGCCGCGTGACGGAGGAGACTCCGGGCTTCGACGAGAAGCCCGACGTCCCCTCGGGCGCCACACCTGACGACGCCGCCGAGTCCGCCGAGTCCTCCGAGAAGGAGGGCCCGGCGGCCCCGGCAGGGGACGCAGCAAAGATCGCCGGTCTGACGGCACAGCTGGACCAGGTCCGGACCGCGCTCAACGAGCGCACGGCCGACCTCCAGCGCCTCCAGGCCGAGTACCAGAACTACCGCCGCCGCGTGGAGCGCGACAGGGTCACGGTCAAGGAGATCGCCACGGCGACGCTGCTGACCGAACTCCTGCCCGTGCTCGACGACATCGGCCGCGCGCGGGACCACGGGGAGCTGGTGGGCGGCTTCAAGTCCGTCGCCGAGTCCCTGGAGACCGCGGCGGCCAAGATGGGCCTCCAGCAGTTCGGCAAGGAGGGCGAGCCCTTCGACCCGACGGTCCACGAGGCCCTGATGCACTCGTATGCGCCGGATGTCACCGAGACCACGTGCGTCGCGGTGCTGCAGCCGGGGTACCGCATCGGCGAGCGCACGATCCGCCCCGCGCGGGTCGCGGTGGCCGAGCCCCAGCCGGGTGCGGCCCCGGCGGGCAGGGAAGAGAAGCAGGCCGACGAGGAGAGCGGTGGCCCCGAGGAGGGCTGACGCAGGAAACGTCCGGGAGGAGGGACGCCGATGAGCACGAAGGACTTCGTCGAGAAGGACTACTACAAGGTCCTCGGCGTCCCCAAGGACGCCACCGAGGCCGAGATCAAGAAGGCGTACCGGAAGCTCGCCCGCGAGAACCACCCGGACGCCAACAAGGGCGACACCAAGGCGGAGGAGCGCTTCAAGGAGATCTCCGAGGCCAACGACATCCTCGGCGACCCCAAGCGGCGCAAGGAGTACGACGAGGCGCGCGCCCTGTTCGGCAACGGCGGCTTCCGGGCACCCGGCGCCGGTGGCCCCGGCGGCAGCTTCAACTTCGACCTGGGTGACCTCTTCGGAGGCGCCCAGGGCGGAGGCCAGCCCGGCGCCGGCGGCTTCGGCGGCGGCCTCGGGGACGTGTTCGGCGGCCTGTTCAACCGGGGCGCCGGTCCGGGTGCGCGTACACAGCCGCGCCGCGGCCAGGACATCGAGTCCGAGGTGACGCTCAGCTTCACCGAGGCGGTCGACGGGGCCACGGTCCCGCTGCGGATGTCCAGCCAGGCGCCCTGCAAGGCCTGTTCGGGCACCGGCGACAAGAACGGCACGCCGCGGGTGTGCCCCACGTGTGTCGGCACCGGCCAGGTCTCGCGCGGCGGCAGCGGATCCTTCTCGCTGACTGACCCGTGCGTGGACTGCAAGGGCCGCGGACTGATCGCCCAGGACCCCTGCGAGGTCTGCAAGGGCAGCGGGCGGGCCCGTTCCTCGCGGACGATGCAGGTGCGCATCCCGGCGGGTGTCTCCGACGGGCAGCGGATCCGGCTGCGCGGCAAGGGCGCACCGGGCGAGCGCGGCGGACCGGCCGGCGATCTGTATGTCGTCGTCCACGTCGACGCCCACCCGGTCTTCGGCCGCAAGGACGACAACCTCACCGTCACCGTGCCCGTCACCTACACGGAGGCGGCGCTGGGCGGCGAGGTGAAGGTGCCGACCCTCGGCGGCCCCCCGGTCACCCTGAAGCTGCCGCCCGGCACCCCCAACGGCCGCACGATGCGCGCCCGCGGCAAGGGCGCGGTCCGCAAGGACGGCACCCGCGGCGACCTGCTGGTCACCGTCGAGGTCGCCGTGCCTGTGGAGCTGAGCGACAAGGCGAAGGAAGCGCTGGAGGCCTACCGCGAAGCCACTGCGGACGAGGACCCGCGGGCCGAGCTGTTCCAGGCCGCGAAGGGAGCTTGAGATGGACGGACGTCGTCGTCGCAATCCCTATGAGCTGACGGATGAGTCGCCGGTGTACGTCATCTCGGTGGCCGCCCAGCTGTCGGGTCTGCATCCGCAGACGCTGCGGCAGTACGACCGTCTCGGGCTCGTCTCCCCGGACCGCACGCCCGGCCGGGGCCGGCGCTACTCGGCCCGCGACATCGAACTGCTGCGCACGGTGCAGCAGTTGTCGCAGGACGAGGGCATCAACCTCGCGGGCATCAAGCGCATCATCGAACTGGAGAACCAGGTCGCGGCGCTCCAGGCGCGCGTCGCCGAACTGTCGGCGGCCGTGGAGGGCGCTGCGGCGGCGATGCAGCAGCGCGAGGCACAGGTGCACGCGTCGTACCGGCGCGACCTGGTGCCGTACCAGGACGTGCAGCAGACCAGCGCGCTGGTGGTGTGGCGGCCCAAGCGGCCCGAGTAGGGCGGCAGTTGTCACGGAGTTGAGTTTCGGCGAGGGGCCGGGGAGCGGGAGCTCCCCGGCCCCTCGCCATGTCGGTCACTTCTCCGCGGTGGGCGGGCCACGTGGTCGCCCACGCCGCCGATGCCCGCCTGAGCGAGCAGTGCACCGAGGTGGGTGCGGCTCGAAGCGCCGAGAGTCTGCATCAGTCGGGCGATGTGCGCACACCCGCAAGCCCCTGGCGTATGTCGCCGAACTCACCGCCCCCGCAAACCGCTCGGGCGGGAACCCCAGCCGAGCGCGTTCACTGTCTCCTCGCGGCCCTGGTCAACACGACCACGTGCTGCAAAGACCTCCAGAAACCGCTATGAGCTGCCCGGCCCTGGCGATGTCCGGGCAGGGGGCGCCTCTGCACGGCTCAGCTTCGTGCAGTGCAACAACATGACGGTGGTGGCTGCGCCGCGACCACGAGAGAGTCGATGACGCGGCGGGTGGAGACAGGGGGAACCTACGGCGCCCTGGTGGTGAGCGATTACGTCTTCACCGCGTCCGCGCATTCAGTAGTGCATCGAACACAGGGGAGGATTCATGTCCATCGGCAGAACTGCAACCAGGATCCTGGTAGGCGGCGCGGCCGTGCTCGCGCTGTCCGGAGCCGGCCAGGCATTCGCCGGCGCGGGGGAAAATCTGGACTCGTCGGTCTACGGCGCGAAGACTTGGAGTCACGGCACCAACGGCCAGGTCGCCGTCAGGGACACCGTGGGAGACAGCCACTCCGTCTATGCCCTCTACGACCGCCGAGGTAACACCGGCCTGCGCCTCAACAACTCCAGGGGTCACGGCTACACCGTCTACAGCGGCATGGACGAGACGAACTATGTCCGCAAGGTGACCGCATGCGTCAACATCCAGCTCAGCCCCGACAGTTGTGGCCCTGACGACCGCCCCGGCGACGATTTCTAGGCGACAGTGATGCGGTGGGGCGGTCTAGAACGCCCCACCGCATTCTTGCGTTCCCGGACACCGACGACACAGTGAGGACGACCACCCCCATGCAGACAGCACAGGACACCGCCGCAGACACGCGGAGGGTACTGGAGATCGCCGGGCTCAGTCATCGGATCGGCGGACGCACACTGTTCGACGGCCTCCGGCTGTCCTTGCGGGCAGGCGAGTCGATCGCCGTGACCGGACCGTCCGGATCCGGGAAGAGCACATTGTTGTCCTGCGTGCTGGGCCTGATCACCCCGGACAAGGGAACGGTCACCGTCACCGGCGCCGAGACCACCCGCCTCCGCGCATCCCAACTCGCCCAATTACGCGCCAAGTCGATCGGCATGGTCTTCCAGTTCGGTGAACTCCTCCCGGAACTCAGTCCGCTGGACAACGTCGTCCTCGCCGCCCTCCTCTCCCGCCGCGGCCAAGGTGACGTGAGAGCGCGTGCACAACGCCTCCTCGACGACCTCGGCGTGCCACAAGCGGCGACCAGCCAGGAACTCTCCGGCGGAGAACGGCAGCGCACAGCGGTGGCCCGCGCCCTGATCAACGAGCCGGCCCTCCTACTGGCCGACGAGCCGACCGGCGCCCTGGACACCGAAACCCGGGACAAGACCGCCCAGTTGCTGTTCGACCTGCCCCAGCAGTACTCCTGCGGACTCCTTGTGGTCACTCACGACCTGGGAATAGCCGCCCGCGCGGACCGCACCCTGCACCTCACCGCCGGAATCCTCGAACCGGCCACCGCGCGAGAGGCACGCTGATGGCCACCACCACGAGAGGACTGGTACGTCAGCTCCTCACCGTCGGACGTACCGCCGGCCGGAAAGCAGAGGCGGGAGGTGCCCGCTTCGTCGCCCTCCTCCTCGCCACCCTGGTCCTCACCCTCGCCATGGGCAGCCTCGTCGCGGTCCACGCCGTGTACACGGGCAAGGAACAACACCGCACCGCCAGAACCCCCGTCATCGCAGAGCGCGAAGGCCCCCTCAGTTCCACCGTGTGGCTTGTGGGATCCGACTCCCTCAACGGCGAACGACGCTTCAGCGTCGTGTACCTGTCCCCGCGCCAGGGCGATGCGCCGTTGCCGCCCGGAGTGGAACACTGGCCGGCACCCGGCGAGGCAGTGCTGTCCCCTGCCCTGAGGAAAGCGGGTGCGGACGAGGACATCGATCACCGCTACGGCAAGCTGGCCGGCACCATCCAGGCATCCGGCCTGGACGAGCCGACCGAATGGCTCGCCTACGTCCGACCGCGCGACGGCCTCAGTGCCGAGCGGCCGAACGAGGTCGTCACCGGCTTCGGTCCGGCCGACGGCCGGATCCTGCCCTACCTGGAACCCGGCTCGGGACGGCAGGACGACAAAGCCGAATGGATGTTCCAGGCCGCTGTGGCAGGCATGCTCCTCCTGCCGGGCCTCGTCCTCCTCCTCGTCGCCGCACGCACCGGCGCCCACGCCCGCGACCGCAGGACCGCCCTGGTCGCCGCACTCGGCGGACAGCGCAGGGACAGAGCCCTCATCGCCCTCGGCGAAGCAGGCCACCCGGTCCTCACCGGCGCACTCCTCGGCGCCGCAGCCGTCACCGCAACCCTGCTGCACGACACCCACATCCCGTACACCGACTACATCCTGTCGTCCGCGTACCTGCGCGAACACGGCCGGCAGATCATCCTCACCCCCGTCATAGCGCTCCTGACCGTCCTCGCGGCAGTCGTCACCGCAGACCTCGCACCACGCCGGGGCGCCAACGGAACACGTCCCCACAGCGGGGCCCCCTCCGTCTGGCTTCCCCGCATCGCCGCACTGTTCCCCGTCATGTTCCTCATCGCGCTGTACGGCCCCGACTTCGCCGGGCAGGGATCCGC
>NZ_JBWKCY010000021.1:0-49659 GCF_056436245.1 Streptomyces sp. NPDC043812
AGGAACCTCGACCATCCGAAGATGGACGGGGTATCAACATATCTGGCGTTGATTTTTGGCACGCTGTTGAGTTCTCAAGGAACGGACGCTTCCTTCGAGCCTTTTTCACGAGGCTCTCCGGGCGCTTCCCTTCGGTGTTTCCAAACTCTATCAGGCTTTTTCGGTCCCCCTGACCACCACCCTGCGGACAGCAGTGGTTTAGACCAGTTAGGATCTCGGCTTGACAGTCGCTGCCGACCCTCGACTCAACGTCGCGTTGGGGTCAGGCAGGGGTACGACAGTACAGGTCGCCCGTAGACGAGGCAAATCGTTTCCGGTGCTCCCCTAGGTCCGTCAACTGGTAGATCTCAGGCGGAACTAGGACTTCATATGACTTACGCTGCTGAACAGTGCGTCGTCAGGTACTAGCAGTGACGGCGCCGCACGCATACCGCCCATGGGAGGCCCCATGACCAACGTGACGTCCCCGCTCGCCGGACGGGCCATCGGGCTCGCGGCCGTGCCCGATCCCGTGTTCTCCGGTGCGATGGTCGGTCCTGGGACCGCGATCGATCCCGAGCGCAGGGCTTCGGAGGCCGTCTCTCCCGTCGACGGCATCATCGTGTCGCTGCACCCGCACGCTTTCGTCGTCGTCGACGGCGAGGGGCACGGGGTGCTGACGCATCTCGGCATCGACACCGTGCAGCTCAACGGCGAGGGCTTCGAGCTGCTCGTCAACAAGGGCGACACGGTGCAGCGCGGGCAGGCCGTCGTCCGCTGGGACCCCTCCGCCGTCGAGGCCGCGGGGAAGTCGCCCATCTGCCCCGTCGTCGCGCTCGAGGCCACTCCCGACTCCCTCTCCGATCTTCGTGAGGACGGCGACGTAAAGGCCGGCGACAGCCTCTTCGGCTGGCAGTGACCGCCGCCGGTGACGGCGAGCTGGACATCCACCGCGGCGGCACAGGTCGTCGCTCAATCGGAGACGGTGAAATGGAGACAACGCTGCGAGGCGTCGGCGTGAGCCACGGTGTGGCGATCGGCGAGGTGCGGCACATGGGCACGGCGGTTCTCGAGCCGCCGGCCAAGCAGATCCCTGCACAGGACGCGGAGCGCGAGCAGGGCCGCGCCCGGAAGGCCGTCGAGGCCGTGTCCGCCGACCTGATTGCTCGGGGCAATCTGGCCGGCGGCGAAGCGCAGGCCGTGCTCGAGGCGCAGGCGATGATGGCGCAGGACCCGGAGCTGATGGCGGACGTCGATCGTCGTATCGCCGTCGGCAGTACGGCCGAGCGCGCGGTGTACGACGCGTTCGCCGCGTACCGCGCGCTGCTGGCGGGTGCCGGTGAGTACCTCGCCGGACGGGTCGCGGACCTGGACGACGTGCGGAACCGGATCGTCGCCCGGCTGCTCGGGGTCCCGATGCCGGGTGTGCCGGACAGCGACGAGCCGTACGTCCTGATCGCTCGCGATCTGGCGCCGGCGGACACCGCTCTGCTCGACCCCGCCCTGGTGCTCGGGTTCGTGACCGAGGAGGGCGGCCCGACGAGCCACAGCGCCATTCTGGCGCGGGCACTCGGGGTGCCTGCCGTTGTCGCGCTGCCGGGCGCCGGGGAGCTGGCCGAGGGCACGCTGATCGCGGTGGACGGCAGCACGGGCGAGATCTTCGTGGAGCCGAGCGAGGAGAAGCGGACGGAGATGGAGAGGTCCGCGGCTGAGCGCAAAGCGGCGCTCGCCGCTTCGAGCGGGCCCGGTGCGACGTCGGACGGGCACAAGGTGCCGCTGCTGGCGAATGTCGGCGGTCCTGCGGATGTTCCGGCGGCGGTCGATGCGGGGGCGGAGGGTGTCGGGCTTTTCCGTACCGAGTTCCTGTTCCTGGACGACAGTGCGCAGGCTCCGTCGGAGGAGAAGCAGGTCGAGGCGTACCGGCAAGTGCTCGAGGCGTTTCCCGAGGGCCGTGTCGTGGTGCGGGTGCTCGATGCGGGTGCCGACAAGCCGCTCGACTTCCTGACGCCTGCCGACGAGCCGAACCCGGCGCTCGGCGTACGGGGGCTGCGCACTCTGCTCGACCATCCCGAGGTGCTGCGGACCCAGCTGTCCGCGCTGTCGAAGGCGGCGCAGGGGCTGCCCGTCTATCTCGAGGTCATGGCGCCGATGGTCGCCGACCGTACGGACGCGAAGGCGTTCGCGGACGCGTGCCGTGAGGCGGGGCTGCAGGCGAAGTTCGGTGCGATGGTGGAGATCCCGTCCGCCGCACTGCGGGCGCGCTCGATCCTGCAGGAGGTCGAGTTCCTTTCGCTGGGCACGAACGACCTCGCGCAGTACACGTTCGCCGCGGATCGTCAGGTCGGTGCGGTGTCGCGTCTGCAGGATCCGTGGCAGCCGGCTCTGCTGGATCTCGTGGCGCTGTCGGCCGAGGCCGCGAAGGCCGAGGGCAAGAGCTGTGGTGTGTGCGGTGAGGCTGCCGCCGATCCGCTGCTCGCCTGTGTGCTGACGGGTCTGGGTGTGACGTCGCTGTCGATGGGCGCCGCGTCGATTCCTTATGTCCGGGCAACCCTCGCGAAGTACACGCTCGCCCAGTGCGAGCGTGCCGCGGCCGCCGCACGCGCCGCGGACACCGCCGAGGAGGCGCGGCTGGCCGCGCAGGCGGTGCTGTCCGGCGAGTAGCCGCACGGCAGGTGTGGGGAAGGGGGCTTTCCGCCGGTGGCGGGAAGCCCCCTTCGGCATCAGTGGTGGGTGTCCGGATCGTCGGTGGTGACGGGGAAGCCGGCGCAGTAGTCCACGCCTGGTTCGGGTGAGAGCGGTTCGCCGGTGGCGGCGTCGGTGCAGTAGGCGCTGAACACCTCTCCGGCGGTGAGCGGGACGAGCCGACCGTGGTCGAGGCGCCAGCCGTGGAGGTGGTCCGCGGTGCCGGGGCTGCTGGTGCGCAGCACGATGCCACCGGTGGTTTCCCGGGCGATGCCCACGGCGAGGACGGTGACGAACTCGGCCCCCTCGCCCGCGTCGAGCCGGGCGGACGTGCTGTCGGAGCCTTGCGCGTGCAGCACCGCGAGGAGTTGTTCGTCGGGTCCGGGGACGCTGCAGACGAGGTGGTGGGTGCCCGGGCCGGCCACTTCGAGGAGCCGCATCAGGATCCCGGACGCCCGGTCGAATGCGGAGCGTCCGATGTCCTGTCCGCAGTCCGCGCACATCCCGAGGTCGGCGAGCAGCATGGTGGCGTACTCCCACGTGGCCTGTCGGACGGCCTTGTCGATGAGCTGCGGCAGTACGTCGGACAACGGGCGGCCGCTGTACGCGAGAGTGGCTCCGCGGCCGGCGAGCTCCGCGATGAAGCGGCTGCGGGCCGCGGCGGTGTCCGCGTCGATTCCCGCCTCCGTGCAGAACTCGGCGTATTCCTCGGGGTCGAAGAGGGCGATCGTGGTGTGCAGTTGCTGCGTGGCGAGCGCCTTGAGCAGCTGCTCGGTCTGGCGTAGATAGATGCTGTGGTCGTCGAAGGTGAAGCTGCGGTAGCGGCGCATCGCGCTGAAGTCCTGGGCGTCGGCGAGGATGCCGACGGTGCTCGGTGCTTCCCGGCGCAGGGAGCGCCGCATCGATGCGTGGGTGGCGGGCCGCTTGGTCCTGCTGGTGTGCGCCATGTCGATTCCCCCTGTGCGCTGTTGGTCACTGCTCACTCACGGTAAGTGGTGGCACTGACAACGCCGGTCGGGGTGGGCGGCCCGGGCAGTCCTCGGACGCGCGGCAACGCGGCGCCCGAGGACCGGTGCGCTACTTCCGGGTGCGGGCCAGCTCCTCGTAGAAACGCAGGAGTTCGAGGTTGTCGACGGATCCGGGGTTGACCGCCTTCGCGAGCGCCGTGCCCTGGAGGAGGCGCTTGACCGGGACTTCGATGCGCTTTCCGGTGAGGGTGTGGGGCACGCCGGGGACCTCGATGATGTCGTCGGGGACGTGCCGCGGAGAGAGCTGTTCCCTGATGGTCCGCTTGATGCGGTCCCTGAGGCCGTCGTCGAGTGCGGCGCCTTCGGCGAGGTGCACGAAGAGCGGCATCCAGTAGCCGCCGTCGGGTTCCTCGAGTCCGATGACGAGTGATTCCCGGATCTCGGGAAGGCGTTCGACGGCCTCGTAGATGTCGGCCGAACCCATCCGTACGCCCTGGCGGTTGAGGGTGGAGTCGGAGCGGCCGTGGATGACGACCGAGCCCGACTCGCTGATGGTGATCCAGTCTCCGTGGCGCCAGACGCCGGGATACATCTCGAAGTAGCTGTCGCGGTAGCGGCTGCCGTCGGGGTCGTTCCAGAACCGGATGGGCATGGACGGCATGGGGTTGGTGACGACGAGTTCGCCGACCTCGCCGATGAGCGGTTTGCCGTGCGGGTCCCAGGACTGGAGGTCGGTGCCGAGGCAGGCGGCCTGGAGTTCGCCGATGTGTACGGGGAGTGTGGGGACGGCACCGGCGAAGCAGCTGCACACGTCGGTGCCGCCGCTGACGGAGGCGATCCACAGGTTGTCGGCCACCTCGTCGTGCAGCCAGCGGAAGCCGTCGGGCGGCAGGGGGGAACCTGTCGTGGCGACGCAGCCGATGCGGGAGAGGTCGTGGTCGCGGGCGGGGTGGACGCCCGCCTTGGCGCAGGCCATGACGTAGGCGGCGGACGTGCCGAAGAGGGTGGCACCGGTGCGCTCGGCGATCGCCCACTGGGCGCCGGTGTCCGGGTAGCCGGGGCTGCCGTCGTACAGGACGACGGTGGTGCCGGTCAGGAGTCCGGAGACGAGGAAGTTCCACATCATCCAGCCGGTGGAGGTGTACCAGAAGAACCGGTCGCCGGGGCCGAGGTCGCAGTGGAGGCCGAGTTGCTTGTAGTGCTCCAGCAGGATGCCGCCCTGGGACTGGACGATGGCCTTGGGGAGGCCGGTGGTGCCGGAGGAGTACAGCACCCACAGGGGGTGGTCGAAGGGGACCTGGGCGAACTCGGGTTCCGCTGTGCCTGCCGTGACCGCGGACCACTCGAGGGCGCCGTCGGGGGCGGGGGTGCCGAGCAGGGGGATGTGGACGACGGCGCGCAGGGTGGGCAGTTCGCGGCGGAGTTCGGCGACGGTTTCGGTGCGGTCGTGCTCCTTGCCGCCGTAGCGGTAGCCGTCGACGGTGAACAGGACGACGGGTTCGACCTGCTGGAAGCGGTCGAGGACGCTGCGCGCGCCGAAGTCGGGCGCGCAGGAGGTCCACACGGCGCCGACGGCCGCGGTGGCGAGCAGCGCGGTGACAGCCTGCGGGATGTTGGGGAGGTAGCCGCTGACGCGGTCGCCCGGGCGTACTCCGAGGGTGCGCAGCTCGGCGGCGAGGGCGCCGACCTGGCGGCGGAGTTCGGACCAGCTGATCGGCGTGGGCTCATGTGTCTCGTCCACATGAAGGAGCGCGGGCTCATGTGACCGAGCTGGGTCCTCGGCGGTGCGCAGGGCGTGCTCGGCGTAATTGAGGGTGGCTCCGGGGAACCACTGGGCTCCGGGCATGGACCGGTCGGCCAGGACGCGGGTGTACGGGGTGGTGAACCTGATGTCGAACCACTCGGCGACGGCCTGCCAGAAGGTCTCGAGCTCGGTCACCGACCAGCGGTGCAGCGCCTGGTAGCCGCCCTCGGCCGGTGCTCCGTGGTGCTCTGCGGCCCATGCCTGGAATCGGGTGACGTGGGCGGCCGCGATGCGGTCGGAGTCGGGCTGCCAGAGCGGGGCAGGGTTCGCTGAGGTCATGGTGCGGGCTCCCGGGCTGTCTCTACGCGGTCTGTGCGCGGTGTCTGCGCGTACCCGCGTACGTGCGGGGTGTGCGCGGACGCGGGCTGACACGGACGATGCCATGTGATCGTCTTTCGCACCAGGGCTCCCCACCCATGGTCGGCGCGGCGAATATGTGCTCTCACCACGGGTGAACGGCAGTTGAACAGAGCCCCTGGTCCATCGTGGGGATGGCAGGGTGAGCTGCATGGATGCTCGTGACCTGGTGCGCTCGGTGAGGAATCTCGGCTCGGTGCGGGGGCTGCGGATGGCGCGTTCCGCGTGGCGCCGGTACCGGGCCGATGCGCTGGGGCTGCCGGCCCGGGGGGCCGAGCGGGCGAGAGTGCCGGGGGCGTCGACCGGAGCGGACCCGTTGCCGGGCGGCGGGGTGGTCCGGTTCGCACGGTCCCAGCTGCGCATCGTGGTGACGGCGGGCGGTGCGGTGTTCCTCGGCTGGGACGGTGCGGAGCCGCTGCCGTCGTACGGGCTCGCCGGTCACCCGCCGGAGCCGGATCCGCGTGCCGGGCTGGAGCCGGACAAGGACGGCGGCTGGCGGGTGGTGTCGGAACGGTTGACGGTCGAGGTGTCGCGGCACGGCGCCGTGGAGTTCTGTACACCGGGCGGTGTGGTGCTGCGCCGGGACCAGCCGCCGCGCTGGTGGGAGCCGGCCGGTGGTGGCCCGGCACGGTGGGTGCTGCGCAGCCAGGTGCCCGCTGACGCACGGGTGTTCGGACTGGGTGACCGGGCGGCAGGGCCGCGTCTGCGGGAGGGGACGTACCGGCTGTGGAACGGTGGCCCGGGCAGCGGCGGAGGGCCGGACGCGGCTGGTTCCCAGTTCGCGATGCCGGTGCAGATGGTGGTGGCCGATGCCGGGACACATCTGGCGTTCCACGACACGACGTGGGACGGCCGGGTCACCGTGCGGGAGGGCACGGAGGGTGCCGGGTCCGGCCATGACCGGCCGGGGACCGTCGAGATGCGTGTGGACGGCGGCCCGCTGCGCTGCTGGGTGGCGGTGGGTACGCCCGCCCGCGCGCTGAGCAGTTTCGTCCGGCTCACGGGCGCGCCGGCACTGCCGCCGGCGTGGGCGCTGGGGCTGCACCACCGGCGTGAGGGTCTGGCCGACGAGCAGGCGGTACGGCGGCTGGTGAGGGACTACCGGGATCACGGGCTGCCGCTTGCGGTCGTGCATCTCGAAGGGCCGGACGATGCGGCGGAGCCGTTCGGCCTGGACCGGGAGCGCTTCCCCGATCCGGCCGCGCTGGCGAAGGATCTGCGTGAGGAGGGTGTGCGGTTGGTCCGTGTCGTCGCTCCCTCGGTGGCGGTCCGGCGAGGCGCCGACGTGTACGAGGCCGGGGCCCGTTCCGGTGCGTATGTGCGCGACGCACGCGGCGCCGAGGTGATGGGTGTGGCCGCCTCGGGTGACCGGGTGCACCCGGATTTCACCGATCCGGGTACCCGTGCGTGGTGGGGTGGTCTGTACGAGGGACTGCCGGAGCAGGGCTTCTCGGGTGCCTGGCACGAGGCGGGTGAGGAAGCCGGTGGTGCGCCGGTGTTCGACGGTATGGCGCTGCCTCGTTCCGCGCGGCATGCGGTGGAGGGCCGCGGCGGGGACCACCGGGAGGCGCACAACGTCGAGGGGCTGGCGATGCTGCGCGCGGCGTATGAGGGCATGTGCCGGCTGCGCCCCGACGAGCGGCCGTTCCTCGCCTCCTCGTCGGGCTGGGCGGGGGTGCAGCGGTACGGCGGCGCGTGGTCCGGCGGTGCGTCCGGTGGGGTTTTCGGCGATGCGCGTGCGGCCGGCTGGCCCGGGCTGCGTGCCTCGCTGTCCCGCGTGCTGGGTCTCGGGGTGTGCGGGGTGCCCTTCTCGGGGGCCGGGTCCGCGGACGGGGGCGACGGCGGATCCGCCGAGCTGTACCTGCGGCGGTTGCAGTTGGGCGCGTTCCTGCCCCTGTTCCACACCCACACCGTGCGGGGCACCGCGGCCGGGGAGCCCTGGGAGTTCGGCCCGGAGGTGCTCGCGCACGCCCGGGCGGCGCTGCGGGAGCGGGAACGACTGCATCCGTATCTCGTGGGTCTCGCACATCTGGCCCGGTTGACCGGTGCGCCTCTCGTCCGTCCGCTGTGGTGGGGCAGTCCGGGTGACCGGGTGCTGCGCGACTGCGGGGACGTGTTTCTGCTGGGGGATGCGCTGCTGGTGGCCCCGGTGCTGGAACCGGGCGCGGACCGGCGTGCGGTGCGGCTGCCGCGGGGCCGTTGGTACGACACGGCGACGGGTGTCGCCTACGACGGCCCCGGCCAGGTGCTGGTGGACGCGCCGCTGTCCCGGATCCCGGTGCTCGCACGGGCGGGTTCGGTGCTGGCGGTGCGGGGCGAGGACGGCCGGACGGAGCTGGAGGTGTGGGCGCCGGCCGCGGGACGCAAGGGCGGCGGTCTGGTGGTGCGTGACGCGGGGGACGGCTGGGCGCTGTCGGAGATCGAGCGGTATGCGACGCGTCTTGCGGACGGCCGGGTGGTGGTGGAGCGGGTGACGGACGAGGGCCGGATGCCCGTGGAGGGTCCGGTACGGGTGCGCGGGCAGGTCTGAGGGCGGCGGTCGGCGGTCGGCGGTACTCAGCGCCGTGCGTAGGTGCCGGTGAACCAGTTGCGCGCGGCGATCGTGTGGAGCGGGAAGGCCAGCGGTTGCGGGGTGCGCAGCAGGTGCCAGCCCTCGGTCTCGTCGGTGGGCCGGGATGCCGGCAGTTCGTCCGCCGCCCGCTCGGGCAGCAGGCCGAAGAGCAGGAGATGTCCGGCCGGTGAGCTGAGGGCGTCGGCGAGGCGCACGTCCTGCTGGGCGGCCCGGATGCCGGTCTCCTCCGCGAGTTCCCGGACGACGGCGTGGCGCCAGTCCTCGCCGTGGTCGATGAATCCTCCGGGCAGGGCGATGCCGCCGTACGCGGGTTCGATGGTGCGGGTGATGACGACGAGTCCGGTGCCGTCGGCGTCGCGTACGGGCAGCAGTGCGACCGCGACGGGAAGGGGGTTGCGGTAGGCGGTTTCGCCGCAGCCCGGGCAGGTGCGGGGCCACTCGGACGTGGAGCCGTACGGCGTTCCGCAGTGGCCGCAGTGGGAGGGCATGGACACGCGCGGACTGTATCCGATCACTCTTTCCCGTCCGGGCGGAAGGTGGTAAACGGTGTGCGCATGACTCGACTTGGTTCCGTACTGCGTGCTCTGACCGTCGCGGCCGCCGGCCTGCTCACCGTCACGTCGGCCGCTCCCGTCGCCCGGGCGACACCAGAACCGAAGGCTCCGCGGGAGTTCGTCGCGCTGCGGTCCGTGGCGCCGACGATCATTCAGGAGATGCGCTACACGAGCGGGCACAACTTCGTCGGGGAGCCCGTGGACGGTTATCGCCAACCGCTGTGCATCCTCACGCGTCCGGCGGCCGAGGCGCTGCACCGGGCCCAGTCGAAGCTGCTGCGGCAGGGGTACTCGCTCAAGGTGTACGACTGCTACCGGCCGCAGCGGGCGGTCGACCACTTCGTACGGTGGGCGAAGGATCTCGACGACGAGGCGATGAAGCAGGAGTTCTATCCGCGGGTCGACAAGTCGCGCCTGTTCGCGGACGGTTACATCGCGGAGAAGTCGGGGCACAGCCGTGGCAGCACCGTGGATCTGACGATCGTGAAGCTGCCTGCCCTGCGGGCCAGGCCGTATGTGCCGGGCGAGGGGCTGACCCCGTGCTACGAGCCGCAGTCCGAGCGCTTCCCGGACAGTTCCGTGGACATGGGTACGGGCTACGACTGTTTCGACACTCTGTCGCACACCGACGATCCGCGGATCACCGGCGTGCAGCACGCCAACCGGCAGCGGCTGTTGGGTGCTCTGGCCGCGGAGGGGTTCGTGAATCTGCCGGAGGAGTGGTGGCACTTCACGCACAAGCCGGAGGTGTTCCCCGACACCTACTTCGACTTCCCGGTCGCCCGGCGCTCGGTCTCGGGGCACCGCACGGGCTGACGTGGGCGCGTGCCGCGGTTACGGTGCGGTCATGGCGCAGCAGACGTTTGATTCGTATGAGGAGTTCTGGCCTTACTACGTGGCGATGCACTCGCGGGCCGCGACCCGCTGGGTGCATCTGACGGGCACGCTGACGGGGCTCGCGGTGACCGCGTACGGCCTGGCACGGGGGCGGAAGCGGTATGCGGCCGCCCTGCCGCTGATCGGTTACGGCACGGCGTGGCCGGCTCATTTCTTCATCGAGAAGAACAACCCGGCCACCTTCGGGCATCCTGCCTGGTCGCTGCGGGGCGACGTGCAGATGATCCGGATGATGCTGGCGGGCCGTGACGACGAACTGGCGGAGATCGCCGCCAAGTGGCTGGCATTGAACCGCTGACGGCCGGGCCCCGGCATGGCAGACTTCTGACGTAGCGTCAGATTGCTGTGCCGGGAGGGGCCGTGACACGCACACCCGTGGTGGCCGGATGGTTCACCGAGGACAGTGGTGAAGAGGAGTTCCGGCTGCTGGGCACGCGGTGCAGGGCGTGCTCGTCGGTGTTCTTCCCGCGCGAGGACACGTTCTGCCGCAATCCTGGCTGCCAGGGCTCCGAGCTCGACGAGGTGCCCCTGTCCCGGTGCGGCCGCGTCTGGTCGTACACCGACAGCCGTTACCGGCCACCGGCGCCGTACGTCTGCGACCCGGACGCCGCATGGGAGCCGTTCACCCTCGTCGCCGTCGAGCTCGCGGCCGAGCGAATGATCGTGCTCGGCCAGGCCGCGCCCGGTGTCCGCCCGGCGGATCTGACCGTCGGTGCCGAGGTCGAAGTCGTACCGGGGGTGCTCGACGACGGTGACGGCACCGTCCGCACCACCTGGCAGTGGCGTCCCCTGGCGGCGTCATGAGCGGGACGAGCGGCGACGTGGCGGTCCTCGGTGCCGGGATGCACCCCTGGGGCAAGTGGGGGCGGAGCTTCGTCACGTACGGGGCCGCCGCCGCGCGCGAGGCGCTCGCCGACGC
The DNA here is from genome assembly GCF_056436245.1 of Streptomyces sp. NPDC043812. Classification (NCBI taxonomy): domain Bacteria; kingdom Bacillati; phylum Actinomycetota; class Actinomycetes; order Kitasatosporales; family Streptomycetaceae; genus Streptomyces; species Streptomyces sp. NPDC043812. Next base: position 10,733 of record NZ_JBWKCY010000021.1, read on the forward strand.
CGGTGTGGACTGGCGGCAGGTGCGCTCGGTGGTCGGGGCCGACACGGTGCGCGGCGGCTATCCGGGATACGTGGCGGGGGCGACGTTCGCCCGGGCGCTGGGATGGCAGGGAGCGAGAGTCACGAGCGTCTACGCGGCGTGCGCATCGGGCGCCCAGGCGATCGCCACCGCCCGCGCACAGATCCTCGCCGGGCAGGCCGACGTGGTGCTCGTGGTGGGCGCGGACGCGGCGCCGAAGGGCTTCTTCGCTCCGGCGGGCGGGGAGCGGCCGGACGATCCCGACTGGCTGCGCTTCCGGGCGCTCGGCGCCACGAATCCGGCCTACTTCGGCCTGTACGCGCGCCGCCGCATGGCACTGCACGGGGACACACCGGCGGACTTCGCACTGGTCAAGGTGAAGAACGCCGCCTGCGGCGCGCTCAATCCCTACGCCCGCTACCGCAAGGCCGTGACGGCCGACGAGGTGGCGGCATCCGCGGTGGTCGCCGATCCGCTGCGGCTGCTGGACATCTGCGCGACCTCCGACGGCGGGGCCGCGCTCGTCCTGTCGAGCATGGACTTCGCCCGACGGCACGGAGCGCCCGATCCCGTACGCATCCGTGCGGTGTCCACCGTGACGCCGGTCTATCCGAGGGATGTGCTCGACCTGCCCGACATCGCGACGGACTCCTCGGCCGCGGTGCCCCCTCCCCCGCACTCGTTCCGTGCGTCGATCGCGCTCGCCGCGTACGAGGAGGCCGGTATCGGCCCGGAGGATCTGTCGCTGGCCGAGGTCTACGACCTGTCCACGGCGCTGGAACTGCAGTGGTACGAGGACATCGGGCTGTGCAAGGAAGGCGAGGGCGTCGCACTCGTACGGGCCGGGGTCACGGCGCCGGGGGGCCGGGTCCCGGTGAACACCAGTGGCGGGCTCGCCTCCTTCGGCGAGGCCGTCCCTGCTCAGGCCATCGCCCAGGTCTGCGAGCTGACCTGGCAGTTGCGCGGCGCAGCAGGGGAACGGCAGGTACCCGGCGCCCGCGTGGGGATCACCGCGAATCAGGGCCTGTTCGGGCACGGTTCGGCCGTGGTCGCCGTCCGCTGAGAGCACCGCGGCGACGGGTGCCGGGCTTGACGTTCCGGCCCGCCGTGTCCAGCACCCTCCGTGAACTGCACGTGCTGTCCGCGACCTTGACGCACCCTCACGGCAGGGGAAAACTGCCTCCTCGTCGGCATCGCCGCACTTCGGCACGCTCACCACGCTCGTCGCGGGAACCGGGCGGGCAAGGGGAAACCCCTGCCTCCGGATCCCGCAGCCATGGAACGCCATGGAGCACGCACCCTGCACAAAGGTCCGGGGCCGACGCTCCGGGCCAGGGCAAAGGAGCAGCCATGAGCAACGGAGACATCATCGCCGGTGAGGTCATCGGCACCGCGATACTCATCCTCTTCGGCGCGGGCGTCTGCGCCGCCGTGACCCTGCACCACTCCAAGGCAAGGGCCGCCGGCTGGGTGGCCATCGCCTTCGGCTGGGGCTTCGGCGTGCTGGCCGGGGCCTACACCGCGGCGCCGCTGTCCGGCGGGCATCTCAACCCGGCCGTGACCGTGGGCATCGCCATCGACACCGGCGAGTGGAGCAAGGTGCCCCTCTACATCGCGTCGCAGATGGTGGGCGCCATGATCGGCGCCGTGCTCGCCTACCTCGTCTACTTCGCCCAGTTCCAGGCGAACAACGACATCAAGAACGCGCAGCCGACGCTCGGGATCTTCTCCACCGGACCGGAGATCCGCAAGCCGTGGGCCAATGTGCTCACCGAGGTCATCGCCACCATCGGTCTGGTGCTGCCGATCCTCGCCTTCGGGAGGAACCAGGGCATCAGCGTGGGACAGATCGCGGGCGAGAAAGCCGGTATCTACGGCTCCGGCATCTCCATCCTCCTGGTGTCACTGCTGGTCGTCGGCATCGGTCTGTCGCTCGGCGGGCCGACCGGCTATGCCATCAACCCGGCACGCGACCTCGGCCCGCGTATCGTGCACGCTCTGCTGCCGATCCCCAACAAGGGGACGTCGGACTGGGGTTATGCGTGGGTGCCGGTCGCCGGGCCCGTCATCGGAGGGGTGCTGGCGGGCCTGATCTTCACCGTAGCTTTCTGAGGCCGTCGGCCGCATCGACAAGGGGACGTAAGGGGACGTCATGACCGACAGGTTCGTCGCCGCAATCGACCAGGGCACCACGTCCAGCCGCTGCATCATCTTCAACCAGGACGGCGCGATCGTCGCCGTCGACCAGCGCGAACACCGCCAGATCTTCCCGAAGCCGGGCTGGGTGGAGCACGACGCCACCGAGATCTGGTCCAAGGTTCAGGCCGTCGTGGCGGGCGCGATCGCCAAGGCCGGACTGCGGGCCGAGCAGCTCAGCGCGCTCGGCATCACCAACCAGCGGGAGACCACGGTCCTGTGGGACCGTGCGACCGGCAAGCCGGTGCACAACGCCATCGTCTGGCAGGACACCCGGACCGCTTCGCTCTGCCACGAACTCGGCGGCTCCGACGGGCAGGACCGCTTCCGCGACGCCACCGGACTGCCGCTCGCCAGCTACTTCTCCGGGCCCAAGGCGGCCTGGCTGCTGGACAACATCCCCGGGCTGCGGGCCCGGGCCGAGCGCGGCGAGATCGCCTTCGGCACCATCGACTCCTGGCTCACCTGGAACCTCACCGGCGGCACCGACGGCGGCGTGCACGTCACCGACGTCACCAACGCCTCACGCACGATGCTGATGAACCTTCAGACCCTCCAGTGGGATCCGGCCATCCTTGCGGCGATGAACGTCCCCGAGGCCGTCCTTCCCGAGATCCGTTCGTCCGCCGAGGTGTACGGCACGGCCGTCGGCCAGCTCTCCGGCGTGCCGGTGGCCTCCGCGCTCGGCGACCAGCAGGCCGCCGTCTTCGGGCAGGCCTGCTACGACACGGGCACGGCCAAGAACACGTACGGAACCGGCAGTTTCCTGTTGCTCAACACCGGCGAGCGGCCCGTGCCCTCGAAGAGCGGGCTGATCACCACCGTCGGTTACAAGATCGGTGACGAGAACCCGGTCTACTGCCTGGAGGGGTCGATCGCCATCACCGGAGCGCTGGTGCAGTGGTTCCGCGACCAGTTGGGAATCATCCGGTCGGCCGGCGAAATCGAGACGCTCGCCGCGAGCGTGGACGACAACGGCGGCGCGTACATCGTCCCCGCCTTCTCCGGCCTCTACGCCCCCTACTGGCGCTCGGACGCGCGCGGAGTCGTCACCGGGCTGACCCGGTACGTGACCAAGGCGCATCTGGCACGTGCGGTGCTGGAGGCGACGAGCTGGCAGACCCGCGAGGTCGTGGACGCGATGTACCAGGACTCCGGTGTGCGGATCACCACGCTGAAGGTCGACGGCGGCATGACTGCCAACCATCTGCTGATGCAGCATCAGGCGGATGTGCTGGCGGTGCCGGTGATCCGGCCCAAGGTTTCCGAGACGACGTGCCTGGGCGCTGCGTACGCGGCCGGGCTGGCAACCGGGGTCTGGTCGGACCTCGAGGAGCTCAAGACCCACTGGCAGCGCGATGTGGAGTGGTCGCCGCGGATGGACGCGGAGGTCCGCGAACGCGAATACCACAACTGGCGCAAGGCCGTGGAGAAGAGCTTCGGCTGGGAGGAGGACGCCGGCCGGAGCTGACTGTGTGAGACGCACGGCCCGTACCCCAGTCGGTGGGGGTACGGGCCGTGTCCCGTGTGCTGCCCTCTTCAGGTGGCGGCGGGCTCGCGCATCTGGTCGACGCGAGCCAGCGCGTGCTCGACGACCGCGACGAGGATCTCCTTCACGGACTCGCGCTCCCGTGCGTCGCCGATGAGCAGCGGCACCTCGGCGTCGAGGTCCAGCGCCGCGCGCACGGTCTCGGCCGGGAAGCGGCCCGCCCCGTCGAAGCTGTTGACGGCGACCGCGAAGGGAATGCCCCGCCGCTCGAAGTAGTCGATGGCGGCGAAGCAGTCCTCCAGACGGCGTGTGTCGGCGAGGACGACCGCGCCGAGCGCACCCTGCGCCAGCTCGTCCCACAGGAACCAGAACCGGTCCTGGCCGGGGGTGCCGAAGAGATACAGCACCAGGTCCTCGCGGAGGGTGATCCGTCCGAAGTCCATGGCGACCGTGGTCGTCGTCTTGCCCTCGACACCGGAGAGGTCGTCGACGGGCCGGCCGGCCTCGCTCAGCGTCTCCTCGGTGCGCAGCGGTTTGATCTCGCTGACGGCGCCGACCAGGGTGGTCTTGCCGACGCCGAAGCCGCCCGCCACCAGGATCTTCAGTGTTACCGGCTCCATGGGTGCCGCCCGGCGGCTAGAGCGCCCGAAGACCATTGATCACCTCGCGCAGAATGCTGACGTCCGGCAGCTCGGCCGGCGGTACGGGACGGGTTACATGGACGAGTGCGTCGTCGACGAGGTCGCCGACCAGCACCCGCACCACGCCCACCGGCAGGTCGAGTCCGGCGGCGAGCTCGGCGATGGACTGGGGTGTGCCACCGCAGCGTTCGACGATCTCGACGTGCTCGGGGGACAACGTCTGGTCCCGGCCGGGGTCGGCAGTCGCCGCATCCGGTACGACCAGCGCGATCAGATCGAGCCGGTGACGGCTGTTGTGGCCGGTGCGGCCGCGCGTCATGGCGTACGGGCGGACCACGGGGCCTGCGTCCGCGTCGATCCAGTGGTGTGACGTGCGACTGTGGCGCAGCGAGTCACTCATGGCAGCCGCTCACCCCCCGGCGGCCGGACCGGTCCGTGGTGCGGTGACGAGGTGGGCGCCGACCCGCTTGACCATGAGCGTCATCTCGTAGGCGACCAGGCCCACATCGGAGTCGGCGTCGGCGAGGACCGCCAGACAGCTGCCGTCGCCCGCGGCGGTGACGAAGAGGAACGCCTCGTCGAGCTCCACCACCGTCTGGCGGACCTGGCCGGCGTCGAAATGGCGCCCGACGCCCTTGGCGAGGCTGTGGAATCCCGAGGCGACAGCGGCGAGATGCTCGCTGTCCTCGCGGGTCAGGTCCCGTGACGTGCCGGTCGCAAGGCCGTCGCTGGAGAGCACCAGCGCCTTGCTGATGGTGGAGACCCGGTCGACCAGCTCGTCGAGGAGCCAGTTGAGCTCGCCGGAACCCCTGGTGGCGAACTGGGCGCCGTTGGCGCTGGATGCTGCGGCGTGCGGTGCGGTCATCGACCGTCCCCCTCGGATGTCGTTCCTGGTGCGGTGCTGCCGGAGCCGGTGGCCTGGTCGTCCGTGCCGTGGTCGGTCTCGGCTTCCTCGGCGTTGCGCAGGCGACCGCGCTGCCAGCCGCGCTGCATGGAGGCCATGCGGTTGCGGACCTCGTCAGCGTCCCGCTCGAATTCGTTCGCGGCGGCCGCGTCGGCCGCCTGTTCCGCGGCCCTGGTGGCCGCTCCCCTGAGCTGGGGGGCAAGGTTCGCCTGCCGGACCCGGCGTGGCAGTCCGCCGAGCGGTGGTGGCGTCGCGGTGCCGGGTGTCGAAGCACGGTCGGTCGGTGGCGAAGTCTGCTGTGCGTCGCCCGCGCCGGGTGTCGGTGCGGCGCTCTGACGTCCCGGCCGTCCGCCGTCCCGGCGGACGGGGGCGAGCGGGGTGGGGCCGGAGGCGAGCGGGATGGGCGCGGCGGGCGGCGCGGGTGCATCTGCGCGCGGGTTGGTGCGCGCGAACGGCACCGGGTCGGCACCGCGCCCGTTGTCCGGGGCGGGATGGTGACGACCGGCCGTGGCCTGGTCGTCGACCCGGCGACCGTGGTCGGCGACGAGTGTCGGCGGCTTCCGGCGGGGCAGGGGGAAGGGGCCGGCGACGCGTTCGGAGCGCTGCGGCGGCACCTGGTGGTGCGGGTCCCCGGCAGGGGCGTCCCGACGGCCGGCCGGACTTTCGTGACGGCCGGCGGGGCCCTCGCGGCGGGCGGCCGGGCCTTCGCGGCGGCTGCGGGAGCGGAAGATGCCGCCGCGTTCGCTCTCCGTGTCCTCCAGGTCGGCGAGCGGATCGTCGGCGATACCGGGCAGTTCGCGGTCACCCGGCGAGGAACGGTCGCGGCCGCCGCGCGGTGAACGGTCCTCCGCGCCCAGCATGCCGACGGGGGCCTCCAGTTCGACGGGGCCGTCGAGCAGCGGTGAACCGGCCGGCCCGGACGGCACCTTCGACAGGGCGAGCCTGCCCTGGTCACGCCGTCCGGCGGGGCTGTCGCTCTTGCGGTCGAGCCGGAAACCGGTGCCCTGCGTCTCGGGCGCTTCGGTGAGCAGTGCGGCGGGGATGAACACGACCGCAGTGGTGCCACCGTACGGGGACTGCTGCAGCGAGACGCGGACGTTCTGGCGCTGGGCGAGGCGGCTGACGACGAAGAGGCCGAGCCGGTCGGTGTCCGAGAGCTCGAACTCGGGTGTCTCGGCGAGGCGGAGGTTGGCGTCGAGGAGAGCGTCGGGTGCCATACCGAGTCCGCGGTCGTGGATCTCCAGGGTGAACCCGTTGGCGACGCGTTCGCCGTGGACCTGCACCCCGGTGTGCGGGGGCGAGAACACCGTGGCGTTCTCCAGGAGTTCGGCGATCAGATGGGTGAGGTCGGCGACGGCGGGGCCGCCGACCCCGATGCGCGGCAGCCGGCGCACCTCGATGCGTTCGTAGTCCTCGACCTCCGCGACCGCGGCGCGCACGACGTCCATCAGCTGGATCGGCTTGCGCCACTGCCGGGACGGGGCCGCGCCGGAAAGGATCACCAGCCCCTCGGCGTGGCGGCGCATACGGGTGGTGAGGTGGTCGAGCCGGAACAGGTCGGCGAGCTCCTCGGTGTCCTCCGTGCGCCGCTCCATGGCGTCGAGGAGCGTGAGCTGCCTGTGGAGCAGGACCTGGTTGCGGCGGGCGAGGTTGACGAACACCTCGGAGACGCCTCGGCGCATGTCGGCCTGTTGCACGGCGGCCTCGACGGCGGCCCGCTGAAGGGTGTTGAGCGCCTGGCCCGCCTGGCCTATCTCGTCCTTGTCGTACTCGAGCCGTGGCGCCTCGGTCTCGACGTCGACGTGCTCGCCCGCCGCGAGGCGACGCATCACACTCGGCAGCCGCACGCCGGAGACCTCGTGCGCCTCCTTGCGCAGCCGCGACAGGTCCCGGACGAGGTCGCGGCCGATGCGCACGGAGACGATCACGGACACGAGCAGAGCGAGGAAGCCGAGGACCCCGGCCACACCCGCGCGGACGAAAACGCTGTAAGCGGCGGGCTCGATGCGGTCCTCGTAGCGGTCGCCGGCCTCCTGGCTCTCAACGGCGAGATCGTCGAGAACCGCGGTGGCGGACTCCTGCCAGCGCTCGCCCTCGGAGGCGGGGGTGTTGTCGGCGGGGCCCGCGTCGACGAGACGTTCCTCGGCGTCGCGCAGGGGTGCCGTGTCGGGGCTGCGCCAGTACTGCTGGAAAATCTGGCGTTCCTTGGCGGGCAGGCTCTCCAGGTTGACCTCGTAGTACAGCTCGCGGTGCGCGACGAGGTCGGCGAGGGTGCGCAGTTCCTGGCCGGTGACTTTTCGCGCGGTGAGCGCGGACCGGATCAGCGCGTCCTCCCGTGCGAGCATCTCCCGGGCACGGAGGAGTCCGACGAGCGCACGGCCCTCGCGCTCCATCCCGGCGTCGTCGAGAGCGTGCACGGTCAGCAGGAAGGCGTAGGAGGGGTCGACGAGGCGGTTGTAGAACTCGAGTGCCTGGGCTCGGGACACAGTGCTGGTGTCCACCGAGCGGCGCAGCGCCGCGAGCCCTTCGAGCGCGTCGAGGAGCCCGGTGAGCTGTTGCGACGACTCGGAGGTCATGTCGTCGCGCACCGAGGACCTGTCCGCGTTCGTACGGAGCACGGTGAGCGCGCGGTCGGTTTCCTCGCGCCGGATGCGCAGGGCGGGCTGGGCGTCGGAGGCGCGGCGGTCGGCGAGGTAGACGAGGGTCTGACGCCGTTCCTTCTGCAGCACGTCCACGGCGTCCTCGACGGGAGCACCGATCTGTTCGGCGACCGCGCCTGCGTCGAGGAGCTGGTTCGCCTCCCGGCCGGTGAGCACGGTCGCAAATCCCCACAGTGCCGTGAGGGAGAGCAACGGCACCAGCAGCAACGCCACGATCTTCCGGCGGATGGACTTCCCGCGAAAGCGCATGGCCTCCCCCTGCTCAACCCGTTCCGGTTCGGCGGGTGTTCCGTCAGCAAACGGCGTGAGCCTACTACTGTCACACAGACAACTCGAAGGCCTGTCCGGACGAATTTCGGCCGTCGGACGTGACCTTGATCATGGGATGTCCTGGTATTCGGGGAGTTGGCGTTCCCAGGCGTGCGGCAGCACTGCCGTGGCCACCGCTTTTCGGACCACGGCAGATGGCCGGAACTCTGCGCCCGCGGAGCTCGCACAGGTCTTCGGGGGAATCTTCGCGCCGCGTCACTCGTCAATACGTACAAGGAGCCTCGCGGGTTCACTGTCGCCACGCATCGCCTGCGGCCGTCTTCGGCGGTGGTAGTCGCCATTCGGTCCGCGAGCCGGAGTAGAACGGCGGATTCCGGGCAGCCAACCTGATGTTGGACACCGGTGGGGAGTGACAGGATCCATGGACACGGACGAGCGACGCGACGGGACGGCGGCCACAGTGCGTTCGGTCGCGGCATCGGAGTCGGCGGCGCCGACGGTGCCTTCGCAGATTCGGGCGCAGGCTCAGATTCGGGCACAGACTCAGGTTCGGGCACAGACTCAGCCGGGCGACGAGGCGCACATCCCCCGCCGGCTCTGGTTCGAGGAGCCGGCCGTGAGACGGCGCATGGCGGATCCGGTGCGTACGGCGGCGGTCCGGGCGGTCATCATCACCTCGCTGACGATGATTCAGGCGATGGCGGCCTTCCTCTTCTCCGTGACGGGATCGTGGCTGGCGTTCCCGACGGTGCTCAGCAGCGTGGCGAGCACCGTCGTCGCCACCTGGGCCGTGCTGGACGTCTGGGTCACGCGACAGGTATGGAACCAACGCCATGGTGTGGTGTCCGTACCGAGCAGCACGGCACGGCAGTTGCGCCGGGAGCGCCGGCGCACCAGGCGGGCTGCGCGGGCCGCGGCCCGCGAGGTGTCGCGGATACGGAGGCGCGGCGCGGGCAGGCTGTCGCGCGCCTGACCCGAGACACCCGCGGGACGCGCGTGCCGCGCACCAGGTCCGCGGCCTTCGGGGACCGGCAGATCCTGCTCACGTCACTGCGCGGCCGCTCATCCTTCCGGCTCCGCCTTCGACGGCCCGGCCGCACGTACGGCAGGCTCCGTGGCCTGTCCCGGGACAGCGGCCCGCTTGAACATCCTCGTGGCCGTGATCTCCCCGTGGACCGCCTCGCCCGCGGGGTCGATTGCCGGGAGTCCGGGACGCAGGTGCTCCTCGACGCTGATGTACTTCAGCCCTGCCCGCAGGTCGGCGTCGTTGCGCAGCCGGATGACCAGCGGGAACTCGGCGAGTGCCGTCGTGTCGAACAGGCCGGTCGTGTACAGCAGTTGGACGCCCAACGCATCCGACACCGCCCGCTGGAGCTCCAGGAGATACGTGGCGTTGGCCCGGCCGATGGGGTTGTCGAGGAACAGCGTGCCCGCATGCCGGTGCTTGTCACGTCCGCGGTCGTTGCTTCGCAGGGCGGCCATCGTGCAGTACAGCGCGATGGCGGCCGTGAGCAGCTGTCCACCGGAGAAGACGTCGCCCATCTGCCCGACCGGGACCCGCTCGGCGCGGAGCACCGCGTCCGGCTTGAGGATCTCCACGGCCACGCCCTTGGGCTCCAGCGCTGCCTGCACTCCGCGCAGCAGCAGGGACATGCCGTCCCGGCGGCCCTCACCATAGGCCGCCGACGCGTTCTTCTTCACGGCGGCGCGGGTCGCCTCGTCGACGACCTCGCCGAGACGCTCGGCGAGGGACGCCTGGTCCGGCTCCTCGAACCGGATGCGCAGGAACTCCTGCCCGGACCACTCCCCCAGTCCTTCGGGCAGGCGGGACAGCCGCTGGGCCGAGCGCAGCGTCGCCAGCGCCGACTCCACCAGGCCGCGCAGCCGGTCGACGATCGTGTCGCGGTTGCGCTCCAGTTGGGCCAGTTCGTCGGTGAGCACCCGCAGCCGCGGCGCGAACGCCTCCGCCCACTTCGCCGCGTGCTCCGGCAGCGTGGCGGCCGGCAGTTCGCGGATCTGCTGCCGCGCGGGGGTGCGCACCTGCTCGTACCGGGTGGCATTGGCATGCCGTACGAGCACATCGCTCGCCTCCCGTACTGCGGATTCGGCGGCGGACAGGTCCGCCGCGCACCCACGCAGCGAACGGCGGGCCTCGGCGGCCGTGTGGCGGGCCTCCTCCAGCGTGCCGGGGTACGGCTCCGGGGCCGCTGCCGACTCGTCGTCGTGGTGATGGTCACGGAGCAGATCGCGCAGCAGCGCGGCCGTCTCGTCGAAGCCGCCGGCCGCGTCCTCGGCGGCGCGGTGTGCGTGGAGCAGCGCGGAATGCGTGGCACGTGCCGTCTCCAACGCCTCCGTGCGCGCGGCCAGTTCGCCGCTCGCCGTGCGCAGCAGAGTCTGTGCCTGCTCGGCGTCGGCAGGGACGAGGTCCTCGGGCAGTTCGGTGTGGGCCTGCCCGTCGGCGGGCGCGAGCCGCTCGGCCTCGCCCCGTAGGCGGCCGAGTTTCTCGCTCGCCTCGGAGGCCCGCGACTCCAGCATCTGCACCAGGGATTCGGCTCTGGCCGCGGCCGCTTGGCGGGAGGGGCCGTCGGCGCCGTCCGTGCCCTCCAGGAGCTGGGCCGCACGGGTGCGCACCTTGTTGGTGAGCCGGTCCAGCTCCGCCAGCGCGGCGCTCTCGTCGCTCTCGGCGCGGGCCTGTTCGGCGCGGAGGTCGGCGCCGACCCCGACCTTCTCGTACAGCTGGGACGCAGCGCGGTACGCCTCGCGGAGCGCGGGCAGCGACGAGCGGGGCGCGTCGGCCTCCTGGTCGGCGACGTGCTCCGGTGCGCCCGCGATCTCGGCGCGCTCGGCGCGCAGTGCGCGGGCGGTACGACGGGCGTCGTCTCCGGCGCGCTGGGCGGCGCGGCGGTCCTCGTCGGCGGCCTTGGCGCGTTCGAGGCAGACGGCGGCGCGGGCCTCGGACTCGGCCGCGTCGTCCGCCAGTTCGCGCAGCTTCGCCTGCCAGCCGGCGCGCTCGCGCAGCCGGAACGCAAGTCCGGCCAGGGCGTCGGCCACGCGCCGCGCGCGCTGGGCGGCCTCCTGTCGCTCGTCGCGTACCCGCGCGGCATCGGTGGCGGCCTCGTCCGCCTCGGCACGTGCCGTCCGGGCCTCGTCGAGCGCTTCCTGCGCCTCCTGTGCAACGGTGCGGGCGGTGGCTGCGCTCTCGGCGAGCTCGGCGAGCATGCCCTGCGGACAGTCGTCGCGCCAGGCGGCGAGACGAGCCGCGAGGGTCCGGTCGGCGGCGAGGCGGGCGGCGAGCGCACGGATCTCCTCGTCACGGGCGGTGGCCCTGGCCCGGAGGGCGTGCCGCTCCTCGTCGGCGGCCTGCTCGTCGTGCATGGCGGGGTTCGGCGGGACGAGGAACACGTCCCCGTCCGTACCGGTGCCGGCGGCGGGCACGGGGGCGAGCAGCGCGGCGGCGGTGCCGACGGCCACCGCGGAACGGGGCAGCAGCGCGGCGCCCGCGAGCACCTCGCGGGCCCGGGCGTGGGAGGAGGGGTCGGTGATCACGACACCGTCGACGAGCTCGGGCCGTGCCGCCAGCACGGCAGCGTGATCGGCCGGGTCGACGGACTGGGCGAGGTAACGCCAGCCGGGCAGCGCCGGGATGCCGTGCTCGCCCAGATACTCGACCGTGGCGAGCACATCCGGCTTCGGCGGCAGCAGTCCGCCGTCACCGAGGGCGCCGAGGATGCGGGAGTCGTCGGCGGCGGCAGTACGCAGGTCGAAGAGCTGCCGCTCGGCGGAGGCTACGGAACGGTCCAGCAACTCGCGCAGTTCGTCGGCGAATCCGTCGAGCTCCTCGACACCGAGAGGGCGGTCGGCATCGGGGCGCGGGGCGCCGGTGCCGTGGACACGCGTGGCGGGTCGGCCGTCCTCGGACGGGGCCGCCGGTGCGCCGCCGCCCGCGGTGGGTGCGAAGGGCGCGCCGTCCGCGGGGTGGGCGCCGTCGGCTCCGGAACCCGTCTCCGCGGTGCCGGGCGCCGCATCCGTCACGGATGCGGACCCGGTGGGGTCGGCCGCGTGCGCGTCCTCGCCCGAGCGCTGCTCGCCGGCCGACGACGCCGGCGCGCTGCCGGGGCCTCGCGGGGCCGGGACCGTCGTCCCCGTGGCGTGCGGGGCGGGCGTGGCCGGCAGACTCAGCAGGTCCGCGAGCCGCTCGTCCTCGGTGAGGCTCTGGGCGGCGCGGCGCTCCGCCTCGTGGGCGTTCTCCGCCGCCAGGGCGGCGTCCGCGGCGCGGGCGGCGGCCAGTTCGGCGCGGGACTCCGCCGCTGCCGCAGCCTTCGCGCGCTCTGCCGTACTCCGGGCCGCCTCGCGTGCGGCGTCCCATGCGGCGACCGCCGTCTTCTCCGCGTCGCTGGCCGCGAGCGCGGCGCGTGCCGGATCGGCGTCGGGCGCGGAGTCGTCGAGCCATCCGGCCCGTACCGCTTCGGCCGTCTCCTGTTCGACCTCGGCGAGACGCTGGCGCAGATGGCCGATCTCGCTCCGGGCGCGCTGCGCCTCGGTGGCCGCGGCGGTGGCGTCCCGATGGGCGGCCTCCCCCGCCTCCTGGAGGGCGGTGGAACGCTCCTCCTCCTCGTTGGCCACCCGCTCGCCGTCCTCGGCGGCCGAGTGCAGGACGCGGACCAGGTCCGCGGCCGCCCTGGCGCGCGCTGCCAGAGCGGGTGCGGCGTCGCGCTCGGCCTCGCGGATGGCGGCGGCGACGCGGGCGGACCGGTCACCGGCGGCGCGGTGGCGCAGCACCGCCTCGGCGGCCTGCCAGGCGGAGTGCAGGGTGCGCGCGTCGATCAGTTCGCGACGCTGGGCGGCCGCGCCCTTCTCGGCGACGGTCAGGGCCAGGGAGGCGTGGCGGTAGGCCAGTTCGGCGGCGACGAGGGAGCTGCGTCCGCGGGCATGCTCGGCCTCGGTGACCGTGTGCGCGGCGGCGGTGACCTGCTGGGCGAGGTCGGCGGTTCGCACCCGCTCGTCCGCGGCGCGCGCGGCGAGCCTGCTCGCCAGGGTGCGGGTTCGGCGTTCGGCACCCGCATGGATGTCACGCGCCCGGCCGCGGGCTTCGGCGGCCTCGACGATGCGGCCGAGGAGGTCGACGGAGCCCGCCGTGAAGTCGCGCTCGGCGGTGAGCTCGGCGCGGCGGCCGAGTTTGTTGCCGAAGCCGCTGACGAGGTCGGCGAGACCGTCGGTGTCACGGGTGTCGGTCACGGCCCGCAGCAGCAGGTCGGTGAAGTCGGAGTCCTTCTTCACCGCGAAGAGGCCGGCGGCCTCGCCCTCGTCCGCGTTCATCTCGCGCTGGTAGCGGAACAGTTCGGGGTCGAGACCGACGTCGCCGAGGTGTTCGTTCCAGCGGTCGTGGATCTCCTCCCAGTACACGTCGAGGTGCGGATAGGCCTTCCCCGCTTCGGTGATCGCGTCGCGGAAGCCCTTCATGGTGCGTCGTCGGCCCTGGGCACCGGAGGCCCCCTCGACGGGCGGTCGCACGGCCGTCGACTCGGCCACGGGGAGGGAATCGAGGCCGAGTCCGGGGCCGGGCCTGAAGGAGTACCACGCCTCCGCGAACTTGCGCGGGTCGTTCGACACCTGGCGGCCGCGCCATTCGCTGACCTTGCCGACGACGACCAGCTCACCTGTCAGGGTGTGCTGCCATTCCAGGGCGACGTGTCCGCAGTCGTCGGCGAGCAGGAACTTGCGCAGCACGCCGGAGCTCGCGCCGCCCAGTGTGTTGCGGTGGCCGGGGAGCATCACGGAGAAGATCAGCTTGAGCAGGACGGACTTGCCGCCGCCGTTCTCGAGGAAGAGCACGCCCGCGGGCGCGGGTCGGCGCGGCGGGCCGACCGGCTCCTCCTCGAAGAACTCCGCCTGCGCGGGAGCGGGGTTGGGCACGGGCTCGCCGACTCCGCGCAGGTCGAGCACGGTGTCGGCGTAGCGCGCACCGGCAGGACCGATGGAGTAGAGGCGGACCCGGGACAACTCGTACATGGCGGCGGACTCTCAGTCTTCGGCTGGCTCTGTCGAGCGGTTAGGCGTGGAACGGCAGGCCGGCGTCGGCCGCCAGCTCGAGGTCGTCACCGTCGGGCGGCGCCACGAGCGTGGCGGTGCCGTCGCTGACAGGGACGACACCGAGCTCCAGCAGCTCGGCCATGGCGGCGCTGCCCGCCATGTCGCGCACCTGCAGCTGGTATCGGGCGGTGGTGCGGTACGCGCCTCCGGCGTCGTCACCGGTCCGCTGGAGGAACCCGGAGTCGGTGAGGAAGGCGACGGCCTTGCCGACGATGCCGGTGGTGGAACCGGCGAGCCGACGGGCGTCCTTGGTGGCGCCGGTCGCGCTGCGGCGGGCGTACACCCGCCAGGCGGCCTCGAGTCCGGGGGCGTCCGTGGCCGGGTCGGTGTTCTCGCCCACCTCGTCGGCACGCTCCTCCAGTCGGCGGCAGGCCTGGCGGACGAACGCGTCGACGCCGTTGACGGTGATGCGGCCGATGTAACCGTCGTCGGCGAGGTCCTCGGGGCGGGGGAAGGACATGGCGGCGACGGCGAGGTGGGCCAGCCCGTGCAGGAACCGGTCGGCGGAGTCGGAGGCGGCCCGGCGGGCGTAGTCGCCCATGCGGACGGCGAAGACGGAGTCCTCGGCGGCGGTGACGGCCATGCCGGCGCGGGGCGAGACTTCGAGCACGACCAGGCCGAGGCCAGTGGCGACGGCGTCGGCGAGGCGCGCGAAGGGGGTGTCCTCGCGGTAGCGACGCAGCAGTTCGGCGTATTCGGCGTCGCGCGCGGGAAGCAGCTTGGGCTGCAGCCCGAAGGAGACGAGACGGGCGGCGTCCGCGGCATCCGCAGGGGTGACGGTGGGGGCGGCGACCGCGGTGACGGGTCCGCTCGGCGGCCCCGTGGGGGCGGCCTGCTCGCTCCACGCGCCGGTGTGCTCGGCGTGCTGGTCGCTCACTGGGGGTGCTCCTGGCGGTGTGGGGTGGGGGTGGGAAGGTGCGGGTGCGCGGGGAGGGGAGGCATCACGGCCCCTCCGTCCGGGCCGCGGCCATGCCCGCCGCGTCGAGCAGCGCCGTGCCCACTATCAGGTCCGCACCGCCGAACTCGGGGTCGTCGAGCACCGTGCCGTCGTCGACGGCGAACAGCAGTCGCTGTTCGCCCTGCCGGTAGGCAGTACCGACCGGAGGGCTCGCCGCGTGGACGGCCAGGAGGGCGACGAGATAGGGCAGTTCCGGGTCGCTCCGACGGGCCTCCGCGAGGAGTCCGGACAGCCGGCGGGGCGCGTCGTGCTCCAGGTCGAGCAGCTCCATCGCGCTCGCAAGCTGCTCCTCGCTGAAGCGGCTGTCGTCCGGGGTGGCGATCAGGTCGGGCTCCGGCATCTCTGCGCCGAGGTGCTCGCGCTCCAGGGGCGGGGTGAGCAGCAGGTCGACGAGGTCGCCGACCCGGACCGACGGCGGGGTGCGCAGCCCGCTACCGCGGGCGAAGAAGGCGTCGGTGACCCTTGTCGCCGACTCCAGGGGCAGCGGCAGCAGGGGCGCCACGAGCTGGCCGTACAGGTCGAGCCCGCTCCGTGCCGTGGGTCGGGCGAACGCCTGGCGGTCCTGTTCGGCGCGGAAGAGGGGACCGGCCTCCAGCAGCCGGGACTGGAGCTGGGTGTGGCGGCGGATGCAGTCCTTGACGATGTCGACGAGCTCGGCCGCGCGGCGCTTGTGCTCGGGGTCCTCGGCCTCGTCGCGGGCCTTGCGGATGTTCGTCAGGATGGCGTTCTCGTGGCGGTAGCGGTCGGCGACATGGTCGAGTGCCTCGGCGATCATGTCGGGGACGGCGTTGAGCCAGTCGACCGCGCGCACGTTGCGCCGGGTGGCCTCCAGCGTGCGGCGCAGGGTCTCGGAGTACTGGACGGTGCGGTATCGGGCCTGTTCGGCGGCGAGCTGGGCGTCGGCGAGGCGGCCCCGGCTGATCAGGACCTCCAGCTTGACCTCGGCCGCGATCTGGGCACTGGTGACGTCGGTGTCGAGGGCGCCGACGAGCACGTTGACCGCTTCGTCGGTGGTGCGGAGGTAGACGGTGCCGCCGTAGCCCGGGACTTCCTCGATCAGCTTGAAGTCGTAGTCGCGCCGGGTGTAGACGCCGTCGGTGCCGAAGGTGCCGTAGACGGCGCGGAACCCGCGGTCCACGCTGCCGACGTTGATCAGGTTCTCCAGGACCCAGCGGGCGACGCGCTCGTGCTCGGCCTGCGGGCGGGCGGGGGCCTGGGCGGCGACGCGCGGGAGGAGTCTCGACACTATCTGGTCGTGGTCGGCCCCGGTGTCGAAGTCCATGTTCAGCGTGACGAGGTCGATGGCGGTGAGGGCGACCTCGGCCATCGCGTACACCGTGTACTCGCCCGCGAGGTTCGCCTTGCGGGCGTCGAGGTCGTGCAGCGGGGCGGTGCATGCGAGCGCGCGGAGCCGCCGCGCCAGCCCTTCGTCGGCGGCCGGGCCCAGCGCGGGCCGCGGCCCCGCGCTGAGCTGGGGCGGAACGAATTCCGTCGGGGCAGGCGAAGTCACGGTGCACAGATTAGGTCCTCGCACCGACAACGGTCGAAACGGCGCAGAAGCGACCGGCCGGTCACGCTCCGTCCTGGTCGCCCCCCGCCACGAGGCCGGCGTAGCTCTCGACGAGCTGGGTGCGCGAGTCCTCGAGGTAGTCGGCGAGCAGCTGCTCGGCCTTGGTGCGCTCGCCGGCGCGCAGGGCTTCCAGGATCTGGCGGTTGCGCACGAGGTAGGGCTGGTGGAGTCCGCGGGGGTCGTCCACGACGTGGAAGGCGAGGCGCAGTTCGGCGAGGACGCTGCGCATCAGCTCGTCGGTGCGGGCACTGCCCGCGAGGGCGACCAGTTCGCGATGGAAGTGGATGTTGGCCGTGGACACTCCCTTCCAGTCGCGGTCGTGCGCGGAGCGTTCGCCGCCGGTGACGGCGGCGTCGAGTTCGTCCAGGACGTAGGGGGGTTCGCCGAGACCCTGCACGACGGCGCATTCGACGAGCTGCCGGGTGCGGTAGATGTCCTCGACGTCCTGCACGGCGAGCATGCGCACGAAGACGCCGCGGTTGAGCTGGTGGACGAGCAGGCGTTCGTGGGTGAGCAGGCGGAAGGCCTCGCGCAGAGTGTTGCGCGAGACGCCGAGCGCCTTGCCGATGCTGTCCTCCGACAACCGTTCGCCCGGCGGGAAGTAGCCCTCGGCGATCCGGGTGCGCAGGATGTCCGCGACCCGCTCGGCCGTGCTCGTGCGCCCCAACAGCGGGCGGTCGTCGGCCAGTCCACCGGCCACGGGCTCCGTCATCCCCACAACACCCTCTCTCCCTCGCCGGTCCGCTCACACCGGCGCGCGGAATCCATCGTAGAAGCAGGAACGACTCAACGCGCCCCTTGTCGGATCGTTCAACAATCCCCTACGTTGGCTTCACCGCTCGGCCCGCACATCCGCTTCTCCCCCCACACCCCAAGGCACTCCCTCCCCTCAGCGAGGTGCAGATGACGACCCAGGCACAGCAGGTCCACGACGAACTGCCGCAGGACACCGGCGCGTTCGCATGGCTGCGTTCCCTCGGCCCGCGCGGCCGCCGAGCGTTCGGCGGCGCGTTCGGGGGGTACGCCCTCGACTCGTACGACTACTTCACCCTGCCGTTGAGCATGGTGGCGATCTCGGCGTACTTCAGCCTCGACAACGGACAGACCGGACTTCTCACCACGGTCACGCTGGTCGTCTCGGCGATAGGCGGCGCGCTCGCCGGCATCCTCGCCGATCGCATCGGCCGGGTGAAGGCGCTGATGATCACGGTCATCACCTATGCCGTGTTCACCGTCCTGTGCGGTTTCGCGCCCAACTACGAGACGCTGCTGGTCTTCCGCGCGCTGCAGGGCCTCGGCTTCGGCGGCGAGTGGGCGGTCGGCGCGATCCTGGTCGCCGAGTACGCGACGGCGAAGCACCGCGGACGCACGCTGGGCGCGGTGCAGAGCGCATGGGCGGCCGGCTGGGCGCTGGCCGTCATCGTGTACACCCTCGTGTTCCAGTTCCTCGACGCCGACACCGCATGGCGCGTGATGTTCTGGACGGGCGCACTGCCGGCGCTGCTGGTGATCTATGTGCGGCGCAATGTGAGCGATGCGCCCGAGGCCGCGGAACAGCGCCGGACCAGCACCGAGCGCGGTTCGTTCTCGGCGATCTTCCAGAAGGATCTGCTCCGCACGACGCTCTTCGCCACGCTGCTGTCGACCGGTGTGCAGGGCGGGTACTACACCCTCGCGACCTGGGTCCCGACGTATCTCAAGACCGAGCGCGGGCTCACCGTCGTCGGTACGGGCGGCTATCTGACGTTCCTGATATCGGGCGCCTTCATCGGCTATCTCACCGGCGGGTATCTGACCGACCGCATCGGCCGGAAGAGCAACATCACGCTGTTCGCCATCCTGTCGGCGGCCGGAATCCTCGCCTACACCAACATCCCCTCGGGGGCCAACGGCCTGCTGCTCGTCCTCGGCTTCCCGCTCGGCTTCTGCATGTCCGCGATCTTCAGCGGATTCGGCTCGTACCTCAGCGAGCTCTATCCGACCGCGGTCCGCGGCACGGGCCAGGGATTCACCTACAACAGCGGCCGGGCCGTGGGGGCCTTCCTGCCCACGCTGGTCGGCTTCCTGTCCGACAGCTGGGGCGTGGGCGGAGCACTCGTCCTCGGTGCGGCGGGCTACGGCATCGCGGTGCTCGCCCTGGTCGGGCTGCCCGAGACGCGCGGCAAGGAGCTGGTGTGAGCGGGACGGCCGTCCGACCGCCGGCTGCTGTCGGCGCCGGACCGCCGGCCGAGGTGGACACGGAGCCGCACAGGTGGACGGCGGCCGAGGCACGGATGCGGTTCCGCAACGGACTGTCGGTGCCGACGTCGGGGATGGCCGCGGGTCACACCCAGGCCAACCTGGTCTCCCTGCCGGCCGACTGGGCTTACGACATGCTCCTCTTCTGCCAGCGCAATCCGAAGCCCTGTCCTGTGCTGGACGTCACCGACGCCGGGTCCTGGACGACAGTGCTGGCCGAGGGCGCGGATCTGCGCACCGATCTGCCGCTCTACCGCGTCTGGGAGCACGGTGAGCTGGTCGCCGAGCCGACCGACGTCACCGCCCACTGGCGCGCGGATCTGGTGACGTTCCTCCTCGGGTGCAGCTTCACCTTCGAGTGGTCGCTGCGGGCGGCCGGCGTTCCACTGCGCCATGTGGAACAGGACCGCAATGTCCCGATGTACACGACGGACAGGCTCTGCCGGACCGCCGGACGGCTGCACGGCCCGATGGTGGTGTCCATGCGTCCCGTTCCGGCCGGGCATCTTCCTGCGGCGATCACCCGCAGTGCCATGATGCCTTCGGTGCACGGCGATCCGGTGCACATAGGGGACCCGGCGGGACTCGGGATCCGGGACCTCGGCCGGCCCGACTTCGGCGATCCGGTGGATGCCGAGCCGGGGGACGTTCCCGTCTTCTGGGCCTGCGGAGTGACTCCGCAGGCGGCCGTGATGGCCTCGCGTCCGCCGTTCGCCCTCACCCATGCGCCCGGCCGGATGTTCCTCACGGACACCCGCGACGAGCAGTACCGAGTGGCCTGACCGGACAGGAGAAGACAGTGACCTGGGCGTCCATCGACCTCAACGCCGATCTGGGCGAGGGATTCGGCCGCTGGCGGCTGACCGACGACGAGCAGCTGCTCTCCGTCGTCACCAGCGCCAATGTGGCCTGCGGATTCCACGCGGGGGACGCGTCCACCATGCGTCGGGTGTGCGAGCTCGCCGCCGCTCGCGGGGTGCGGATCGGCGCCCAGGTCTCGTACCGCGATCTCGCCGGCTTCGGACGGCGTTCCATGGACGTCCCGCCCGATGAGCTGGCGGCTGAGATCGCCTACCAGATAGGTGCCTTGGAGATTTTCGCCCGGGCGGCCGGGACCCGGGTCTCCTACGTCAAACCGCACGGCGCGCTGTACAACCGCGTCGTGCATGACGAGGAGCAGGCCGCCGCCGTCGTCGAGGGCGTGCTGCTTTCGGGCGAGCGGCTGCCGCTGCTCGGACTGCCCGGATCGAAGCTGCACTCCCACGCGGAGAAGGCACAACTGCCCGTGGTCACCGAGGCGTTCGCGGACCGCGCGTACACCGCCGAGGGCACCTTGGTGCCGCGCGGGCAGGACGGCGCGGTGATCAGCGACGCGGCGGCCGTGGTGGAGCGGTCGGTGAGCATGGCCCGGTTCGGGGTGATCACCGCGAGGTGCGGCCGCTCGGTCCCGGTCCGCGCCCGTTCGCTCTGCCTGCACGGAGACACCCCGGGTGCCGTGGCGCTCGCCCGTCAGGTACGGCAGCAGCTGGAGACCGCCGGGGTCCGTGTGGAGGCCTTCGTATGACCTCCGCATCCCCGGCCGCCGGCCGGCGGTCGCTCAGGCCGGCACTTCGTGCCCTGCCGGTGGGCGAGCAGGCACTGCTGGTCGAACTGAACGATGGCGAGGAGACCGGCGCGTTCCACGCCGAGCTGCTGCGCAGACGGGCCGCCGGCCTGCTGCCTCGGGTCCGGGAGATCGTGCCCGCCGCGCGGACGGTGCTGCTCGACGGCATCGACGATCCCCACGGTTTGGCACGCGAACTCGCCGGCTGGGAGATACGGGACCCCGACGCGCGCAGCGGGAACGAGATCGAGATCCCGGTCCGCTACGACGGTCCCGATCTCGCGGAGGTCGCCGAACTGTGGGGCGTGACACCGGACGAGGCGGTGCGTCTGCATGCGGCGGCCGAATTCCGCGTGGCGTTCTGCGGGTTCGCGCCCGGCTTCGGCTATCTGACCGGGCTGCCGAAGGAGCTGTCGGTGCCCCGTCGCGCCACTCCTCGCACGGCGGTCCCGGCCGGATCCCTCGCCCTGGCAGGGAGCTACTGCGGGGTGTACCCGCGCTCCTCCCCGGGTGGCTGGCAGCTCATCGGCACCACGGACGCCGTGCTGTGGGACCCGGCACGCGAGCCCGCGGCGCTGCTGGCCCCCGGGACGCGGGTGCGCTTCGTACCGGAGGAACGATGACCGACCGGGCCTTCGCGGTCGTGCGGTCCGGTGCGCTGACCACGGTGCAGGACGCGGGCCGGCCCGGCCATGCGCATCTGGGGGTGCCACGTTCCGGCGCCCTCGACGCGCCGGCCGCCCGGCTCGTCAACCGTCTCGTGGGCAATCCCTCGGGCGCGGCCGTGCTGGAGACGACGCTCAACGGGTGTGCGGTGCGGCCGCGGTGTCCGGTCACGGTCGCGGTCGGTGGTGCGCCGTGCGCGGTCACCGTCGACGGCCGACCGGCGGCGTGGGGTTCTCCGGTGCGGATGCCGGCCGGCGCTGTACTGGAGCTGGGTCCCGCGGTCCGTGGCCTGCGCAGCTATGTCGCCTTCGGCGGCGGCATCGCCGTCGAAGCGGTCCTCGGCAGCCGGTCCACCGACCTTCTCTCGGGTCTCGGGCCCGACCCGCTGACGGACGGTGCCGTGCTGCCGCTGGGTGCGGCCGCGGGTCGGCCGGGCCGAGTGGATGTCCAGGTGCCGTGGCCCGCGCCGCCCGCGGAACTGGTCCTGCGGATCCGGCTCGGACCACGCCACGACTGGTTCACCGCCGCCGCTCTCGGCACGCTGGCCGCGCCCGGCTACCGCGTTTCGTCCGCGAGCAACCGTATCGGCCTGCGGACGGACGGACCGGCGTTGGATCGGGCAGTGCCCGGCGAACTGCCCAGTGAGGGCATGGTGCTGGGTGCCGTGCAGGTGCCGCCGGACGGCAGGCCGGTCGTGTTTCTCGCGGACCACCCCACGACCGGTGGCTATCCGGTGGTGGGAGTGGTCGACGGGCGCGATCTCGCAGCCGCGGCGCAGGCGGTGCCCGGCACACCTGTGCGTTTCGTCCCGGTGGGCTGAGCGCCGGCTGCGCCGGCCTCCCCCGTTCCGTCCCCGCCGCCCTCAGTCACCCGGTCGCGGACGTCCCTCGTTCCCCGGGTGTGCCGTAGCCGCCGCCTCCCGGGGTGAGCACCACGAGGGCGTCCCCGGGGCCGACGTCGACGGAGTCGACGCCCGCCAGCGGCTCCGTGCTGCCGTCGGCGCGCTCCACCCTGTTCTCGCCGAGTGCGCCCGGCCCGCCGCCCGCCATCCCGTACGGCGCGACCCGCCGGTGTCCCGTCAGCAGCGCCACCGTCATCGGCTCAAGGAAACGGATCTTCCGCACCACCCCGCAACCCCCGCGCCACCGTCCCGCTCCCCCGCTGCCGTCGCGTACGGCGAACGAGTCCACACGTACGGGGTAGCGCCACTCCAGTACCTCGGGGTCGGTGAGCCGCGAGTTGGTCATATGTGTCTGCACGGCGTCCGCGCCGTCGAAGCCGTCGCCCGCGCCCGAACCGCTCGCCACGGTCTCGTAGTACTGCACGCGGTCGTTCCCGAAGGTGAGGTTGTTCATCGTGCCCGAGCCCTCCGCCTGCACACCCAGTGCCGCGTACAGCGCCCCTGTGACGGCCTGGGAGGTCTCCACGTTGCCCGCGACGGTGGCCGCAGGGTACGAGGGGGCGAGCATGGAGCCCTCGGGCACGCGTACCTCGAGCGGTTCGAGGCAGCCGCTGTTGAGGGGGATGTCCTCGCCGACGAGCGTCCGGAAGACGTACAGCACCGCGGCCATGACGACCGATGTGGGCGCGTTGAAGTTGCCGGGCTGCTGAGCGGACGTGCCGGTGAAGTCGATGACGGCGCTGCGCTGTTCGCGGTCGACACAGACCGCGACCCGGATGACCGCGCCGCTGTCGGTCTCGTAGCGGAATTCCCCGTCGTCGAGCTCCGCGACGATGCGGCGCACGGACTCCTCGGCGTTGTCCCTCACATGCCGCATGTAGGCCTGGACGACGTCGAGTCCGAACTGGTCGACCATCCGGCGGAGTTCGGTGATGCCCTTCTCGTTGGCGGCGATCTGGGCGCGCAGATCGGCGAGGTTGGTGTCGGGTGCCCGGGACGGGTGGCGTGCGCCGGTGAGCAGGGCGCGTGTCTCGGTCTCGCGCAGCCGACCGTCCCGTACAAGAAGCCAGTTGTCGAAGAGGACGCCCTCCTCGTCGATCGTGCGGCTGAAGGCGGGCATGGAACCGGGGCTGATCCCGCCGATCTCCGCGTGGTGCCCGCGTGAGGCGACGAGAAAACGCAGGTCGTCCGCGTCGAACACCGGTGTCACGACGGTCACATCGGGCAGGTGGGTCCCGCCGTGGTACGGATCGTTGATCGCGTACACATCCCCGGACCGCATCCCGTCCTTGTTACGGCGCAGCACCTCCTTGATCGACTCGCCCATCGAACCGAGGTGGACGGGGATGTGGGGGGCGTTGGCGATCAGGTTGCCGTCCGCGTCGAACAGCGCGCAGGAGAAGTCGAGCCGTTCCTTGATGTTGACGGAGTGGGCGGTGTTCTCCAGACGGACGCCCATCTGCTCGGCGATCGCCATGAAGAGGTTGTTGAAGACCTCCAGGAGCACGGGGTCCACGTCGGTGCCGACCGCGACCCGTCCGGGCCTCGGCAGTACGCGGGCCAGCAGCAGGTGGCCCGCGTCGCCCGTGGTGGCCCGCCACCCCGGGTCGACCACCGTCGTGGCGTCCGCCTCGGCGACGACCGCCGGACCCGTCACCTCGTCCCCGGCGCGCAGACCGGCGCGCCGGTGCAGAGGGACGTCGCGCCGCCCGCCGTCGACGAACATCTCCACATGTGCCCGCGGCCCCGACTCCTTTTGGGCACGGCCCTCCTCGACGACCGTGTCCCCGTGCTCCCCGGCCGTGCCCACCGCCTCGACGGACACGGCTTCCACGACCAGCGGCTTGTCCATCGTGAACGCGTACCGCGTGCGGTGGACCCGCTCGAAGGCCGCCCGCATCGCCTCGGCCCCCTCCAGCGGTACGGGCAGGCTCGCGTCGGTACCGGCGTAGCGCAGCAGCACCCAGGAACGGGTGGTGATCGCCGCGTCGGGGACGGCGTCCGCGCGCAGTTCCGCGCGGGTACGGGCAGCGAGTTCGTCGCACAGGGCGCGGACGCGGGCAACGGTGTCCTCGTCGAGGCGGGCTTCGACAGACTGTTCCCGCATGGCGGTGGCATCGGCGAGGCCGATCCCGTAGGCGGACAGCACGCCGGCCAGCGGCGGGACGATCACCGTGTCGATGCCGAGTGCATCGGCGACGGCGCACGCGTGCTGGCCGCCGGCGCCTCCGAAGGACGTCAGCGCATAGCGGGTGACGTCATGGCCCCGCTGGACGGAGATCTTCTTCACCGCGTTCGCCATGTTGAGGACGGCGATCTCCAGGAACCCCGCGGCGACCTGCTCGGGGGTGCGCCGTGCGCCGCTCTCCCGGGAGACCTCCTCGGCCAGTGCCGTGAAGCGTTCCCGTACGGTGGCGGCGTCGAGGGGCTGGTCGCCGTCAGGACCGAACACGGCCGGGAAGTGGTCGGGCTGGATGCGGCCGAGCATCACGTTGGCGTCGGTGACGGTGAGCGGTCCGCCGCGGCGGTAGCAGGCGGGGCCGGGCACGGCACCGGCGGAGTCGGGACCGACGCGGTAGCGGCGGCCGTCGAAGTGGAGGACGGAGCCGCCGCCCGCGGCGACGGTGTGGATGCTCATCATGGGCGCCCGCATCCGCACCCCCGCGACCTGTGTGCCGAGCTCGCGCTCGAACTCGCCGGCGTAGTGCGACACATCGGTGGATGTGCCGCCCATGTCGAAGCCGATGACGCGCCCGTGTCCTGCCTGCTCGGACGTACGGGCCATGCCGACGACTCCGCCCGCGGGACCGGACAGCACGGCGTCCTTGCCGCGGAAGTGGGTGGCTTCCCGCAGCCCGCCGTTGGACTGCATGAACATCAGCCGGATGCCGTCGAGTTCGGTGGCGACCTCGTCCACGTACCGGCGCAGGATCGGTGAGAGATAGGCGTCGACGACGGTGGTGTCGCCGCGGGGCACGAGCTTGATCAGCGGGCTGACCTCGTGCGAGCAACTGACCTGTGTGTAGCCGAGGTCGCGGGCGGCGCGGGCGATGCGCCGCTCGTGCTCGGGGTGGCGGTAGCCGTGCATCAGGACGACGGCGGCGCTGGAGAAGCCTTCCGCACGTGCCGCGGCCAACTGGTCGGTGACAGCGGCGAGATCGAGCGGCCGGACGATGCCGCCGTGCGCGTCGACCCGCTCGGGGACCTCGACGACCCGGTCGTACACCGCCTCGGGGAGGAGGATGCGCCGGTCGAAGAGCCGCGGCCGGTTCTGGTACGCGATGCGCAGCGCGTCCCCGAACCCTTCGGTGATGACGAGTACGGTCGGCTCGCCGCGGCGCTCCAGCAGTGCGTTGGTGGCGACGGTGGTGCCCATCTTCACCGAGGCGACCCGGTCGGCCGGAACAGGTGCGTCCGACGGCGTGCCGAGCAGCAGCCGGATGCCCGCGACGGCCGCGTCACGGTACCGCTCGGGGTTGTGCGAGAGCAGTTTGCGGGTCACCAGCCGACCGTCGGGGCGTCTGCCCACGATGTCGGTGAAGGTACCGCCACGGTCGATCCAGAACTCCCAGCGCCCGCTCATTCCCCCATTCTTGCCCCGATGCGGGCGAGCGGAGGGTCGAGCGACACGGCGGCGAGCGCGGCGGACAGCGCGGTCTCGGCCGAGCGGTCGAGCCGGGCGCTGGTGCCGCGGGCCCAGTGCTGCACCTCGTCGCCCGCGAGCCGCACGAGCTGGGGGACGAGGTCGGTGCAGCGGCGTGCCACCCAGGCAGTGCCTGCCGTGGCGAGCCACATCAGTGCCTCGGTCCGGGTGGGGCGCGGACGGTCGGGTTCGGCGGACGGCGGCGCGCCGAGGACGAGGCCGCGGGCGGCCAGCAGTTCGTGGAAGGAGCGGGCGAGCATGCGGTGTCCGCGCTCGCCGGGGTGGAGCCGGTCGGCGCTCCACATGGAGCGGTCGGCGACCCACGCCGGATCGGCGGCGTGCAGGTGGACGGCGCCGTAGCGGTCGGAGAGTGCGTGGACGACGGCGTTCACGGCGCGCTGCCGTCTGGCAAGCGGTCGGGCGAGCGGCGCGGGCAGGGCGAACATGGCACCGGGATCGGGCAGACAGGCAGTGAGCAGCACGGTGGCGCGTGCGGTGAGCTGCGCGCAGACGTCGTCGAGCCGCCGCGTGAGTACGCCGATGTCGAAGGTGCGCCGGAGGGTGTCGTTGACGCCGACGACGACGGACGCGATGTCGGGCCCGAAGCCGAGGGCCCGGGGAGCCTGGGTCTCGGCGACGTCATGGCTCAGCGCGCCGCTGGTGGCGAGGTTGAGGAACACGGCGGGCTGCTCCGCGCTCCCGACCCCCTCGGCGAGCAACGCGGCCCAGCCACGCCATCGGCCGTCGACGGGGTCGCCGACGCCCTCGGTGAGCGAGTCCCCGAGCGCGGCGAAGCGGAGGGGAGCGGGGCGCGACGCCGCGGCCGGCCGCGCTTGCGCGGGCAGGCGGCGCACGGGGCGCGACGGGCTTGGCGCCCCGCCTCCGTGCTCCCTGCCGACCGGCACGCCACGGTCGCCCGAGCACGGGGTGGTGCTCGTGTCAGCCGTGTCCCCGCCGACGCAGGGGGCCGCGGTCGCCCCGGCGTCGGCGTCGGCGTCGGCGTCGGCGTCGGGCGAACGCACGGGCCCCTGCGCACCTCCGAGTGCCCGCGCCGCGGGACGCGGCGAGCCCGTGCCGCCAGTGGGCCTCGTCCCCGTGTCGTCGTCCGTGGACGTGGCCGGTACGGCGACGGGGTGCGTCGGTGTCATGCCTGGACCCCCGGTTCCGGCGCTCTCTCCCGCACGGGCAGTGCCTCATGGGCGGCCAGGAAGGCCGTCACCGAGCTCTGCCAGTCGAAGAGTTCGGCCCTCGCCCTGGCCGCCTCTCGGCGGTCGGACTCCGGCCGGCCGAGCAGGTCGAGGACCGCCTCGGCGAAGTCCGGCCCCGAGTCCGCCGCTGCCATGCCCGCATCGCCGATCACCTCGGGCAGCGCCGACGATGCGCTGCCCACGACCGGGGTGCCGCAGGCGAGGGCTTCCAGTGCGGAGAGGCCAAACGTTTCCGCCGGGCCGGGTGCCAGGCAGATGTCCGCCGCGGCCTGGAGGTCGGCGACGGACTCGCGGTCGCCGACGTGGCCGAGGAACTGGACGGGCAGCCGCTCCGCCGCCGCCCTGCGCACGAGCGACGCCTTCAGCGGACCGTCGCCGGCGACGACCAGGGTCGCCGGCACACCCCGTTCGCGCAGTGCGGCGAGCGCGTCCAGGGCCGTCCCGGGGCGCTTCTCCACGGACAGGCGGGAGCAGAGCAGCAGCAGGGTGCGTGCTCCGGCGGCGTACCGGGCGCGCAGCACCAGACTGCGCCGACCCGGCCGGCACCGTTGGAGGTCGACGCCGAGCGGAGCGCGCACCACGTTGCGCGCGCCGATGCGCACGAACTCGCGTTCCGCCCACTCGGTGGTGCACACGATCCTCGAATAGGCCCAGGCGCTGCGGCGGTTGAGCCGGTCGGCGGCGCGGGCGGCGACGCTCTCGGACATTCCCCAGGTGCGCAGCACTCCGTCGGCGGTCTCGTGGGAGACCATCATCGACGGGATGCGGTGCCGCCGTGCCCATTCGCCGGTCCAGCGCAGGGTGGTGCGGTCGGAGACCTCGAGCCGGTCGGGCGCGAGGTCCTCCAGCAGCCGGCGCAGGCCTCGCCGTCCGGCGAGCACCCGGTATCCGCCGGTTCCGACGATCTCCGGTCCCGGCAGCGTGATGACGCGGCCCTGCGGGGTGTGCCCGTCGGTGTGCCGGTCGCCGGGCACGACCAGTACGGGCTCGTGCCCGGCAGCCAGGTAGCCGCGGCCCAGCTGGTCGAGGGCTGTGCGCAGTCCGCCGGACGACGGGGTGACGAAGTTGGCGAGTCGTACGATGCGCAGCCCGCTCATGCCGCCACCACCGTCCGCGCGCCGAGGACATCGGCGTAGTGGTCGAGGAGCATGTCGCCGACCGCGGCCCAGGTGCGGCCTTCCACCGCGGCGCGCCCGGCGTGCGCGAACGAGGACCACAGGGCGGGGTCGGCGGCCAGTGCCGCGACGGCGTCGCGCACGGTGTCGGTGCGGTGCGGCTCGACGAGCAGTCCGGTGCGCCCGTGGTCGACGAGGTCGAGCGGCCCGCCGGCGGCGGGCGCGATGACGGGGACGCCGCTGGCCATGGCTTCCTGCACGGTCTGGCAGAACGTCTCGTACGGTCCGGTGTGGGCGAAGACGTCGAGCGAGGCGAAGATCCGGGCGAGGTCGTCCCCGGTCCGGCGGCCGAGGAAGACGGCACCGGGCAGGGCGCCGCGCAGGGAGGTCTCGCTGGGGCCGTCGCCGACGACGACCACTCGCACCCCCGGCAGTGCGCAGGCTCCGGCGAGCAGTTCGACATGTTTCTCGGGGGCGAGGCGGCCGACGTAGCCGACGATCAGTTCGCCGCCGGGGGCGAGTTCCCGGCGCAGTGCGTCGTCGCGCAGAGCGGGCCGGAAGCGGGCGGTGTCCACCCCGCGCGGCCACAGGCGCACGCGCTCCACACCGTGCTCCTCGAGGTCCCGCCGGGCGGCGGTGGACGGTGCGAGCGTACGGTCGGCGGCCCCGTGCACGGCCTTGATCCGCCGCCAGGCGGTGCCCTCGCCCGCTCCGACATAGGTACGGGCGTATCCCGCCAGGTCCGTCTGGTAGACGGCGACGGCGGGCAGGCCGAGACGGGCGGCGGCCGCCATCCCGCGCACCCCGAGGACGAAGGGGCTGGCGAGATGCACGATGTCGGCGCGGTGCGCCGTGATCGCCGCCGCCACCCGCCGGCTGGGGAGGGCTACCCGTACCTGCGGATAGCCGGGCAACGGGAGTGAAGGCACGCGCACCACCGGGCAGGGCGCGTGGAGGTCGGCGCTGTCGGCCCCGGCCGCGGCCGGGGCGATGACGAGCGGCTCATGACCGCGGGCGGCGAGATGCCGGGCGGTCTGCAGGGCGCAGTGCGCCACACCATTGACGTCGGGCGGAAAGGATTCGGTGACGATGACGACACGCATACCCGTGTTGTCGTCGGGCCCGGGGTGGCTGCGCCAACGAGGATCTTTCCCTCCGGGGAACGTCCCATGAGCGTTTTGTTGCCACGCCCGGCCCGATCGCTCCGAGTCGTCACACAGCGGGCATGTCGGGCCCGATCCTGCTGCGTACGGCGGTCTGCACCTCCGCCTCCTCGGCGGGATCGGCGGCGAGCCTGCGCAGTCGGTCGGCCACGCGCACATCGCCGGTCTCGGCGTGGCGTGCGGCGACTTCTCTGGTCGTCTCCTCGCAGTCCCAGAGGCATTCGACGGCGAAGCCGTTGGCGAAGGAGGGGTCGGTGGCGGCGAGCGCCCGGGCGGCCCGGCCCCTCAGATGTGAGGAGGCCGTCTCACGGTAGACGTGGCGCAGTACGGGTGCGGCGCAGGCGATGCCGAGTCGTCCGGCGCCGTCGACGAGTGTCCAGAGCAAGGGCGCGTCCGGGCCGTCGGCGCGAACGGTCTCGCGGAGCGCACCGAGGACGAGCGGGGCGTCCTTCGCGATGCCTCGGCAGGCGAGGACGCCTGCGGCGGAGGCGCCGAGGGCGTCCGGCCGGTGCACCCAGCCCCGCGCCCGTTCGACGGCTTCCTCGCCGCACATCCGCTCGAACGAGGCGATCGCGGCGTCGGCGACGGTGCGCGAGCCGTCCGCCACGGCCGCTTCGATCAGGTCGAGGACGACGGGGTCCTTGGCTTCGGCGAGATAGTGCAGGGCGGCGCAACGGGCTCCGTCGGGACCGGAGCGGGCGGCGCCGACGATCTCGGCGCGGTCCTCCGGTCCGGCGACGGCGCTGAGGCAACGGGCCGCGGGGACGTGCAGTGCGCTGCCGCGCTCCAGGCCCTGTTCGGCCCAGTCGAGGACGGCTTGGACGCTCCAGCCCGGCCGGGGGCCGGACGGCCTCATCTGGCGCTGCCAGCGGTCGAAGGAGCCGGCTTCCTGTGCGGCGCGGACCCGCCCGCCGACGGATGCGCGCTCGTCCTCCGCCCACAGCCGCCACGGCCGGGGTTCGAAGGCGTCGCGCACGGCGACGGCCAGTTCCGCGTCGCCTTCGGCGGTAATGGGGAATCTGGCGAGGATCGGGGTCGCGAGGGAGCGCAGGCCGGCGTCGTCGTCGCGCAGGGCGAGTTCGTCGAGCGCCCATGCCCAGTTGGCGCCGCTCGCGGCGTAGCGCCGCAGCAGGGCGAGGGCGTCGCCGCGCCCGTAGGAGGCGAGGTGCCCGAGCACCGCGAGGGCGAGGCCGGTCCTGGCCTCGTCGGCGTCGAGGTGGTCGTCGGTGTCGCACAGGTGCCGTTCGATCTCCACGAGGGAGCCGTGGAGGTCGAGGTACAGGCGTGCGTAGTAGAGGGAGCGGTTCTCGACCTGCCAGTCGTGGCGGGGGTCGTTCAGCACGCAGTGGTTGAGGGCGGCGAGCGCTTCGGCGCGCGGAGCGGCGAGCGCGTGGAGCGTGCCGTCGCCGCGGCCCCTCTGCAGCAGGCCGAGCAGTGTGCCGCTCGGCGCTATGACTGGATCGAACATGGGGAGAGCCTCACATCAAGCTGTCGACGCGACCGGGGACTGGAATGCCTAGGCCGCGCAGCAGCATGTCGGGCCGCCCGTCGTCTTACGCGTCTTCTGCTTGTTGGTGAGCATCTTCCTCTGCCTCTCTTCGGTGGCCCCAGGGGAATTCCCGGTGTGATGAGGTCCGGGACAGGGCTGACGTCATGATGACCCACGCATTTCGCCACCGCGACCACATTTACGGCTCCCTCCTCCGCTTCGGCCCGGCGGGCCGGGAGGCGGGGGCCGCATCACCGCCCGCGGGCGGGTGCCCCATCGGCCGGCGACGTCGTCGTGGCTGGTCGCAGTGTGTTCGACGGCCGCTCAGCGGCCGTCGAACAGCTCCAAGAGGTCTGTCTTCCCAAACATCCGCGCGGTATCCGCAGCGGAGGGAGTTCCGGCCTGCGGGTCGGCGCCGCCGGCGAGCAGCGCGCGGATGACGGCGTCCTCGCCCTTGAAGACCGCGCCGGCAAGAGGCGTCTGGCCGCGGTCGTTGGCCCGGTCCGCCTCGGCGCCGCGGGCGAGCAGGGCTTCGACCGTGGCGGCGTGGCCGTGGTAGGCGGCAAGCATGACAAGGGTGTCCCCCTTGTCATTGGTGAGGTTCGCCGGGACGCCGGCGTCGAGGTACGCGGCGAGCGTCTCGGTCTCCCCCTGACGCGCCAGGTCGAAGACCTTGGTCGCGAGCTCGATCACTTCGGAGTCCGGGACTTCGCTCATCGGACGGACCGCCTTTCACCACGTTGACCTGGGCCGCACGGCAGGAGCAGCCGTACGAGTGAACCGACAGGTTACTGCCAGGTGCCTGGCATGCCGGGACCGCGCAGAGGCAACGGATGCACTGTCGGGCCGGTGGCCGGAGGCACTGTGCGGCGCCGACACCGTCTCTGCCCGCCGAACGGTGCACAACTGTCGGCCAGTGCAGTGAAATCAACGATAATTCACTCTTTTGCACCTTTTGTCGTATAGATACCATCAGTAAGGATGGGATAACTCAAGGTGAATGTCCCCTCACCCAGGAGAACCTCATGATCCTGTCCATCTCAGGCGTCGTCCTGCTCGCCATCATCGTCTTCCTCTTCTGCCGAAAAGACGGGCTGAAGGCGTCCCACGCGTTCGTCTCCGCGCTCTTCGGCTTCTTCCTCGCGGGCACCGCGATCGCGCCGAGCATCACGGCAGGCACCACGAGCCTCGCCGGGCTGCTGGGCGGGATCAAGTTCTGACGCCCCTCGAAACCGACGAGCACTTCAGGAGACAGATGTGGCCCGGCGACCACTCCCCCGCATTCTGACCAGCGGCAGCGCACAGATCGCTCGCAGCCGCGAGATCGCGCGCACGGCCGCCGACAGCGCCACGGATGTCCTCCATCCGCTGATCACGATCACCCGTGGTCTGCGGAAGCTGGCCGCCATGGCCCGGAGCAAGTGGGCCGCCACTCCCAAGGAACGGCGTGGTCCCACCCTGTTCTCCGTGGCGGCCTGCGTCCTCGCGGTCGCGCTCATTCCGTACGGGCCGCTCCTGGCCCTGATCACGGTGATGGCCGCGGCCGCCTGGACGGGCCGCGCCAGGGAGCCGGTCAAGACCGGCCCGAACGACGCGGAGACCGCCCGGCTGCAGGCCTTGTACGACGCTCTCGTGTCGTACTTCACGGCGGACGGCGACCCGGCTCCGCTCTTCGCCCACGGCGGGGAGTGGAGCAAGGTCTTCAGCGAGTACGAATTCGACGGCGACGGCCGGCTCACCCGGCTGCTCGTGAAGTATCCGGCCTGGTTCACCGACTCGGATGCCGCGTCCCGCGACCGTATCGAGCAGCTGCTGCACGCCAAGACGGGGCGTGGCCGCGAATACCGGTTCCGCTGGGACGAGGAGGGCAACCAGCTCGTCATGAGCGTCCTGCCCGCCCTGTCGACGGCCATCGCCGCCCAGCAGTTCGTCACCTCCCCCGGTGAGACCGTGCTGGGATTCACCGACGAGGACACCGTGCGGCTCACGGTTCCCGTCACCGCCGCGGAGGAGACGGAGCAGGTGCCGCCGGTCGTCTGGCGCACCGGTCCCCGTTCCACCGAGCCGCATCTGCTCGCCGTCGGCGAGCCCGGCAGCGGCACCTCGACACTTCTCCGCTCCATCGCAGTGCAGGCACTCCGGCACGGCGACGTGCTGGTCGTGGAGGGCGGCGGCGCAGGCGAGTTCGCCTTCCTCACCGGGCGGGCCGGCGTGCTGGCCGTGGAGTCCGGGCTCACCGGCGCACTGTCGAGCCTGGAGTGGGCGGCGCACGAGACGGAGCGGCGGCTGATCGCGGCCAACCGGGCCCGCCAGTCCGGACACCCGGCACCCGACGACACCAAACGGCCGCTGTGGATCCTGGTGGACCGGCCGAGCGTCCTCGGCCATCTGGCTGCAGCGGACGGGCACATGGACCCGCAGGAAATGCTCCAGGTGCCGCTGCGACACGGTCGCGCGGCACACGTCACGGTCGTCGTGGCCGAGCAGTTCGACAGCATCGACGCCCTTACCGAGACGGTACGGACGCACACCCGGGCCCGGGTCGTCCTCGGCCCCGTCGACTACGACCGGATCGAGACCGTCCTCGGCACGAAGCCGCCCACCACACCGACACCTGATGTCCCGCCCGGCCGCGGGTACGCCCGTCTGGGCACCGGTCCCGTCCTCAGGCTCCAGGTGCCGGCGACGCCGGACCCGTTCGACGACGCGACGAGCGCGGCACACCGGCAGGCGGTGCTGGACCTGCTGCCCGCCCGGCTGGACGAGAACGAGCAGGCGCCCGCCGACGAACCGGTGTCCTCGACCGCGAAGTCCGCCATGGTGGTCCCTGCCGAAGGCTGACCCTCCCCTGCTCCCCTCGGGCCGGGTCCGTGCGCACCGTGTGCGCCACGGGCCCGGCCCGATCGGCAGGAGAGGCCCTACGCCACGAAAGTGCGGGGCGCCTCCGTGCCCGTCGACGCGCCCGTGCGCACCAGCCGCGCCGCCGATGCCAGGCGGGCGGCCGCCTCGTCCGCCACCGGACCTCCCACGGTGAACGGCAGCCGCACATAGCCCTCGAACGCGCCGTCCACGCCGAAGCGCGGACCGGACGGCACGCGGACGCCGACCCGTTCGCCGACCTCCGCGAGGCGGGAGCCGGAGAGACCGCCCGTGCGCACCCACAGCGTCAGACCGCCGCGCGGCACGTCGAACTCCCAGTCCGGCAGCTCCCTGCGGACGGCGGCGACGAGAGCGTCGCGGTTGTCGCGGGCCTGCTCTCGGCGCACGGCGACTGCGCTGTCCCAACCGCCGGTGCGCATCAGCCAGTTGACTCCCAGCTGCTCCAGCACGGGTGTGCCGAGGTCGGCGTACGCGCGGGCCGCGACGAGGGAACGGATGACGTCCGGGGCGGCCCGCACCCAGCCGATCCGCATGCCCGCCCAGAACGCCTTGCTGGCGGAACCGACGGTCAGCACCGTCGAGCCCGCCGGATCGAAGGCGCAGACCGGCCGGGGCATCTCGACGTCCGGGTCCAGGAACAGCTCGGACATCGTCTCGTCGACGACGAGGACGGTGCCCGCGGACTTGGCCGCCTCGACCAGTCCGCGGCGCTGTTCCTCGTCGGCGAGCGCGCCGGTCGGGTTGTGGAAGTCGGCGACGACGTAGGCGAGCCGGGGCGCGGCGTCGCGCAGCACCTGGCGCCAACGGGCCAGGTCCCAGCCGCTCAGGCCCTCGGCCATGGCCACGGGCACCAGGCGCGCACCGGCCTCGCGCATCAGCTGGAGGATGTTGGCGTACGAGGGGGATTCGACGGCGATGCGCTCGCCACGGCCGGCGAAGAGGTGGCAGATGGCGTCGATCGCGCCCATCGCACCGGTGGTCACCATGATCTGTTCGGGCATGGTCGGGATGCCGCGCTCGGTGTAGCGGTCGGCGAGCATCTGACGCAGCGCGGGCAGACCCGCGGGGTAGTCGCCGTGGGTGTGGGCGTACGGCGGCAGTTCCTCGAGTGCTCCCTGGAACCCCCTGGTCAGCCATGGCTCGGGGGCCGGAAGCGCCGCGCAGCCCAGATCGATCATGGAGCCGAGCGATTCCGGGGGCAGGGGTTCGAGTCCGCGGGCCGGGAGCGGATTGCCCGCGGGCACAGCGGTCCAGCTGCCGGCTCCTCTGCGTGACTCGAGGAATCCCTCGGTGCGCAGTGCCTCGTAGGCGGCGGCCACGGTCGTGCGGCTCACGGCGAGCGAGAGCGCCAGTTCGCGTTCGGCGGGCAGCCGGGCGGCGACGGGCACCCGGCCTTCGAGGACGAGCAGCCGGATGCCGTCGGCGAGCGCACGATACGCGGGCGGCTTGCGGGTGCCGGGGCCGGCCGGGCGCGGCTGCTGGGAAGTGAGCTGCCGGGCGAGCTGCGCCGCCCCCACTGCCGAGGTCCACTGCGACATGGAAGTCAGTCCACCTTCCTCGAATTGGCCATGGTTGCGGATTGTTCCGTAGCCACAGAGTGTCATGCATCGGTCCACTACCACTACAGGGGGACGCCATCGTGTCCGCGCAACTCACCCGCAGACTGCTGCAGCTGTACATCGGCCTGGCCCTCTACGGGGTGAGCTCCGCGCTCCTGGTGCGCGCCGGACTCGGGCTCGAACCGTGGGGCGTGCTGCACCAGGGGCTGTCCGAGCGGACCGGGATCTCCATCGGCATGGTGTCGATCGCCGTGGGTGCGGTGGTGCTGCTGCTGTGGATCCCGATCCGCCAGCGCCCTGGGCTCGGGACTGTCTCCAATGTGTTCGTCATCGGCATCGCGATGGACGCGACGCTGGCCGTCGTACCGGATCTGCGGCACTTGGCGGTGCGGATTCCCCTGCTGGTCGCCGGTGTGGTGCTGAACGGCGCGGCGACGGGCCTCTACATCTCGGCGCGGTTCGGTCCCGGCCCCCGCGATGGCCTGATGACGGGTCTGCACCGTCTCACCGGCCGGTCGATCCGGCTGGTGCGCACCGGGCTGGAGGTGGCGGTCGTGGCCACCGGATTCGCGCTCGGCGGTTCGGTGGGGGTGGGCACGGTGGCCTACGCGCTGGCGATCGGGCCGCTGGCGCAGCTGTTCCTGCGGGTCTTCGCCATCCCCGGGGCTGCCGGTGGCAGCACCGTGGTCGCCGGCGCTTCACCCGAACGGGCGATACTGCGGCAGTGACCCGCATACGCCACCCCTATCTGGACCACCCGGCCACGCTCGCGTTCGCCCACCGCGGCGGGACCGCCGACGGCATCGAGAACACCGCGGCCGCCTTCCGCCGGGCAGCCGGCCTCGGCTTCCGCTACTTCGAGACCGATGTGCACACCACCGCGGACGGGCGCCTGGTCGCCTTCCACGACAGCACGCTGGACAGGGTGACCGACGCCCGGGGGAAGATCGCGGCACTGCCCTGGAGCGAGGTGCGCCGGGCCCGGGTCGCGGGCCGTGAGCCACTGGCCCTGTTCGAGGAACTCCTGGAGGAATTCCCGGACGCCCGCTGGAACGTGGACCTGAAGGCGGAGTCCGCGCTGGTACCACTGGTGGATCTGATCCGCAGGACCGACGCCTGGGACAGGGTGTGCGTCGGTTCGTTCTCCGAGGGGCGGGTGTCACGGGCAGCACGTCTGACCGGTCCGCGCCTTGCCACCTCCTACGGGGTGCGGGGTGTGCTCGGCCTCCGGCTCGCCTCGTTCGGCATCCCGGCCGTGGTCCGCAGCGGCGCGGTGTGCGCCCAGGTACCGGAGTCCCAGGGCGGCATCCGCCTGGTCGACCGCCGGTTCGTCCGGACCGCCCACGCACGGGGGCTCCAGGTCCATGTCTGGACCGTCAATGACGCCGAGCGGATGGCCGCGCTCCTGGACCTTGGCGTGGATGGCATCATGACCGATCATCTGGAGACGTTGCGCACGGTACTGACCGACCGGGGAGTGTGGGTCTGACCCGGCGCGCGCCTGTGAACAGGACGAACGAGGGGGCGCGGATGACCGCCGGCACCGCGGACCGCACGGAGGGCACGGGCGGCACCGAAGAGCGCAGACGCGAGCAACGCGGCTGGTACTTCTACGACTTCGCATGCTCGGTGTACTCGACGAGCGTGCTCACCGTGTTCCTCGGCCCCTACCTCACCTCGGTGGCGAAGGCGGCCGCGGACGCGGAGGGATTCGTTCATCCCCTGGGGATTCCGGTGCGGGCAGGCTCCGTCTTCCCGTACGCGGTGTCGGTGTCGGTGGTGCTCGCGGTGCTGCTGATGCCGTTCGCGGGAGCGGCGGCCGACCGCAGCGGACGCAAGAAGCCGCTGCTCGCGGTGTCCGCGTACGTGGGCTCGGCGGCGACGGCGGGGATGTTCTTCCTGGACGGCGACCGCTATCTCCTCGGCGCGTTCCTGCTGATCGTCGCGAACGCCGCGCTGGCCGTGTCGATGGTCCTTTACAACGCGTATCTCCCGCAGATCGCCGAGCCGGACGAACGCGACGCGGTCTCCTCCCGGGGGTGGGCCTTCGGCTACACCTCGGGCGCCCTCGTGCTGCTGCTGAACCTGGTCGTGTATTCCGGCCACGAGTCGTTCGGTCTGTCCGAGGGCGAGGCGGTACGCATCTGCCTCGCGTCCGCGGGCCTGTGGTGGGGAGCCTTCACGCTCGTACCGCTGCGCCGGCTGCGGGACCGGCGCGTCTCCGCGAGCGGTGAGGGAGCGGTCGGCTCGGGCTGGGGCCAGCTGATCGCCACGCTCAAGGACATGCGCCGGCACCCTCTGACGCTCTCGTTCCTGCTCGCGTACCTCGTCTACAACGACGGGGTGCAGACGGTCATCTCGCAGGCATCGGTCTACGGTTCCGAGGAGCTCGGGCTGGACCAGACCACGTTGATCACCGCGGTGCTGCTGGTCCAGGTGCTCGCGGTGGCAGGCGCGCTCGGCATGGGCAGGCTGGCGAGGACACACGGAGCGAAGCGCACGATCCTCGGCTCGCTCGCCGTGTGGACGGCGATCCTGGCGGCGGGCTACTTCCTGCCGGCCGGTGCGCCTGCGTGGTTCTTCGTCCTCGCCGCGGCGATCGGGCTGGTCCTGGGCGGCAGCCAGGCGCTGTCGCGTTCGCTGTTCTCCCATCTGGTGCCTCGGGGCAAGGAGGCGGAGTACTTCTCCGCGTACGAGATGAGCGACCGGGGGCTGAGCTGGCTGGGGCCACTGGTGTTCGGACTCGCGTATCAGCTGACCGGCAGCTATCGGGATGCCATCATCTCTTTGGTGATCTTCTTCGTGCTGGGATTCGTCCTGCTCGCGAGGGTTCCCGTCCGGCGCGCGGTGGCCGCCGCGGGCAACCCCGTACCGGACCGGATTTAGACGCGGAAGTGAAAGGCCGGTAGTGTACGCCTTTGGCCTGCCAGGCGGACCGTTACTGCGTGCTCAAATAGCTAAGACGCTGGGTGACATCTGCTGCCAGATGTGACAAACCGGGCACTGGTGGGTAGAACAAGGGGCGGCACGACGGGCGACGCATGACCCGCAACGGGAATCTTTACCGCCGACCGGACGTTGACCGGATGACGACGACAGCGACACCTGTCCTGTGGGCGACAAGCCCGGGAGGCACGATTCATGAGTGAGCGAGCTCTTCGCGGCACGCGCCTCGTGGTGACCAGCTACGAGACCGACCGCGGCATCGATCTGGCCCCGCGCCAGGCGGTGGAGTACGCATGCGAGAAGGGGCATCGTTTCGAGATGCCGTTCTCGGTCGAGGCGGAAATTCCGCCGGAGTGGGAGTGCAAGGTCTGCGGAAGCCAGGCACTCCTTGTTGACGGGGACGGCCCCGAGGAAAAGAAGGGCAAGCCTGCGCGTACGCACTGGGACATGCTCATGGAGCGGCGCACCCGCGAGGAGCTCGAGGAGGTGCTGGCCGAGAGGCTGGCGGTCCTTCGCTCCGGCGCCATGAACATCGCGGTGCATCCGCGCGACAGCCGAAAGTCCGCGTAGGCGCGCTGAAGAGCGCGTTTGACGCGAGCAGAGCCGCGGGGGGGGGGGGGGGGGGGGGGGGGGGGGGGGGGGAAGGGGGGGGGGGGGGTGGGGGGGGGGGGGGGAGGGGGGAGGGGGGGGGGGGGGGAGGGGTGGAGGGGGCTCAGACCG
>NZ_JBWKCY010000021.1:49669-142418 GCF_056436245.1 Streptomyces sp. NPDC043812
TCTCCCCCCCCCCCCCCCCCCCCCACCCCCCCCGCCCCCCCCCCCCCCCCACCCTCCCCCCCCCCCCCCCCCCCCCCCCCCCCCCCCCCCCCCCCCCCCCCCCCCCCGCGGCTCTGCTGTGTCTCTGCTGATGTCCGAGTCCCGCGCAGGGCTGATGTCCGAGTCCCGCGCAGGTGCGCCGTGCCGTGGGCAGTAGCGTCCGCCGCGGCCCACGGCCCCGGCGGACGCGAGGGGTGCGGCTCCGTCAGGGGGTCAGCGGCGGACGAAGCCCGTCCTCGCGCGGATCCGGCCCGCCTGGCGCAGTGTCGCGGATCACCTCTCCCTGGACCACCTTGCCGTCGGGTCGGTGCATCCGTGCCTGCTGGAAGGCGTCGCCCAGGCTTCCGGGCGCGGCGGCACGCATCCGGCGTTCCAGCGAGCGCTCCGTGTACCGACCTAGTCGGGTGCGCACGGGCGGGAGCAGGAGCAGCAGGCCCAGCGCGTCGGAGATCAGGCCCGGCAGCATCAGCAGCAGGCCGCCCAGCATGAGGAAGCCGTTGCCCGTACTGCGGCCCGAGGTTGTGGGGGGCGCCGTCGCACCGCTCTGCTGCTGAAGCGTTTCGGTGAGGTTCGTGAAGGCCCGGCGCCCCGCGCGCTTCATCACCACGGCGCCGAGCACCGCGCCGGCGAGGAGCAGCCCGAACATGGCCGGACCGCCGACCGCGTCCGCGACGACGATCAGCAGCCAGATCTCCAGGACCAGCCACGCGGCCGTGCCGAGAGCCGTGAAGGAGCGGGCGCGCGAGCGCCGGGGAGCGGTCGGGTTCGGTGCACCGGTCGTCATGCCACCAGTGTGCCTGGGCGTTCGAGGAAGCGGCGTAAAGGGTGGATCAGAACGCTCGGGGCTTGCGGCCGAGCAGTCGGTTCGCCCGGCCGCCCACGCCCCACGCAGTGACCCGCCACAGCGCCTCGACGACGATGTCCCGGTTCATCTTGGAGTCGCCCAGCTCGCGTTCGACGAAGGTGATCGGCACCTCGACGACATGGAAGCCGGCGGCGATCGCCCGGCGGGCGAGGTCGACCTGGAAGCAGTAGCCCTGCGAGGCGACGTCGGAGAGGCCCAGCCCTTCGAGCGTCCCGGCGCGGAAGGCGCGGAAGCCGCCGGTCATGTCACGGATGGGCACACCGAGGAGCACACGGGAGTAGGTACTGCCGCCGCGGGACAGGAACTCCCGGTGCTTGGGCCAGTTGACGACACGGCCACCGGGGACCCACCGGGAGCCGAGCACCAGATCGGCGCCCTTGAGGGCGGTCAGCAGCCGGGGCAGCTCCTCGGGCTGGTGGGAGCCGTCGGCGTCCATCTCGACGAGCACGCCGTAGTCGCGCTCGATGCCCCAGCCGAAGCCCGCGAGGTAGGCGGCGCCGAGCCCTTCCTTGCCCTTGCGGTGCAGGACGTGCACCTGTTCGTCGGTGGCAGCGAGCTCGTCGGCGAACTTTCCCGTGCCGTCGGGGCTGTTGTCGTCGGCGACGAGCACGTCCGCGTCGGGGACGGCGGCACGCACGCGCGAGACGATCGACTTGATGTTCTCGGCCTCGTTGTAGGTCGGGATGATTACCAAGGCCTTGCCGAGCGGGCCGTACCGCCTCCCCTGGGATCCACCATGGGGAACCGCACCACCGTCGTTCACTGCTGCCCCTTAAAGTCCGTACGCAGAGCCCCACCATAGCGAGCGAGCGGAGGACGCCGAACGGTGGCGGTTGGATCAGCGCGGGCAGGGGCCGGAGGAGCGGCGCAGGAGGCGTGCCGGTCGGCGAAGTACCGCGGGAGCAGGGACGACGAATCGGACCCGGCGTCCTTCGGGCCGACCTGGGGCCCGCTGGCTGCGGGTCGACCGAGAGCCGTTGTCTACTGAACGCCGGGCCCCACCCGGGTCACACCTGCCGACCGGCTGAACCTTCCCTCTGCCCCCGAGGCGCGGGCGCTGAATCTGGCTCCCAGTGGTGGTGCGCCGGTGCGGCGTACCACCCCATGACCCAGCGGCGTTCGACGACTGCGTGGTAGGTGCCGGTCGGACGTCCTGTGGTGGACTCGGCCGAACCTACCGGCCGGTGGGCGCTCGCTGTCAACAGTCGTGCGACCAGCGAGAATCGGCCGAATCACCAGGTCAGAGGGGAAGATCCGCAGGTCGTGGCCGAGCGGTGCAGGCATCGATCGGCGGTACGAAATGTCCGTACGTCACCCGTTCGGTCCCGCGAAGACGGTGTGGCCGAAGACCACCGTTCGCAGGCAGACCGGCAGCTCGTTGCCGGGGGTGAGGTCCGGCAGGCCGGGGGTACCGGAGCGCGGGTCGGTGGACCAGCGGGCCACCCGGTCGTCGGGCGCCTGAACGACCAGTTCGCCGGTGCGCCACACCGCGTAGTCCGCCGGCGCTCCCGGTACCAGAACACCGGCGTCGTCCCGGCCGATGGCCCGCCAGCCGCCGCGTGTGTGGGCGGTGAAGGCGGCCCGGGCGGACACACGGTGCTCGGGGGTGCGGTGGAAGGCGGCGGCACGGACGGTGCCCCACGGGTCGAGCGGGGTCACAGGGCTGTCGGAGCCGAACGCCAGCGGTACCCCGGCACGCAGCAGCGCGGCGTACGGGTTCAGGGTGCGGGCGCGCTCGGCGCCGAGGCGCTGGGCGTACATGCCCGTCTCGCCGCCCCAGGCCGCGTCGAAGGCCGGCTGGACGGAGGCCGTGAGGCCGAACTCCGCGAAGGCAGCGATCGTTTCGGGCGTGAGCATCTCGGCATGCTCGACGCGGTGGCGAGCGGCCCGGACACGGGCCAGGCCCAGCTTGTCCGCCGCTGCCCGGACACCGTCGACGACGGCCGTGAGGGCCGCGTCGCCGATGGCGTGGAACCCGGCCTGCAGTCCGGCCTCGGTGCAGGCCACGACATGGGAGGCGATCGCGGCGGCGTCGAGGTGGCCGTTGCCGGTGTGACCGGCGTCTGCGTACGGCTCGTGGAGGCACGCGGTGTGGGAGCCGAGGGAACCGTCGGCGAACAGGTCGCCGGCGGCGCCCAGGGCGCCGAGGGCGAGGGCGCGCTCGACGTCACGGTCGGCCCAGTAGCCGACGACGCGCGGCCCCGGCTCTTCCCGCGCCAGCCGCAGCAGGCCGGTGAAGTCGTCCTCGGAGGAGATGTCGGGGCCGCCGCACTCGTGGACCGTGCCGATGCCGAGCGAAGCGGCGTGCCGAAGCGCGGCGCGCTGGGCCTCGTTGCGTTGCTGAGGCGACAGTGCGGCGTAGGCGGCGGCGCGTACGGCGTGGTGGGCGTCGCCGGTCAGTGGTTCACCGTCCCGGAAGCCGGCCAGCGAGCCGATGCCCGGGACGAGGTCGAGCAGGGCGGTGGTGACGACGGCGGAGTGGACGTCGATACGGGTCAGATAGAGAGGACGGCCGCCGGTCAGCTCGTCGAGTTCGTCCCGGCGCGGCGCCCGCGCCTCGGGCCAGCGGGAGGCGTCCCAGCCGTGTCCGATCAGGATGCGGTCGCCGGGGCGATCGGCCGCGTACCGGCGCACGAGCGCTGCCGCCTCGGCCAGGGAGGCGGCGCTGGACAGGTCGAGGCCGGTGAGGGCGAGACCGGTCGCGGTGGTGTGGATGTGCGCGTCGGTGAACGCGGGGGTGACCAGCGCGCCTTCGAGGTCCACGACCTCGTCGACACCGGAGGCGAACGCGTCGGCGGCGCCTTCGGAGCCGACCCAGGCGACATGACCCTTCTCGACGACCATCGCGGTGGCGAAGGGGTCGGCGGGGCTGTGGACTTCTCCACCGCGCAGCAGCACGGTGCGGTGTTCGCTCTGGGGGGCGGTGCGCTCGGTCATGGGACCAAGACTAGATACGCGGCGGGCGGGCCTCGTACGGGGTCGACAGCACGACGGTCGTGCGGGTGGAGACGCCGGACAGGGAGCGGATGCGGGTGAGCAGGTGCTCCAGCTCCAGCGGGGTGGCGACGCGTGCCTTGAGGATGTAGTTCTCGTCCCCGGCGACGCTGTGGCATGCCTCGATCTCGGGCACACCCGA
Organism: Streptomyces sp. NPDC043812; assembly: GCF_056436245.1. Taxonomy (NCBI): domain Bacteria; kingdom Bacillati; phylum Actinomycetota; class Actinomycetes; order Kitasatosporales; family Streptomycetaceae; genus Streptomyces; species Streptomyces sp. NPDC043812. Next base: position 53,710 of record NZ_JBWKCY010000021.1, read on the forward strand.
GAGCCGCTCGGCGATGTCGTCGGGGGCGCTGGGGTCGAACGGTTTCACCGAGATGAAGGCAGTGAGCGGCAGGCCCACGGCTTCGGGGTCGACGACGGCGGCATAGCCGCGGATGACGCCCCGCTGCTCCAGGCGACGGACGCGCTGATGCACCGCCGAGGTGGACAGGCCGGTGGCCTTGCCCAGGTCGGTGTAGCTCATCCGCCCGTCCTTGACGAGCAAATCCACGATCTGACGATCCAGCTCCTCCATGCGGATCAACCTATTGCCCCGGGCACCTTCCGGCACAGTCCGAGGAGGCGCGGAGTGGCACCTGCGGAGGGCATGTGACGAACACCACAGGTTTGGGCAAGGGTCCGCCGTGACCCCACGGTTACCTCCCCGGCGCGATGGGAATTGCTTGCTGTGGTCGAGGCCACAAGCGCCTGGTCGGCCCATCCGAGGGGGAGATTCTCCATGCAGAACGTTGTGAACGACGGCCGTACCGAACTGGAGCCCGTCGATTCGGCCGAACCGGCCGACGGCAACGAGTTCGACACGTACGACACGTTCGAGATGTACCGGGTCATCTGCCCGGACTGCGCCCAGCCGATCGCTCTCCTCGCGGACGAGAACGTTCTGCCGGAGCATGCGCTGTGCCCCACCCCGTGGAACCCCTTCGGGCTGACCGTGTGCGCGGGCACGGGCCGGCCGGCCGGTGACGCACATGCCGCCGACGAGTCCCTCGATCTGCAGGAGCAGGACACGGCCCTGCTGTTGACGCTCCCCCAGGGTCTGGACTGGCGCACACAGCCCTTCTCCCATGTGGGCGGACCGGGCTCGCGGCCGCTGAAGGTCCCGCCGATGCGCCGGGCCGCCTGACCTCACTCCCTGGCCGGGCGCGGACCGCGAAGGGTCGCGGCCCGCGCACGTGCCCGCCCAGGAGCTTCGGTCACCGGACGTCCACGCGATGATCGCGCGCAGTGGCGGGGCGCGTAGCCCTTGGACTGGCGCGCGAATTCGCGCAGCGGTAACCCGCGCAGGGGGCCGGGCGTTGGCCCGGCATGAACCTGTCGTACTCATCGAGCGCGTCGTACGCTCCGAGCGCACGAGGTCGGCGGCGCCTCGTCATGCCCGTCGTTGCAGAATCGGTTCCCCATCCGGCCGATCCGCCCATCTACCGCGAGATGCTCCGCCTGTGGGCGAGCAGCGGGCGGACCCTGCCGGGGCACCGGGATCCCGAGTGGAGCAGGCTCGCGGCGCCCCTGGTGTGGGAGGGGCGGGTCAGCGCGTCTCGGGCCCGGCCAGGTGACGGGCGATGACCATGCGCTGGATCTGGTTGGTGCCCTCGACGATCTGCAGCACCTTGGCCTCGCGCATGTAACGCTCGACCGGGAAGTCCTGCGTGTAGCCGTAGCCGCCGAGTACCTGGACGGCGTCCGTGGTGACGCTCATCGCCGCATCGGTGCAGAACAGCTTCGCCATCGCAGCCTGCCGGGAGAACGGGCGTCCCGCGTCGCGCAGCCGGGCGGCGGAGAGATAGAGCGCGCGCCCCGCCTCGATCCGGGTCGCCATGTCGGCGAGCATGAAGCGCAGTCCCTGGAAGTCGGCGATCGGGCGGCCGAACTGCGTGCGTCCCGTGGCGTATTCGACCGCGCTGTCGAGCGCCGCCTGGGCGACGCCGACGGCACATGCGGCGATGCCGAGGCGTCCGGAGTCCAGTGCGGACAGGGCGATGGCGAAGCCCTGCCCTTCGTCGCCGATACGGCGGGCGTCGGGGATCCGTACGCCGTCGAAGTGCAGCTGGGCGGTGGGCGATCCCTTCATGCCCATCTTCTTCTCCGGCAGCGCGGCGCCCAGGCCTGCCGCGTCGCCCGGGACCAGGAAAGCGGTGATGCCGCGGGCGCCTTCGCCGCCCGTACGGGCGAGGACGGTGCAGAAGTCGGCGACGCCGCCGTGCGTGATCCATGCCTTCGTGCCGTTGATGACCCAGTCGTCGCCGTCCCGCACGGCCTTCGTGCGCAGCGAGGCGGCGTCCGACCCGGACGCGGGCTCGGAGAGGCAGTAGGCGCCGAGCAGACCGCCGCCGAGCATGGCGGGCAGGTGCTCGGTGCGCTGCTCCTTGGTGCCGTAGCCGGCGAGGGCGTGGCAGGCGAGCGAGTGGACGCTGACACCGAGGCCCACGGTGAGGCGGGCAGCGGCGAGCTCCTCGAGCACCTGGAGGTAGACCTCGTAGGGCTGGTCGCCGCCGCCGTAGGCGGAGTCGTACGGCAGACCGAGCAGCCCGGACTCGGAGAGCAGGGAGAAGATCTCGCGCGGGAAGTGCCCGGCCTCCTCCTCCTCGGCCGCGCGGGGAGCGATCTCCCGCTGGGCGATGTCGCGGACCAGGGCGATCAGATCCCTGGCCTCCTCGGTGGGCAGCTCACGGTCCACCGGCTGCGGGGCGCGGTCGGGCATTACGGCGCTCTCCTCCCTGTCGGGCGCTGCGGCGGTCGCGCGCGCAGGGTGTTGGGCGCGCCGCCGGTTGTACTGCCAGGCCGATGCTGCCCTTCCGGATCACGAAAGAGGCTGGTTGGCGGCTGTGGCGCGTTGAGTATGCCCGATCGGCGGGTTTCCGTCACGGGGTGCCCCGGAGCGCCCGGAGGGACCGCGGGAGGGTGCCGGGAGTTCGTGGAACTTGGTCCGAACCATTGACCAACTGGTCTAGTCCTTCTACCGTTTTCCGGCAAACGCGTGATCGCGTTCATGCCAACCCATCGATCGACGGTCGACGCGCTCCCCCCACTCGCTCTCCCTCCCCACGAGGAGATCCGAATGCTCGCACCCTTCCGTCCCCGCGCCCGCCTCGGGGCGCTCGTCGCAGCGGCCTGTACCGCCGCGCTCGGCGCGACCCTGCTCACCGGCATCGGCTCCGCTGCCGGGGCCTCCGACGACGCCGGCCCCACGGCGAAGACCGCGGCCGCCCCCACCGCCGCAGGCAACAAGGTGATCGGCTACTTCACCGAATGGGGCGTCTACGACCGCAATTACCACGTCAAGAACATCGAGACGTCCGGCTCCGCCGGCAAGCTCACGCACATCAACTACGCGTTCGGCAATGTCACCGGAGGCAAGTGCGCCGTCGGCGACGCGTTCGCGGACTACGAGAAGAGCTACACCGCCGACCAGAGCGTCGACGGCGTCGCCGACACCTGGGACCAGCCGCTGCGCGGCAGCTTCAACCAGCTGCGCAAGCTGAAGAAGCTGCACCCCGACCTCAAGGTGCTGTGGTCGTTCGGCGGCTGGACCTGGTCCGGTGGCTTCGGCCAGGCCGCGGCGAACCCGGCCGCCTTCGCCCAGTCCTGCTACGACCTGGTCGAGGACCCGCGCTGGGCAGATGTCTTCGACGGCATCGACATCGACTGGGAGTACCCCAACGCCTGCGGACTGAGCTGCGACACCAGCGGCCGTGACTCGTTCAAGAACGTGATGTCGGCCCTGCGTGCCAAGTTCGGCACGAGCAACCTGGTCACCGCGGCCATCACGGCCGACGCCACCGACGGCGGCAAGATCGACGCCGCCGACTACGCCGGCGCCGCCCAGTACGTCGACTGGTACAACCCGATGACGTACGACTTCTTCGGCGCCTGGGCCGCCCAGGGCCCCACCGCCCCGCACTCACCGCTCACGTCCTACCAGGGCATACCGCAGGAGGGCTTCCACTCCGATGCCGCGATCAAGAAGCTCAAGGGCCTGGGCATCCCGTCCGACAAGCTGCTGCTCGGCATCGGCTTCTACGGGCGCGGCTGGACGGGTGTGACGCAGAAGGAGCCGGGCGGCACGGCGACCGGACCGGCTCCGGGCAAGTACGAGCAGGGCATCGACGACTACAAGGAGCTCAAGGCGAAGTGCCCGGCGAACGGGACCGTGGCAGGGACGGCGTACGCGCACTGCGGCAACCAGTGGTGGAGCTACGACACCCCGGCGACGATCGCAGGAAAGATGAACTACAAGAACCAGGAGGGCCTCGGCGGCACGTTCTTCTGGGAGCTCAGCGGCGACACCGCGAACGGTGAGCTGATCAAGGCAATCAACTAGGCCCCGTCCGGGCCTGGGAACCCGCGAAAATGTGCTGGGGCGGGCGGCCGGTCGGCCGCCCGCCCCGGTGCCTGTCTCCGCCCGGTTCAGACCGGTACCGGTTCGCGGGCGGACGACGGTTCCGGGCAGCTCGGTTCGAACTCGGCGATCGTGTGCAGCGTCGCGCGCAGCAGTCGCACCAGCAGCGCGCACACCGTCTCGCGCGCAGGCTCCTGATCCGTCAGCCAGTCGAGCGTGACCTGCTCGACGCTGCTCAGCCAGCCCAGCAGCGCAAGTCTGGCCAGATCGGGGATCTCGCGCCGCCCGTACGCGCCTTCGGCGATCGTGGCGATCAGCTCGTCGCGGACCGCGTCGCGGATGGACTGCACCTGGGTGTCGCAGCCGACGCCGCCGGTCACGATGGTGCGAAAGGCGCCCTGATGGGTCTGGGCGTAGTGCAGATAGCCGTCCACGGTCCGCTGCACGCGCTCCGTGCGCGGCAGGTCGCGGTCCCCCGATGCGCGGGAGACCAGCTCCGTCACCGAGTCCTCGATGACGGCGAGGTAGTAGCCGCGTTTGCTCTTGAAGTAGTAGTAGATGAGCCCTTTGGCGATGCCTGCGTGCCGGGCGATGTCGTCGACGGACAAGGCGTCGTACGAGGTGTCGGCGAACAACTTCCGGCCGGTGGCGATGAGTTCGGAGCGTCGCTGCTGCGAGCGCCCGGACCCGCCGTGCTCTTGACTGCTGCTCACGATGATCCCTGGTCTCCGAGGATTTTCGATGCCACAGGGTCGTTCAGGAGTGACGCAGTATGTCAGAGCCTGTCGGCAGGGGGACCGGGCCCTGACAGGTGCTCTACAGAAGCCCGAGCTGGGTGATCAGCATGGAGAGAACGACGACGAGGGTCCAGCCGAGGATGTGCTCCAGGACGGAGGACTCGTCGTCCGGGCCCCCGGTGCGGGTGGCCGGGCGGGCCCGGTCGGCGGTGGCCGCGGCGGCGGTCGAAGTCATGGTGATCTCGTTCGGTCGGCAGCAGATGGTCGTCCCCCGGTGCTCACCACAGTGCCAGCGATACCGGGCCGCGGGGTAGAGACGTTCGTCACTGCCCCGCGGCCGGTCGGCCGCTTCAGTGGATCCCGACCGCCGCCAGGGCCCGGCGCTGGGCGGGCGTGGGGTGGGCCGGCCAGTACAGGTAGCAGACGCCGCCTGTGCCCGAGACCACCTTGCCGGTCGCGTTGTAGCGCTTGGTGCGCAGCCAGATCTTCTCCCACTCGGCGCGCTGGTACACGCGCCGGACCGCCGCGTTGCTCGGCGAAGCCGGGTCGTTGGCGATCACATCACCGTCCGCGGTGAAGCCGATGACGGTCATCAGGTGCCCCGAGGTCCCGTACCCCGCCCCGGTCAGTTCCTCCTTCAGGAACGACTGCGACGTTATGGCGGGGACACCGGCCCGGATCAGTGTCTCGAGGTCGGTGAGGGACGAGAGCCGTGTGACCACGGCACTCATGTCGCGATAGCCGGCTGCGTACGCGGCATTGAACGGCCAGTTCCCGCAGCCCTCGTACTGGTGGTCGTAGGTGGAGCGGGCCGCGTGGCAGACCTGCGGGTCCTCGAAGTCCGGATCGACCCATGCGAGGTCCGCGGCGCCGGGCCTCCGCCCCCAGTACTCGATGATCATCTGCGAGGACGTGGGGCTGCACCAGGCCTCGCCGCCGTTGTCGTACTCGGGGTACTGGCCCACATGCGTGTTCTGCGAGTAGCGCGGCACCACGAGCTCACGGGCGAGGCCCGGCCGCGAGGCCGGGACCTCGAAGCGGTCCGGGATGTCGGACGCCATCGCGCCGAGCCGCCAGACGGTCGGCGTGAGCCGGGTACCGGGCTTGCGGTACAGGGTGAGCCGCAGTCGGTACGACGTGAGCCGCAGACCGCTCGCGGCGTCGTCTACGGAGAAGGTGTCGGTCCAGATGCTCGCCTTGCCGTCGCTCTGGTCGTCCACCGAGGCGCGCCGGATGTCGGCGTCACCCGCCGCCCAGCGCCCCATGACGAACCACGGCGTGTCCTTGCCGTCGGAGTACGTGCCGCGCAGCTCGACCTGCAGCCACGTGCCGGCCGGGGTGTTCGCGTTCCAGGAGGCGATCACCTCGGTGGCCGGCACCGTGGAGCGGTGCACCGGCGAGGTCCAGGTCGCGTACTCCCAGCTCGCCGTGCGCCCGGTGTGCGGGTCGGTGTAATCGAGCGTGCCGACGGGCCTCGCGATCACCACGCCCGGTCGCCGGCCCGCCACCGCCTCGGTACCGGCCAGCTCGCCGCGGCGCCAGTCGGTGTGGGTGGACCAGAAGTGGTTGTCGATCTGCCGGGGCGGGGCGGCGGCCCGGTCGGCGGCGGATCCCGCCGCGGCCGCGGGGTCCGCCGCCGCCGGAGCGGTCGCGGAGGACAGGGCTCCGGCACTCGCGGCCGCCGCGACAGCGGCGCCGAGAACGGTTCTGCGCGAAGTAGGTCTGGCCATGGGACCCCCAAGTCGTATGCGCAACAGTGGGGGCAACTATCCCGGCTGCGGACAGCATTCTGCCAGCTTCCGGAGCCGCGTCGGCCGACCAATATTGGTCTGGTCCACTGGAGTGACCTGCAGGGTCGCCGGATCCGGCAGCGGCTTCGACCTACGCTTGCCCCCATGAACGACCTCGCCCCGCTCGCCGCCGCCCTGCGCGCGCTGCCCCCTTCCTGCGGTCCGGCGCGGCTCATCGCGGTGGACGGTCACGCCGGTTCGGGCAAGAGCACGTTCACGGCGCATCTCGCGGCAGCCGTCGGTGAGGACGGGGGCGAGAGCGTACCGGTGCTGCATCTGGACGATCTGGCCTCGCACGAGGAGCTTTTCGCGTGGACGGGCCGGATGCTCGACGAGGTGATCGATCCGCTGTCGCAGGGCCGGACGGCGCTCTATCACCCATACGACTGGAATCTGCGGCGCTTTCTCGAACCGCGCCCCCTGCCCGTGGCACCCGTCGTGCTCATCGAGGGTGTCGGCGCCGGCAGGCGGGCGCTGCGCCCCCATCTGGCCGCCGTGCTGTGGATGGACCGGGGCGCGGAGGACTCCTGGTCACGCGGCAGGCAGCGGGACGGAGCGTCCCTGACCGCGTTCTGGGACGGCTGGACGGCGGCGGAGTCACGCCATTTCTCCACGGACCCGTCCCGTCCGCACGCCGACGCCCTGGTGCGGGAGTGCCGGGAGGGATACGAGTGGCTGCCGTTGCCTGGTGGGGCGGCACGTTTGCACCCTGCCATTACGGACGGTGATCAGTCGCCTCCGCCATACTGAACAGTCGGAATTGCGACTCAAGAGTGCCTCAACTCTGCTTGACCGACGAGCCTTACAGGTCTTACGTTCAATGTGCGGCTTTCCGGAGCCGCCCGCAGATGCGAAGCCCCCGGTTGTTCCCCCGTGATCGGGGGCTTCGTTCTGCCCTCCCTCTCGCCCGTTCCGGCACTATTCGGACACAGCAGATCACCCTGGGTCACCGCTGCCGGGCCGCCAAGGCGCTCTTAGCGCAGCCCCCGTGCGCAGGTACGATGCACCCCGGTGGGCTCAATTCCCGTCCGCGGCATGGTCGTTGCGTACGCTGCCGGTGGGCGCCCCCCATGCGCGACAACACTGGTGCACGGTTTGTGGGGGGAGTGTGGGGGACCCTATGGACGACGGCACGCAGGGCGCACGGACTCCGGCCGAGCTCGCCTGGTTGCGTGGCGTGGACGCCTGCACGATGGGTGCCTATCCGCAGGCGGAGGAGGAGTTCCGCGCCGCCGTGCGGCTCGACCCCGGGATGGCCGACGCCTGGCTGGGACTGCACGCGCTGCGCGTCGACACCACCACCGCTCTGCTGCGGATGTACCGCAACCGCGAGCGCTTCGGCGAGCAGCGCGCCCGTCACCGCCGCACGCTCAACTCCTGGTACTGGCTGGGCTGGTGGGTCCAGCCACTGCTCGAGAGCCCCCGCGATCTGCTGCTGGCGCACGCCTCCCACTGGCTCGACGGCCGCCATGTGGCCGAGCTCGACCGGGCACTCGCCGGGCTGCCGCCGGTCGACACCGATCCCCATGTGCGCTTCCTGCACGCGTGCCGGGCCTATCTGGTCAAGGACTGGGAGCAGCTCGTGCGCCACACCGAGCCGCTGGTCGACGATCCGATGCTGGGCATCGAGGCCGGCCTGTTCGGCGGGATGGCCCGCGTGCGCATGGAGATGTTCGGACAGGCGGAACCGATGCTGTCCGCCGCCCTGATGCGGTGCCGCAGCGAGCAGCCTCAGCGCAAGGAGCTGCGGTACTGGCTGGCGCGGGCGCACGAGGGCACGGGACGGAGCGCGGCCGCACTGCCGCTGTACCGCGCGGTGCAGCGGATCGACCCGGCGTTCATGGACACTTCGGCCCGGCTCGCGGCGATCGCGGACTACGACGGCATCGACGGTGTCGACGCCTACGACGAGTCGGCCGGCCTGGCCGCCGTTTCGCTCGCCGGCTACGGAGCGGACGCGGCGGACACCCAGTCCGACGGTGACGGACCCGTGGCGACCGAACGCCTCGGCGGCGACCCCTCCGGTCAGCTGCCCGGCGCCGTTCCGGCCGTGCCGGCCGAAGGCTTACTGCACCGGACCGCCATGCCGCGGCAGGCCACTCCCCCACAGTTCCCCGCGGGTCCCAGCGATCCCGTGCTGCTCGCCCAGGCTCTGGCGGAGCTGGAGCGCATGGTGGGTCTGGAGCCGGTGAAGCGGCAGGTCAAGGCGTTGTCGGCACAGCTGGAAATGGCCCGGCTGCGGGCAGGTCAAGGGCTGCCCGTCCAGCCGCCCAAGCGGCATTTCGTCTTCTCCGGCCCTTCCGGCACCGGCAAGACCACGGTGGCCCGCATCCTCGGCCGCGTCTTCTACGCGCTCGGTCTGCTGGGCGGCGACCATCTCGTGGAGGCGCAGCGGGCGGATCTGGTGGGCGAGTTCCTCGGCCAGACCGCGGTGAAGGCCAATGAGCTGATCGACTCGGCGCTGGGCGGGGTGCTCTTCGTCGACGAGGCGTACAGCCTCTCCAACTCCGGCTACAGCAAGGGCGACGCATACGGCGACGAGGCCCTGCAGGTGCTGCTGAAGCGTGCCGAGGACAACCGTGACCACCTCGTCGTGATCCTCGCGGGCTACCCGGAAGGGATGGACCGACTTCTCGCCACCAACCCGGGGCTCTCGTCGCGGTTCACCACGCGTGTCGACTTCCCCTCCTACCGCCCGCTCGAACTGACCGCGATCGGCGGCGTGCTGGCCGCCGAGAACGGCGACGCGTGGGACGAGGAGGCACGCGACGAGCTCCGTTCGATCAGCGGGCACGTCGTCGACCAGGGGTGGATCGACGAACTGGGCAACGGCCGCTTCCTGCGCACCCTGTACGAGAAGAGCTGCGCGTACCGGGATCTGCGGCTGTCGATGTACCCGGGTACGCCGGGCCGCGAGGACCTGTCGACGCTACGGCTGCCCGATCTGATGCAGGCGTACGGGGAGGTCCTGTCGGGTCGCGGCCCGGTCGGCCGTGACCCGCAGGAACCTCCCCTCGGGTGATGGGGTGGATACCGCCTCGGCCCTGTCCGGGCCTAGGGTCTTTCGTTTGGATCAGGCCGGATCAGTGAGCGGGGCCTGGTGCGTGCGATCGCAAGGCGGAGGAGGGAGGCATGGCGGAGCCATGCCGACCGACGACAACGCAGCGAGCGTGCGTACCAGGGCACGCGAGGCCGGCAAGATCCAAACGAGAGGCCCTAGCTCGCCAGGGCCGTGTCGGCGGCCGTCGCCTTCCTCTGGGACCGCGGCACGGTGATCCGATGGGCCGGGTCGCGGACCTCGCCCACCAGCATCTCCAGCACGTCCTCCAGCGCGACCAGGCCCAGCACCCGCCCCGACGCGTCGGCGACCTGCGCGAGGTGCGTCGCCGCACGGCGCATCACGGTGAGGGCGTCGTCGAGCGGGAGTTCGGCGCGCAGCGTCGCCATGGGCCGCCAGATGTGCTGCGGTACCGCCCGTTCGTCGTCCTCCAGGTCCAGGACGTCCTTGACATGCAGATAGCCCATGAACGGTCCCGGGCCGTCCGCGCACACGGGGAACCGGGAGTAGCCCGTGCGGACCGTCAGTTCCTCCACGTGCCGGGGAGTGACCGACGGGGGCACCGTCACGAGAGCCGACCGGGCGATCATCACTTCGCTGACGGGTCGGCTGCCCAGCTCCAGGGCGTCCTCCAGCCGTTCCTGCTCGGCGGGCTCCAGCAGCCCCGCCTGCCCGGCGTCCTCCACCAGCCGGCCGAGCTGGACGCTGGTGAAGACCGCCTCCACCTCGTCCTTCGGCTCGACGTGGAAGGCCCTGAGCACGAGGGTGGCGCAGGCGCCGAGCCCCCGGGTCACCGGCCGGCAGAGCCGTGCGAAGCCGACCAGGCCGGGGCTGAGCCACAGCGCGGTCTTCTCGGGCGCGGCCATCGCCAGGTTCTTCGGCAGCATCTCGCCGATGACGAGGTGCAGGAAGACGACAACGGCCAGCGCGATGAGGTAGCCGAGGGGGTGGACGAGACCCTCGGGCACGCGGGCCGCGTGGAAGACGGGCTCCAGCAGATGGGCCACGGTCGGTTCCGCGACGGCTCCGAGCGTGAGTGAGCAGATGGTGATGCCGAACTGCGCAGCGGCCATCATCTGCGGCAGGTTCTCCAGCCCGTGCATGACCCGGCGGGCCCGCGAGGAACCCTCGGCGGCAAGCGGTTCGATCTGGCTGCGGCGTACGGAGACGAGTGCGAACTCGGCTCCGACGAAGAAGCCGTTCGCCAGCACCAGCAGCAGGGCGAACAGCAGTTGGAGGACGCTCATCGGGCGGCCTCCGACATGGCCGCGACGTCGGCGGTGCGCACCAGGCGCACCCGCTCGGCCCGGTAACGGTCCACCTGGCGCACGGAGAGCCGCCAACCCGGCAGGTCGGCCCGGTCGCCGGGGGCGGGGATACGGCCCAGCAGATCGGCGACGAGGCCGGCGACGGTCTCGTAGGGGCCGTCGGGCACGTCGAGGCCTATCCGGCGCAGGGTCAGCACACGGCAGCTGCCGTCCGCGTCCCAGGCGGGCCTGCCGTCCTCGGGGGCGACGGGGGCGAGCTCCGGACGGGCGTCGGCCTCGGCGTCGTGCTCGTCACGGACCTCGCCGACGAGTTCCTCGACGATGTCCTCCAGCGTCACCACGCCGGCCGTGCCGCCGTACTCGTCGACGACGACGGCCATGGGCTGCTCGCTGCGCAGGCGTTCGAGCAGCTGCTGCACCGGCAGGGTCTCCGGTACGAGCAGCGGCGCGACGGCGATGCGGGCCACATGGACCCGCTGCCGCTCGATCGCTCTGACGGCGAGTGCGTCCTTCAGATGCACCATGCCGACGATCTCGTCGATGCGGTCCCGGTAGACGGGAAAGCGGGAAAGGCCCGTGGCGCGGGTGAGGTTGAGGACATCGGCTGCGGTGGCGTCCGACTGCAGGGCGCTCACCTTCACACGCGGTGTCATCACGTGCTGTGCCGTGAGGTGTCCGAGGGACAGGGTCCGTACGAACAGGTCGGCCGTGTCCTGTTCCAGCGCACCCGCCTGCGCCGAGTGCCGAGCGAGCGACACCAGCTCACCGGGGGTCCGGGCGGACGCCAGCTCCTCGGCGGGCTCGACGCCGAGGAGCCGTACGAGACGGTTGGCGGCGGCGTTGAGCAGGGTGATGACGGGGCGCAGGACGGCGGAGAACAGGGTCTGCGGCCCCGCGACGAAGCGGGCGACCTGCAACGGCCGTGAGACCGCCCAGTTCTTGGGAACGAGTTCGCCGATCACCATCTGCACCGCGGAGGCGAGCAGCATGCCGATCACGACGGCGACGCCGGGAACCGCGCCGTCGGGCAGTCCGGTCGCCGTCAGCGGCCCGTCGAGAAGCTGGGCGAGCGCCGGTTCGGCGAGCATGCCGACGACGAGGGAGGTGATGGTGATGCCGAGCTGGGTGCCGGACAGCTGGAACGACAGCTCGCGCAGGGCGCCGACGACACGGCGGGCGCGCCGGTCGCCTTCGGCGGCGGCCCGTTCGGCCTCGGCCCGTTCCACCGTGACGAGGCCGAACTCGGCCGCCACGAAGAATCCGTTGGCGAGGATGAGGAGAAATGCCGCGGCGAGCAGCAGAAGCGGGATGATCATGCCGCCGCCTCCTGTGAGGGGGCGGCGCAGGTACTACCGGACGATCCGTCCATTGCCGGAGGGAGTCACTCCTCGGGTCGAAGGAATCCCCGCGGCCGTGCGGCCGGAGGGGCTTGTCCTGTGGATCGCGGCCGGTCCGGCCCTGATCCACCAGGCTTCCCCTGTGTGCGGGGCGGGGCGCACCTGGCGCCGCCGCCCACCAGACTAATCAAGCCAGGGCCGACCGGGGCAGAGGAGTGGCCTACGACTCGTCCAGCCGGGTGCCGCGAGCCTCGACGAGGGCGCGCAGGGCACGGGCGTCGTTGATGGCCTGTGCCTTGGCCACACCCGGCTGGATGCCGAGGACGGGCAGGCTGGTGCCGTCGCTGAGGTCGAGGAAGACCCACGGGTCACCCGGTCGGAGATTGACCCGCAGAATCTCCGCCCAGACGAGCCGGCGCGTGCGGGTGAGGTTGACGACCGTCACACCCTCCTCGTCGGCGACGACCCTCGGCCTGCTGAGCAGGGCGAGAACGCCGAAGAAGAGGAGGGCGGTGAAGATGAAGCTGACCTGCTCCGGCGGGCTGAGCCGGTCGAGGAGCAGGGTGACGGCGATGAGCACGGCGCACATCACCGAGCCCACGGTCAGCAGGACGATCCGGGTACGGGTCGGCCTGAACGTGACCGGGAGCGCGGGGCCTTGGGATGCGGTTGCGGACATGGTGTCGGCGGTTCCTCAGAGCCGGCAGGCGTGGATGGCCGTGGTGAGGATGGCCCGGGCGCCGAGCGCGTACAGGTCGTCCATGATCCGCTGGGCCTCCTTGGCGGCGACCATGGAGCGGACGGCCACCCATCCCTCGTGGTGCAGCGGGGAGATGGTCGGGGACTCGAGTCCGGGGGTGAGTGCGACAGCCTGTTCGAGGTTCTCGACGCGGCAGTCGTAGTCCATCATCACGTAGCTGCGGGCGACGAGGACGCCCTGGAGGCGGCGCAGGAACTGCTGGACCTGGGGGTCCTGCGTGTCGGCGCCGGTCCGCCGGATGACGACGGCCTCGGAGGTCATGATCGGCTCGCCGATGACCTCCAGCCCGGCGTTGCGCAGGCTGGTGCCGGTCTCGACGACGTCGGCGATGACCTGGGCCACGCCGAGCTCGATCGCGGTCTCGACGGCGCCGTCGAGGTGGACGACGGAGGCGTCGATACCGCTGTCGGCGAGGTGCTTGGCGACGATGCCCTCGTACGAGGTGGCGATCGTCATGCCGCCGAAGTCCTCGACGCCCTTCGCGGTGCCGGGCTTGGTGGCGTAGCGGAAGGTCGAACGGGCGAAGCCGAGCTGCAGGATCTCCTCGGCGTTCGCCCCGGAGTCGAGCAGCAGGTCCCGGCCGGTGATGCCGATGTCGAGCCGGCCGGAGCTCACGTAGATCGCGATGTCGCGCGGGCGCAGGTAGAAGAACTCGACCTCGTTCTCGGGGTCGACGAGGACGAGTTCCTTGGACTCCTTGCGCTGCTGGTAGCCGGCCTCATGGAGCATCGCCGACGCAGGTCCGGACAGTGAACCCTTGTTGGGGACGGCGATGCGCAGCATGAGACGGGCTTCCTTTGTTCGCGTGGTGTGTACGTGTGGACGGGAGTGCTCAGAGGTGGGCGTAGACGTCGTCGAGGGAGATCCCGCGCGCGACCATCATCACCTGGACGTGGTACAGCAGCTGGGAGATCTCCTCGGCGGCGGCTTCCTTGCCCTCGTACTCGGCGGCCATCCAGACCTCGGCGGCCTCTTCGACGACCTTCTTGCCGATGGCATGCACGCCCTTGTCCACCAGTTCGGCGGTGCGGGAGGTTGCGGGGTCGCCGTTGGCGGCCTTGTGCTGGAGCTCGGTGAAGAGCTCCTCGAACGTCTTCTTGGACATGGTGGTCCCACCCTACGCGGAAGTGGGTTCTCCTCAGCGCCAGGGTTCAGATACTGAACGCAGGATGGTCGCGGTGGCCACGGCCGCGGTGACCGCTTCGTGCCCCTTGTCCTCGCTCGAGCCTTCGAGTCCGGCCCGGTCCAGCGCCTGTTCCTCGTTGTCGCACGTCAGTACGCCGAAGCCGACAGGGACACCGGTGTCGAGGGTGACCTGGGTCAGACCCTGGGTGACGCCCTGGCACACATACTCGAAGTGGGGGGTACCGCCGCGGATGACGACGCCGAGCGCCACGATCGCGTCGTAGCCGCGGCCGGCGAGGACCTTGGCGACGACGGGCAGCTCGAAGCTGCCCGGGACACGGAGCAGCGTCGGCTCGTCGATGCCCAGCTCGTGCAGGGCGCGCAGGGCGCCGTCGACGAGGCCGTCCATGATCTTCTCGTGCCACTGCGCCGCGATCACGGCCACCCGCAGGTCGCCGCAGTTCTTCACGCTCAGTTCGGGCGCGCCCTTGCCGCTCATCTCTCTCCTCAGCTTGCTGGTCTACGTCGCTCTACTGGTTGCCGCAGGCCGACGCGGGGGCGTCGAGCCAGGGCAGGTCGTGCCCCATCCGGTCCCGCTTGGTGCGCAGGTAGCGGAGGTTGTGCTCACCGGCCTGTACGGGCATCGGCTCGCGTCCGAGGACGGTGAGCCCGTGCCGGGAGACCGCGGCGATCTTGTCGGGGTTGTTGGTCATCAGCCGCACGCTTCGTACGCCGAGGTCGCCCAGGATCTGCGCGCCGGCCGCGTAGTCGCGGGCGTCGGCCGGCAGCCCCAGCTCCAGATTGGCGTCCAGGGTGTCCCGGCCGCGCTCCTGGAGCTCGTAGGCGCGGAGCTTGGACAGCAGCCCGATGCCGCGGCCCTCGTGGCCGCGCAGATAGACGACCACCCCGCGCCCGGCCTCGGTGATCCGCTCCATGGAGGCATGCAGCTGGGGCCCGCAGTCGCAGCGCAGCGAGTGGAAGATGTCGCCGGTCAGGCATTCGGAGTGGACACGTACGAGCAGGTCCTCGCCGTCGCCGATGTCGCCGTGGACGAGCGCGACATGCTCCACGCCGTCGACGGTCGAGCGGTAGCCGTAGGCGGTGAACGGCCCGAAGGAGGTGGGCAGGTTCACCTCGGCCTCGCGCTTGACGGTGGGTTCGGAACTGCGCCGGTAGGCGATCAGGTCCTCGATGGAGATGATCGTCAGTCCATGCTTGCGGGCGAACGGGATCAGCTCGGGCAGGCGCAGCATGACGCCGTCCTCGCCCGCGATCTCGACGATGGCGCCGGCCGGGCGCAGGCCCGCGAGGCGGGCGAGATCGACGGCGGCCTCGGTGTGACCGGGGCGGGTGAGCACACCGCCGGGCTTGGCGCGCAGCGGGAAGACATGACCGGGGCGCACGAAGTCGCCCGCTCCGGCCTGTCCTCCGGCGAGCAGCCGGAGGGTGGTGGCGCGGTCGGCCGCGGAGATACCGGTGGTGACGCCGTGGGCGGGGCCCGCGTCGACGGAGACGGTGAACGCCGTCTGCATGGACTCGGTGTTGCGGCCAACCATCTGGGGCAGCTCGAGGCGCTCCAGTTCGTCGTTCTCCATCGGCGCGCAGATCAGACCGCGGCACTCGCTCATCATGAACGCGATGATCTCGGGGGTGGCCTTCTCGGCGGCGATGACGAGGTCGCCCTCGTTCTCGCGGTCCTCGTCGTCGACGACGACGATCGGCCGGCCGGCGGCGATGTCACGGATGGCCTGCTCGACGGGGTCGAGGGAGAAGTCCTCGATGCTGTCCGACGAGTACCAGGTGGGCAGTGCGGTCATGCTGTCCCCCAATTGGTTGCTTCTCCACCCGCGCGGTGCAGCGGCGCGGCTTTCTTTGACATCCGCGGCTCGGCGGCCGCCTGTGCGTCGCTCACGAAAGTGCTCCTTCCAGAGCGGGCCGGGCGCTCGTGCGCGAGCGCTGCCACCAGTCGTAGGCACCCCAGACGACGAGGGCGAAGTAGATCACGTAGACCAGGCCGGAGAAGGCCAGGCCGCTGCTAAAGGCGAGCGGGACGCCGACCAGGTCGACCAGCAGCCAGGCGAACCAGAACTCGACGAGGCCGCGCGCCTGGGCCACCATCGCGACCAGGGTGCCGACGAAGATGTACGCGTCTGCCCACGGGCTCCACGAAAGCGACGGGTAGGCGGAGAACAGGCCGCCGACCGCGAGCGTGCCGAGCGCGGCGCCGGCGAGCAGCCAGCCACGCTCCTGCCAGGTGGCGAAGCGGACGGCCAGGGAACCGTCCTGTGCCTGCTGCCGGCCGCGGGTCCACTGGCGCCATCCCCAGGCCGCGACACCGATGACCAGGAGCTGCTTGCCGACACCGCCGCTGAGCTCGGCGGAGGCGTAGGCGCCGACGAGTATGACGCCGGACAGCAGCTGCGCGGGCCAGGTGAGGATGGACCGCCGCCAGCCGAGGGCGAGCGCGATCAGTCCGATCGTGTTGCCGATCATGTCGGACCACAGGATGTGCTGCCCGAAGAGCGTGAACGCCTCCGTGTTCAGCCAGTTCAGCGCGCTCACTTCGCGCTCTCCTTCGCGTCCGCGCCGAGCAGCCGCTCGACGTACTTGGCGATGACGTCGACCTCGAGGTTGACCGGGTCGCCGAGCTGCTTGATGCCGAGCGTGGTCAGGGCGAGGGTCGTGGGGATCAGGCTGATGGTGAAGTGGTCGGCACCGGCGTCCACGACGGTGAGGCTGACGCCGTCGACGGTGATGGAGCCCTTCTCGACGACGTACCGGGTCAGCTCGCCGGGCAGCGAGATCTTGACGATCTCCCAGTTCTCCGAGGGGGTGCGCTCGACGATCGTGCCGGTGCCGTCGACATGGCCCTGCACGATGTGGCCGCCGAGCCGGCCGCCGACGGCCATGGGCCGCTCCAGGTTGACGCGGGAGCCGGTGGCGAGTGCGCCGAGGCTGGAGCGCTTCAGCGTCTCTGCCATGACATCGGCGGTGAACTCACCGTCGCCGGTCTCGACGACGGTGAGACAGACACCGTTGACGGCGATGGAGTCGCCGTGCTTGGCGCCTTCGGTGACCACGGGGCCACGCAGACGGAAGCGGGAGGCGTCGCCGAGATTCTCGACGGCGGTGACCTCACCCAGCTCTTCGACGATTCCGGTGAACACTCAAGCTCCCTTGGAGACGGTCGCGGTGATGCGCAGATCGGGGCCGATGCGCACGGTCTCGGTGACGTCGAGCCGCAACGCTTCGGTGATGGTGGTGATTCCGGCGTCGGCGAGGGCGGCAGGACCCGCGCCGAGGAGTACGGGGGCGAGGTAGCCGATGACGCGGTCGACGGCGTGATGGGCGACGAAGGACCCGGCGAGGGTCGGCCCGCCTTCGAGGAGTACGGAGCGGATGCCGCTCTCGTGCAGGGTGCGCAGCAGCTCGGGGATGTCGAGGCCGCCGGATCCTCGCGGAAGGGTCCACAGCTCTCCGGCGCCGGTCCGGAGCAACTCCTCCGGTTCGAGGTCGTCGGCGACGGCGATCACGGTGGGGGCCGCGCCGTCCAGGACACGTGCGCCCGGGCGCACGGCGCGGGCATCGCTGTCGATCACGACCCGCAGCGGCTGGGTGGCTCCTTCGATGCCACGCACCGCGAGGTGGGGGTCGTCGGCGCGCATCGTGCCGGAGCCGACGACGACCGCGTCGGACTCGGCGCGCAGCCGGTGGACGTCGGCGCGGGACTCGGGCGAGCTGATCCAGCGGCTGGTGCCGTCGGCCGCGGCGATGCGTCCGTCGAGAGTGGCGGCGTACTTCCAGGTGACGTGCGGGCGGCCGAGGCGTACGGCGGTGAGCCAGGCGATGTTGCCGGCCGCGGCCTCGGCCTCCTGCAGCCCGTGTCCGACCTCGACGCCCACGGCGCGCAGTGTCTCGGCGCCACCGGTGGCCTGCGGGTTCGGGTCGGCGACGGCGTAGAGGACGCGGGCGATCCCGGCCTCGATCAGAGCCTGTGCGCAGGGACCGGTGCGGCCGGTGTGATTGCAGGGTTCGAGGGTGACGTAGGCGGTGGCGCCGCGGGCCCGGTCGCCGGCCTCGCGCAGGGCGTGGATCTCGGCGTGCGGGCCTCCGGCACGTTGGTGCCAGCCCTCGCCGACGGTTCGCCCGGAGGTGTCGGTGATGACGCACCCGACGACCGGGTTGGGGCTGGTGGAGCCGAGTCCGCGGGCGGCGAGCGCAATGGCTCGGCGCATGGCGACGGTGTCGGCTGCGGTGGCCACCGGGTCCTCCTGCCTCTTCGGGCACGGACTCCGGGGCCTGTCGATGACGACAGAGAGCGGGAGGACCACACTGGAAACGCCGAGACCGGTCGACGGGTCGCCACAGGGGGCGATCCGCACAACAACGGCCGGCGCACCCATGAGGGTCGCCCGCCGCGCACTGCCTCCCATCCGGACTTTAACCGTCGGTCCAGGAATTTCACCTGGTCAACCGGCCGCTGGCTGCGGACGGGTCGCGGACTGTAACCGCCGGTTCGGAATTGCACCGACCCCGGAGTGCGCTGCTGCTGATACAGGGCCAGTCTGCCACGCCGGAGCCTCACCCATGCAGGTGAATCCTGTGGGCTGACTCACAGACCCCGGTGTGACATCGATTGGTCCAGACCTATTGACGCACTGGTCTAGTCCTTTTAATCTCTGCGACACCTCCGCGGATCGGCCCGCAGGTGTGCGCACTCCGGCGGGCCAACAGCACGTACCCCCATGCCAGTTGTGCGAGGCCGAACTCCCCTTGGCGCCCTGGCGGGCGTGCCGGGGACCCCACCAGGAGGAACTGAACGTGCAGTCCCCCACCCCCAGGAGAGCATCGATGCTCGCAGCCGGCGCAGCCGCCGCCGCGCTGCTGGCCGGCTCCCTCTCGGCAGGCGTCTCCCACGCCGCCTCCCAGGAGACCTGTCGCCCCGACGGGCTCTACTCCACGCCGGGCGTCGACGTCCCGTACTGCTCCGTCTACGACACCGAGGGCCGCGAGACGATGGGCGCGGACCACCAGCGCCGCGTCATCGGCTACTTCACCGGCTGGCGGACCGGCAAGGACGGCGCCCCCGCCTATCTCGCGTCCGACATCCCGTGGGACAAGGTCACCCACATCAACTACGCCTTCGGACACATCGATTCGGCCAACAAGCTCTCCGTCGGCGCCGACGGCGCGAACAACGCCGCGACGGGCATGACCTGGCCGGGCGTGGCCGGGGCCGAGATGGACCCCGCTCTGCCGTACAAGGGCCATTTCAACCTGCTGACGAAGTACAAGAAGCAGCACCCGCACGTGAAGACGCTGATCTCCGTGGGCGGCTGGGCGGAGACCGGCGGGTACTTCGACGGCGGCGGCACCCGCGTGAACTCGGGCGGCTTCTACGCGATGGCGACCAATGCCGACGGCTCGGTGAACCAGGCGGGCATCGACACCTTCGCGGACTCGGCGGTCGCGTTCATCAAGAAGTACGGCTTCAACGGTGTGGACATCGATTACGAGTACCCCACGACCATGAAGGACGCGGGCAATCCGCTCGACCACTCGATCTCCAACGCCCGTCGGGCCGGCCTGGTCAAGGGCTATGCGGCGCTGATGAAGAGCCTGCGCGAGAAGCTGGACCGCGCGGGCGCGGCGGACGGCAGGCACTACCTGCTGACGGTGGCGGCGCCCTCGTCCGGCTATCTGCTGCGCGGCATGGAGACCTTCCAGGTCCAGAGATACCTGGACTACGTCAACATCATGTCGTACGACCTGCACGGCGCGTGGAACGAGTACGTCGGGCCGAACGCCTCGCTGTTCGACGACGGAAAGGACGCCGAGCTGGCGGCGGCAGGCGTGTACTCGACCTCGCAGTACGGCGGGATCGGCTATCTCAACACCGACTGGGCGTACCACTACTTCCGCGGGTCCATGCCGGCCGGGCGGATCAACATCGGACTGCCGTACTACACACGTGGTTTCAAGAACGTGCAGGGCGGCACGGACGGGCTGTGGGGCCGGGCGCCGTCGACCGAGTGCCCGGCGGGCGCCGGTCTGACCAAGTGCGGCGACGGGGCCGTCGGCATCGACAACCTCTGGCACGACAAGGACACGGCGGGCAAGGAGTCCCCGGCGGGATCCAACCCCATGTGGCACGCGAAGAACCTCGAGAAGGGTGTGGTCGGCGACTACGTCACGCAGTACGGCTTCCCGGCGGGCACCCAGCTGACCGGTACGTATGCCCGCCGGTACGACTCGACCCTCGTCGCACCGTGGCTCTGGAACGCGCAGAAGAAGGTCTTCCTGTCCACGGAGGACGAGCAGTCGGTCGCGGTCAAGGCGGACTACGTGGTGGACCGCGGCATCGGCGGCACCATGGTCTGGGAACTGGCCGGGGACTACGACTGGAACGCGGCCAAGGGGCAGTACGAGACCGGCGACACGCTCACGACGACGATGTACGAGAAGTTCAAGTCGGCGTCCCCGTACGGCGCGAAGCGCTCGAACTCGGCGCTGCCGGCCGAAGCCCTCGACATCGACGTGGACTTCGGGCAGTTCCCGCTGGGCGACTCGAACTATCCGATCAGCCCGAAGCTCACGATCACCAACAACACGGCGGCGACGCTGCCGGGCGGAACGGAGTTCCAGTTCGACTACGCGACGTCCGCACCCGCGAACGCCAAGGACCAGTCCGGCTTCGGCACGACGATAGTCCGCAGCGACCACACCGGCAGCAACACCGGCGGACTCGACGGTGACTTCAACCGGGTGTCGCTCAAGCTGCCCGCGTGGCAGACGCTGGCTCCGGGTGCCTCGGTGTCGCTGGACTTCGTGTACTACCTGCCGACATCGACACCGTCGAACTGGACGGTGAGCTTCGGCGGGAAGACGTACGCCCTGGCGGGTGACCTGGCGCGCGGCACGTCGGTGGTGGAGCCCGGCGGCGGCACGGACCCGGGCCCGTCGCCTTCGCCGACACCGACGCCTTCGCCGGGCGCATGCGGCGCGCCTGCCTGGACGGCGACAGCCGAGTACGGGTCGGGGACGAGCGTGTCCCACGGATCGCACACGTGGAAGTCCAAGTGGTGGACGAAGGGCGAGGAGCCGGGTACCACAGGTGAGTGGGGTGTCTGGCAGGACCTCGGCGCCTGCTGACGCTCCTGTACGAGCAGCCCGGCGGCGGATCAACGGCCCTTGCCGCCGCCGGGCCCTTCGGGAGCCGGACGGGGGCGCCCCGCCCCCGTCCGGCTCCGCCCCGGACACCGGCGGCTACGCCCCCCGCCCGAACAGCTCCTGCTGCGCCGCGTCCCGCGCCGTCAGCAGCGCGCCCCGCAGTACCGCCGCACCTCCCAGCGCCCCGGCCCTGACCTCCGTCCGCAGCGGGGACATCGAGGCGATCCGCGTCTGCACCCGCGAGGCCACCGCCGCGCCCCCCGCGTGGCCCACCTCGCCGCCCAGAACCACACAGCCCGGGTCGAGCACGGAGACGATCGCGGACACACCAAGCGCGAGGCGGTGCGCGAGTGTGTCGAGGAAGTCCGTGCGGTCGGCCGCGACGGCCGCCGACACCACTCCTGCGGCCCGCGGTTCCGGGCCGTCGGCCGGTGCCGCGATCCCGTGCCGCTCCCCCAATGCGCAGATCGCCGCCGATCCGGCCAGTGAGTGGAAGCCCCCGTCGCAGTCGACGGCCGAGGGAACGCCGCCCGTGCCCGGGACGGGCAGGAAGCCGATCTCGCCCGCGCCGCCCGACGCCCCCCTGCGCAGCCTGCCGTCGAGGAAGAGGCCCGCGCCCACCCCGTGGCCCAGCCAGAGGAAGGCGAACGTCTCCCGGTCGCGGGCGGCGCCCAGTCGCTGTTCGGCCAGGGCCGCGAGGTTGGTCTCGTTCTCGACGATCACGCGGGCGGGCAGCCGTTCCTGGAGGGCGCCGACGAGGTGACGGTGCCAGGCGGGCAGGCCGCTCGTCGCGCGCAGTTCGCCGCTGGCGGGGTCGATCAGGCCGGGCGCCCCGATACCGACGCTGTGCAGCCGGAGGGCGCCGGCCTCGCGGACGGTGCGCTCCAGAAGGGCGGCGGCCCGTTCCGCGGCAGCTTCGGTGCCGGTGTCGTCGCCGATGGGCAGGGACGCCTCGGCCAGTGTCGTACCCAGCAGATCGGTGACGACGACGGTGACGCCCTCGGTGCGGACGTCGAGCGCGGCGAGATGGGCCCGGTCGGAAACGAGCCCGTAGAGGCGGGCGTTGGGGCCGCGGCGTTCGGCGCCCGCCTCACCGACCACGCGGATGAGTCCGGAGCCCTGGAGGCGCTCGACCAGGTCGGCGACGGTCGGCCGGGAGAGGCCGGTCATGGTCTTCAGCTGGCCTGCCGTCAACGGGCCCTCCTCCTGGAGCAGTTCCAGGGCGAGGCGGTCGTTGATGGCCCGGGCGGTGCTCGGAGATGCGGGCATGCCGGGAATCCTTCCAGACGGCGCGAGAGCCACGACGTGAACCCACTATTTATCAGGCAGGGTTCCTGATAGTTTACCGCTCACGTTCTCGGGGAGGGGTATCCGCATGTCGAGCAAGTCGGTCGTCGGGCTGCGACAGCTGAAGCGCGCCCGATTCGCCGTGGCCGCCGTCTTCTGTGTGCACGGCGCGGTCACCGGAAGCTTCGCCACCCGCATTCCGTGGATCCAGGACCACGCCGGGATCGGCGCCGGCCAGCTCGGGCTCGCGCTCGCCTTCCCGGCACTCGGGGCCTCCGTCGCGATGCCGCTCGCCGGAGCGGTCAGCCATCGCTTCGGCGCGCGCACGGCCCTGCGCGGACTGCTCGCGCTGTGGACGCTCGCCCTGATCCTGCCGTCCCTCGCGCCGAACCTGCTCGTCCTGTGCGCCGCGCTGTTCACGTTCGGCGCGACCGCCGGGATGTCGGACGTGGCGATGAACGCGCTGGGGGTGGAGATCGAGAACCGCCTCGACCGCTCGATCATGTCCGGCCTGCACGGCATGTGGAGCGTGGGTGCCCTGATCGGGTCGGCGGGCGGCACGCTCGCCGCGCATCTGGGCAGCGATGCCCGACTGCATCACGCCCTGGCGGCCGTGGTGCTCACCGCGCTGGGGCTGATCGCGTGCCAGGGCGTACTGGACCTGCGCAGCGCACCCGACGAGGAGGCGCCGCCCCGGTTCGCGCTGCCGCCGAGGTCGGCACTGGTCATCGGTGCCATCGGGTTCTGCGCGGTGTTCGCGGAGGGCGCGAGCCTGGACTGGTCCGCCGTGTATCTGCGGGACGAGCTGGACACGTCGCCGGGCCTCGCGGCCGCCTCGACGACGGCGTTCGCGCTCACGATGGCGGTGGCACGGCTCGCGGGCGACCGGATCGTGGACCGGTTCGGACCGGTGCGCACCGTGCGGGTGGGCGGGGTACTGGCGACGGCCGGCGGGCTGCTGGTGGTCGTCGCGCCGCATCCGGCGGTGGCGATGTGCGGCTTCGCGCTGATCGGCTTCGGTGTGGCGGTCGTCGTCCCGCTCGCCTTCGCGGCTGCCGGACGCAGCGGCCCGAATCCGAGCCAGGCCATCGCAGGCGTGGCCACCATCACGTACACCTCGGGGCTGATCGCCCCGTCGGCGATCGGCGCGGTCGCCGACGCGACCAGCCTGATGGTCTCGTTCGGCCTGGTGACCGTGCTGGCGCTGGGCCTCGTCCTCGGCGCGAGCGTCCTGCGCACCGCGGGGCGGGAGAGGGTGACGGTCAGCTCTGCGGACGCAGCAGTTCCCGACCGGCATCCCTGAAGCGCTCGCTCCACGGGGCGGGCCTCAGGGTGCCCGGGTCCAGCCTGACGAGGACCCGGGCCCCCTGCGCGTAGGTCGTGGCGCCGTCGGCCGAGCAGAAACGGAATCCGTACGTGAGACCGGTACGGCCGAGTCGTTCGAGCCAGAGGTGGACGGCGTAGGCACCGGCGCGGGTCACCGGCTGCTCGTAGCCGATACGGAGCTCCTTGACGGCGTTGCAGGCGTCGCCGGCCGCGGCCCAGTCACCCTCGAAGCCGAAGCCGCGTGCCTGCCAGTGCGTCACCCAGGCCCGCTCCACGAGCAGCGGGTAGCGGGCGTTGTGCAGGAGGCCCAGCGCGTCGAGGTCGTCGAAATGGACGGCGACCGGGACGAGGACGCCGTGGGCGGCGGCCGGGACGGGCAGGGCTTCGGTGGTCACGGCGGAACTCCTGAGCGGCGCTTGGCTGAAATCGTTTCATCCTAAGCAGCCGCTCAGAAGCCGCCCCCGCCGGGGCGAACCGTCAGCCCGCGATCGAGTCGAGCTGTTCGGCGGCCGGCCGCAGCGCCCAGAGGTCCCCGCCGGGCGGTGCCTCGAGGCGGGGAAGGGCGGCTTTCGCCCTGCGGTCCCCCGCGTCGGCGGCGGCGTGCACGACGTCGCTCGCCGCGTACCGATAGAACTCCAGCTCGGGATGCGGCCAGGCGGCGGCCCCGGTGGCGGCGGGCAGCAGGTAGTCGACGGCCTTGAACAGGCTCTGCCCGTCGGGCCCCCGGTGCGACCAGAGGTCCACGCCGACATGGCGGCCGATGTCGGCGAGCCGGGTGTAGGCGACCAGATCGAAGGTGGAGTAGTGCCAGCTGCGGGTGCGGGCGAGTTCCTGGGGCTGGCTGCCGTCGGCCGCGATCTGCGGGTCGATGCGCCTGGACCTGGCCTCCTGCACCGTCCGGCGCGCAAGGTCGCGGTCGCCGGTGGCGAGCGCGAGAGCGGCGACCTGCATGTCGTGGAAGGTGCCGTGGTTGTTGGTGGCGGCGGCCTCCTGCTTGCCGAAGGGGGAGTTCACCAGCCAGTCCAGGAACGAGGCGTTCCAGGCCCTCATGCCGGCGCTGTCGCCACGGGCCCAGCCGGGGGCGCCGGTTTCGAGGATCGCGATGGCGTCGAGGACGCTGGTGTACTGCTGCGAGAAGTCGATGATGCCGATGGCCCTGCCCTCGTACTTGCAGGGGATGAACTGCCCGTGGTTCAGGTTCGGGTTCATCCGCGTCGCCGGATCCACGAACCAGGTGCGCAGGACAGTGGCCGCATGCTCCGCGTACTGCCGCTCACCCGTGTAGTACCAGGCGAGGCTCAGCGTGTAGGCGGAGTCGACGACCCTGCCGATGTCGGGGCGGTCCGTGCCGGTGTCCACCTCGGGGTTGCGCTCGCCGTCGCGCTGCACGTACGGGCAACCCCAGGGATTCTCGGGCGTCTTGGGCTGCGAGGGCCACCAGTAGGGCGCCTGGCTCAGATAGTCGTGGGCGTCACCGCTGGGAGCGGGCCGCGGCTTGTCCACGACCGTCCAGGGCCCCTGCCCGAGCAATCCGTCGGCGCGGGCGACCAGGTCCCTCGCCGCGCGACGCAGAGCCGGGTCGCCGCGATCGAGCCGGGCCTTGGCCTGCTGGAGCCGCTTCCCGTCGAGCACAACGGTCCTGGGTACCCGGGCGTTCTCGTGGGCGGCGGCCTGGGACGAGGCCGCCGGGACGAGAAGGGCGGCGCACACGGCCAGCACGCCGAGCAGAGCTCCCCTTCGCCGTCGAGGTCTTCCGGTCATCACACGCTCCGACATGTATGTGAACGAGATTCATGGACGAGATCGTGCGAGCGTAGGCCCGGCAGGTACGACTGGCAACGCCTCTCGCACGATTCACGGATGGGACTCGGAGCTGCGCGGCCCATTAGCATGGCGCCGATCATCGACATCTGTGGAAGTGGAGCGGCCCGTGAACCTCGGCGTGCGCTGGACCCTGCACGGCGACGGGCGGACCCCCGCTCCCGGCGCCGTGGTACGCCCCGACGAGCGGCTGTCGTGGCCGCGGACGGCCGGCCTCGGCGCCCAGCACGTCGTCGCCATGTTCGGCGCGTCGTTCGTGGCCCCCGTCCTCATGGGACTCGACCCGAACCTCGCCATCATGATGTCCGGCGTCGCCACCGTGATCTTCCTGCTCGCGACGCGCGGCAAGGTGCCCAGCTACCTCGGCTGCTCGCTCTCCTTCGTCGGCGTGGCCGCCACGATCCGCGCGTCCGGCGGCGACAGCGCGACCGTCACCGGTGCCGTGCTGGTAGTCGGCGCGGCGCTGTTCCTGGCCGGCCTCGCGGTGCAGAGGTTCGGCGCACGAATCATCCATGCGGCGATGCCGCCGATCGTCACCGGCGCGGTCGTCATGCTCATCGGATTCAATCTCGCCCCGGTGACCGCCTCCACGTACTGGCCGCAGGACCAGTGGACCGCGCTGCTGGTCATGCTGTTCACCGGACTCGCGGTGGTGTGTCTGCGCGGCTTCCTCTCCCGCATCGCGATCTTCCTCGGGCTGGTCTTCGGCTACGGACTGTCCTGGGCGCTCGACCGCATCTTCGGGAAGATCCACTCCCCCGCCGGCGGCGCCGAGGCCGTCGACCACTGGCGGCTCGACCTGTCGGCAGTCGGCAGTGCCGACTGGATCGGGCTGCCGTCCTTCCACGCACCGAGCTTCGAATGGTCGGCCATCCTCGTCGCCCTCCCGGTTGTCATCGCGCTGATCGCCGAGAACGCCGGACACGTCAAGGCCGTGGGCGAGATGACCGGCGACCCGCTCGACGACAAGCTCGGCACCGCGATCGCGGCCGACGGCGCCGCGTCGATGCTCTCCACCGCCGTCGGCGGCCCGCCGAACACCACGTACTCCGAGAACATCGGCGTCATGGCGGCCACCCGCGTGTACTCCACGGCCGCCTACTGGGCCGCCGCCGGATTCGCCCTGCTCTTCGGTCTGTGCCCCAAGTTCGGCGCCGTCGTGGCCGCGATCCCCGGTGGAGTGCTCGGCGGCATCACCGTCATCCTGTACGGAATGATCGGCCTCCTCGGCGCACAGATCTGGATCAACGCCGGGGTGGACCTGCGCAATCCGCTCAATCTCGTGCCGGCCGCCGCGGGCATCATCATCGGCATCGGCGGCGTCAGCCTCAAGATCACCGACAATTTCGAACTCGGCGGCATCGCCCTGGGCACCCTCGTCGTCATCACCGGCTACCACGTGCTGCGCGCCTTCGCCCCCGCCCACATGAAGCAGGACCCGCACGCACCGGGCCCGCTGCTCGACTCCGGCACCTCCTCGTACGACACGAAGGACGGCACGGACGAGGACTCCCGCTAGGGCGTGTTTCGTTCGGATCAGGCGGATCGGCGAGCGGCCTGGGCGCCCGAACCGCGGAAACGTCCCTCTTTCTGGGGAAGCCACGGCCCGTCACCGTGTCGCCGGGCCGTGGCCTGGGACGCTGCAGCCATGGCGCAGAGGGAACAGCTCGCGGTGCGGGCGGGGTGCGCTCCGGCCGCGGTGGACTCCGTGGTGGAGCGGATGGCCGCCGTGGGGTCAAACTGGCCGGCCGCGGACGGGCTGGCGGTGTTCAACCGCGTCTACCTCGCCGTGACCCGGGAGATCGGCCACCACATCGGAGCCGGGCACTTCCCCGACGGGGGCACGGCGGCCACACTCGACGTGCTGTTCGCCCACCGCTACCTCGCGGTCGTAGAGGACGTCGCGCAGGGCCGGCGGCCGCCGGCCTGCTGGCGCCCGCTGTTCCAGTACCGCCGACACCCCGGTGTACGCCCGCTGCAGTTCGCGCTCGCCGGGATCAACGCCCACATCGGCCATGACCTGGCGCTCGCGGTCGTGGACACCTGCCGTGCGCTCGGCTGCGAACCCGCCGATCTGGAGAGCGAGTTCGACCGCGTCGGCGACATCCTCGTCCTGCTGGAGGAGCGCATCCGCGAGGACCTCATGCCGGGTCCCGATCTGCTCCAGATCGCCGATCCGCTGACCCATCTCGTCGGCTCGTGGAGCCTGGAGCGGGCCCGCGACGGCGCCTGGTCGGCAGCCCGGCTGCTGTGGGGGCTGCGCGGACTGCCGGACCTCGCCGAGGAGTTCACCGAGCGTCTGGACGCCGGGGTGGGGCTCGTAGGCCACTGCCTGCTCACCCCCTGGCGCTGAAGCGGGTCAGTCCTCCGGCAGTTCGACCGGCGCGATCTCGTCGTAGAGGTCGCCGGGCCCCGGGTTGGAGGGGTCGGTCGCCCCGCCGAGCTGGTGCATCACGCCCCAGACGGCGTTCAGCGCGGTCAGCACGGCGCCCTCGGCCCAGCCGGCCGTCCACGAGATGTCGTCCCCCGCGAGGAAGATGCCCCGCTTGTCCTCGGGCAGCCGGTCCTGCATGAAGTGGGTGAACAGACGACGCTGGTAGCGGTAGTGGCCGGGCAGGTTCGCCTTGAACGCGCCCATGAAGTACGGCTCGTTCTCCCACGACACCGTCACCGGGTTGCCGATGATGTGGCTGCGGATGTCGACGTTCGGGTAGATCTCGCCGAGGGACTTCAGCATGACCTCCATCCGCTCGTTCGCGGACAGCGGGAGCCACTTCAGGCTGTCGTCGCACCAGGTGTAGGACAGGCAGATCACGGCGGGCTTGTCCGGCCCGTTGTCGAGCAGGTAGGTGCCGCGCGTCATCCGGTCGGTGAGCGTCATGGACATCGTGTCGCGGCCCGTGACCTCCTCCTTGTCGAGCCAGAACGGCCGGTCCACCGGCACGAACAGCTTGGAGGACTCCATGTAGTGGGTGCGCTCCATCGCCGTCCAGTGGTCGATGGGGAAGAGCGTGTCGTCGCACGCGATCTTCGACAGCAGCATCCAGGACTGCGCGGTGAACACGGCCGCCTGGTACGTGCGGATGTCCCCGCTCGCGTCGGTGACCGTGATCCGGTTGCCGGCGGTGCGGTTGAGCCGGGTCACGGCGGGCCGCGGGTCG
Source organism: Streptomyces sp. NPDC043812 (assembly GCF_056436245.1). Taxonomy (NCBI): domain Bacteria; kingdom Bacillati; phylum Actinomycetota; class Actinomycetes; order Kitasatosporales; family Streptomycetaceae; genus Streptomyces; species Streptomyces sp. NPDC043812. The sequence goes on from NZ_JBWKCY010000021.1 coordinate 82,624, forward strand.
CCGTCGTGCAGTGAGGACAGCGACGTGCCGAGAGGCCAGTGCACGATCTTCTGGGGCTCGCGCTCCCAGAGGCGCAGCGGCAGCTGCTGGCTGCCTTCGACGATGCCGCGGTGGTGGTCGTCGGCCTCGGAGTAGACGACGCGCAGGATCTCCAGGATGGAGTTGGGGAAGTCGGTGTCCCAGCCGCCGGTGCCGAAGCCGACCTGGCCGAAGATCTCGCGGTGCCGGAAGGACTTGAAGGACTCGGAGTCGCAGAGGAAGCCGTAGAACGTCTGGTTGTCGAGCTTCTCCACGAGCTTCGCCCAGATCTCGCGGATGCGCGGCACATCGCGCTCGCGCATGGCGCGGTTCATGTCGGAGAAGTCCGCGCCCTCCTCCAGACAGGCGTTCCACGCGTCCATGACGTCGCGGTAGACCTGGGGGAGGTCGTCGATGGTCTCGGCGTAGTGCGACTCGCCCTTGAGGTCGACGACGGTCGACGGGGTAGTGGGGGCGAGCGGGTTGGGGAACGGCCGGGTGGTCAGACCCACCAGGTCGATGTAGTGCTGCAGGGCCGTGGAGGAGGGCGGGAAGCGCATCGCGCCCATCTCGGCGGTCAGCTCGTCCGTGCCGGTGCCCTCGAAGCCGACGGTGCGCAGCCGTCCGCCGATCTTGTCCGCCTCGTAGACGACGGGCTTGAGGCCCATCTTCATCAGCTCGTACGCGGCGACGATGCCGGAGAGGCCGCCGCCGATGACGGCGACCTCGGTGCCGTGCTCGGTCGCCGGTATCTGGCCGATCCCCGCCGGGTGGGCGAGAAAGTCGTCGTAGGCGTACGGAAAGTCCGGACCGAACATGGTGATCGGCGGCTGCGCGTCGCTGTGCTGGACGGCGGTGGTGGGCACCGTGGACGTCATGGGGTACGGACTCCTTGCACGGAAAGAATGTGGCGGGAAGCGGTGGGGGTGTCAGCTCAGCGAGCCGTAGAGGCCGGGGCGCCGGTCGCGCAGATAGGGGTTGTTCTCGCGCGAGGCGCCGAGCAGTACGGGGTCGACCTCGCCGATGACGAGTTCCTCGCCGCGGCCCGCGCGAGTGCGCACGATGCCGTCGGGGCTTGCGAGGCTGCTGAGCCCGACGAACTCGAACTCGCCCTCCGGGCCGGTCCTGTTGACGTACGCGATGTACATCTGGCTCTCGAAGGCCCGCACCGGCACGAGTGATTCGGCGACGAACTGGAACGGGTGCATCTGCGCGGTGGGCACGAGCAGCAGGTCAGTTCCGGCCAGCGCGTGGGCGCGGACGTTCTCCGGGAACTCCACGTCGTAGCAGATCAGCAGGCCGATGCGGATGCCGTCGAGCTCGGCCTGGACGACGGGCGTGTCCCCCGGCGTGAACCACTGTTGCTCGAAGCAGCCGAAGAGATGGGTCTTGCGGTAGTTCGCGAGGCGCTCGCCGGCCGGGCCGATCAGCTGGGCGGAGTTGTGGATGATCCCCGGCTCCTCGCCGTGCTCGGGGTAGCCGTAGTGGATCGCGAGGCCGTGGCGTACGGCGATCTCGGCCACGGCGTGGGCGCCGGGGCCGTCGGCGGGCTCGGCCAGCTCCGGCACGGCGTCGCCGATCGCGTATCCGGTCAGGAACATCTCGGGGGTAACCAGCAGCCGTGCACCGGCGGCCGCGGCACGGCCGGCGGCCTCGTCGAGCACCTTCAGGTTCTCGGCGACCGAGCCCGGCCGGCCGGAACTCTGGAGCAGGGCGGTGCGCAACGGCGGCATGGCTGTCCTCGGGCATGGTGCGGGTGAACGGGAGACGTCTAAAAAGGTACGGTCCCCGATTCGGCCGGGACAAGGCGCGACCGTTGCGCGCAAACGGTCGATCCGTTGCGTCATATCCGGGCGGACCGGTGATTCGTTGCGCGACCCGCGTCGGAGGTACGGATCCGGCCCGCGTCGGAGGTGCGGATCCCGCGTCGGAGGTACGGATCCGGCCCGCGCCGGAGGTGCGGATCCCGCGTCGGAGGTACGGATCCGGCCCGCGCCGCGGGCCCTCGGCGCCCGGGGACGCCCCCTGGAGCGGCGCGACACCGCCGCCCGCCGGGAACCAGGGCGACCTAGGCCGGCGCCCCGGAGGAGAAGCGGCGCAGCAGCGGCGAGAGCACCAGGACGGACTTGGTGCGTTCCACGAACGGCTCGCCCGCGATCCGTTCCAGCACCCGCTCGAAGTGGCGCATGTCGGCGGCGAAGACCTGGACGATCGCGTCCGCGTCACCGGTGACGGTGGAGGCGGACGCGATCTCCGGGTAGCGCTTCAGACCGCGCTCGATGGCCTCGGGAGAGGTGTTGCGGCTGCAGTAGATCTCGATGAAGCCCTCGGTCTCCCAGCCGAGCGCTGCGGGGTCCACCCGCACGGTGAAGCCGGTGATCGCGCCCTCGGCGCGCAGCCGGTCGACCCTTCGCTTCACGGCGGGAGCGGACAGGCCCACCACCGCGCCGATGTCGGCGTAGGAACGGCGGGCGTCCTCGGCGAGGGCGTGGACGATGCGTTCGTCGAGATCGTTCAGTCGCACTGCGGGTGGATCACTTCTCTGATGTCGCGAGTCGGGAGCGGCGGAGGCCGTACAGGAAGTAGAACACGAGGCCCGCGACCATCCAGCCACCGAAGACCGCCCAGGTGACGCCGGGCAGGCTGAACATCATCCAGACGCAGAACGCGAACCCGAGCACCGGCGTGAGCGGAAAGAGCATCACACGGAAGGTCCGGTTCATGGTGGGGCGCGTGTAGCGCAGGATGACGACGGCCACGTTGACCAGTGCGAACGCGAACAGCGTGCCGATGCTGGTGGCATTGGCGAGCTCACCGAGCGGGATGGTCGCGGCGAGGATTCCGCAGAAGGCGGAGACGATGACGGTGTTGGCGCGCGGCGTACCGGTGCGCTCGTCCACCTTGGCGAACACCTTGGGCACGAGGCCGTCGCGGGACATCGCGAACAGGATCCGGGTCTGGCCGTACAGCACGGCGAACACGACGCTGGCGATCGCGACGACGGCGCCCGCGGCGAGCACCACGCTCCAGAAGCTGTGGCCCGTGACGTCCTTCATGATCTGGGCGAGCGCAGCCTCGGTGCCCTCGAAGTCCTGCCACGGCATGGCGCCGACGGCGACCAGGGCGACGAGGCAGTACAGGACGGTGACGACGAGCAGCGACAGCATGATCGCGCGCGGCAGGTCGCGCTTGGGGTTCTTCGCCTCCTCGCCCGCGGTCGACGCGGCGTCGAAGCCGATGTACGAGAAGAAGAGCGTCGCCGCCGCTGCGCTGATCCCGGTGACGCCGAGCGGTGCGAGCGGGGTGTAGTTGCCGGCCTTGATGCCGAGGAAGCCGATGCCGCAGAAGAGCAGCAGCGTCACGATCTTCACCACGACCATGATGCTGTTGGCGCGCGCGCTCTCCTTGGCGCCGCCCATCAGGAAGACCATGGCGAGCAGGACGACGACGAGCGCCGGCAGATTGATCCAGCCGCCCTCGCCCAGCGGTGCGGAGACCGAGGCCGGAATGGTCACGCCGATGGTGCCGTCGAGCAGTTCGTTGAGGTACTCGCCCCAGCCGACGGCGACGGCCGCCACCGAGACGCCGTACTCCAGCACCAGACACCAGCCGCAGATCCAGGCGACGAGCTCGCCCATGGTGGCGTACGAGTAGGAGTACGAGGAGCCGGAGACGGGGATGGAGCCGGCGAGTTCGGCGTACGACAGCGCCGAGAACAGCGCGGTCAGCCCGGCGAGGACGAACGAGATCGCGACCGCGGGCCCGGCAAGCGGAGTGGCTTCGCCGAGCACGACGAAGATTCCGGTGCCGAGCGTGGCGCCGATGCTGATCATCGTCAGTTGCCACATGGTCAGGGACCGGCGGAGTGCGCCGCCCTCGCCCTGTCCGCCCTCGGCGACCAGGAGCTCGACGGGCTTGCGCCGCATCAGCCGGGCGCCGAGCCCGGTGTTCGGGGACGGCGATGGCTCGGTCGCGGGCGGTGCTGCGCCGTGGTCAAGCACGCGGGGGCTCCTTCATCGCTGCGGGTCGGCGAGGGGCGACCCCCGGCGGCCTCCGCGCACGGCGAAGCACGCCCGCGCATGGGTGAGGAGACCGCCGAGCAGACGGTCGCCGCCACTCCAGGTACGGGGCCCGAGCCTACGAGTCCGCAGCTCACAGCCGTAATGCACCGTTGTTGCGCATCGGCGGACGATCATTGCGCGCTCACGCACGGCACGGGGAAACATTGCGCTCGGGTGAAAGAGAACGTCGTACCGCGCGTCAGCCGGGGGCGGGCAACTCTCCGGCGCACGGAGCTCCGTGGTGCCCGCCCGGGGTCACAACCGGCGCAGCCGGTCGGCGATCTCGCGCAGCAGCGCGGGGTCCTGCACGCCGGGTCCGGCCACGGGTGCGGACACCTCGATGAGTCCGGCCTCGGCGAGGTCGGCGAGCAGCACGCGCACGACGGTGAGCGGCAGATCCGCGTCGGCGGCGACCTCGGCAACCGGGCGTGCCCCGCGGCGCACCAGTTCCAGCAGCGAGCTGCGGGCGTGGTCCGTGCCGGGGCCGGGGACGGCTCCGGGCACGGCGGTGACGCGTGCCATCAGGTCGAGGCGGTGTGCGGCGTCGGGACGGGTACGGCCGCCGGTGACGGTGTACGGCCGCACCAGGGGGCCGGTCTCGTCCTCGTACCAGTGGTGGTCGCTCACGGTCTGGTGTCGGCGACCTCGTCGGCCCGGCGCGCGGGCACCGCCATGTGCCGGCCCACACGCTTGACGAGCAACGACATCTCGTGCGCCAGCTGACCGACGTCGGTACCGAAGTCGGAGAGCACGGCGAGTCTGCTGCCGTCCCCTGCGGGGGTGATGAAGAGGTACGCGTCGTCGAGCATGACCATGGTCTGCCGCACGTTGCCCGCCGCGAAACGCGAACCCGCCTCGGCGGCCAGGCTGTGGAAGCCCGCGCAGACGGCCGACAGATGGTCGATGTCCCTCTTCGGCATGCCCCGGGACGCACTGGTGGCGATGCCGTCGGCGGTCAGCAGCACCGCCTGGCGGACGTTGTCGGTCCTTGCCAGCAGTTCGTCCAGGAGCCAGCCGAGATCGGACTGCGCCGTCTCCTCCGCGCGGTCGTGGTCAGACATGGTCGTCGGTCCCTTCCTGGGTGGTGCCGGGGCGCGGGGTCCCGCCGTCGGTCTCCGGACTCGCGGGCTCGCCCCTGCGTCCCCGGTCCAGTCCGCGCTGGAAGGAGCCGAAGATGGACCGCATCTCGTCGGCGGACACGTCACGGCCGGACGGCCCGTCCTCGCGCGCAGGCGCCTCCCGCAGCGGCGCGGCGAGCGATGCCTGCCGTACGCGGGTCGGCAGCGGGTGCGACGGTGTCGCGCCCGGTTCACCGACGGGGAGGTCCTCGGGTACGGCGGGCCCGGCCGGGGCGTCGTCCCGCGTGCTCCCGCCGGCCGGTGAGGGAGCGGGGCCGGGCACCGTCCGCTCGCGGCGGGGCAATCCGCCCGGGGCGGAGGCCGGTTCGTCGGCCAGGCGCAGGCGGGTGCGGGGATGCCCGGGTGTGTCCGGGGCGGCGTCCGCCGTGTGCCCGTGGGCCGGGGCCTCGGGGTCCCGGCTCCCGGGCACGGCGGCGTCGAGCGGGTCGACAGCCGCGAGAATCGTCTTGGGCAGCAGCACCACTGCCGTGGTGCCGCCGTACGGGGACCTGGTGAGGGTCACCCCGATGCCGTGCCGCTCGGCGAGCCGGCCGACGACATAGAGGCCGAGCCGTTCGTCCTGGGCGGGGTCGAAGTCGCCGGGACGGGCCAGTGTGCCCTGCGCCTCGGCCAGTTCGTGCACGTCCATACCGAGCCCGCGGTCGTCGATCTCCAGCACGAACCCGCCGGAGACCTCGCTCGATCGCATGGTGACCTGGGTGTGCGGGGGTGAGAACGCCGCGGCGTTCTCCACGAGTTCGGCGAGCAGGTGCACGACGTCGGCCACGGCGTCCGCACCGATGCCGACCGGCGCCATGGGCGGCACGACGACGCGTGTGTAGTCCTCGATCTCGCCGACGGCGGCGGCCACGACGTCGACGACGGGAACGGGCTTGCGCCAGCGTCGCCCCGGCGCGGCGCCGGAGAGGATGATCAGGCCCTCGGCGTGGCGCCGCATGCGCGTGGTCAGGTGGTCGATCTTGAAGAGGTCGTCGAGGGTGTCCGGGTCCTCGGCGCGCCGCTCCAGGGTGTCGACGAGCTTGGACTGGCGGTGCACGAGCGCCTGGTTGCGGCGGGCGATGTTGAGCAGGACGGCGAAGACCCCGCGGCGCAGTGTGGCCTGCTTGACGGCGGCCTCCACGGCCGCGAGCCGGGCCGTGTTGAGGGCCCGGCCGACCTGGGCGATCTCGTCGATCTCCGCGCGCCCCCGGGCGTCGCCTCCGAAGTCCAGCGGGGGCGCCACCCTGGCGGCGTCCACCTCCTCACCGGCCGCGAGGCGTTCCATGACCTCGGGGAGCTGACGGGTGGCCAGGATGTCGGCGGCGTCGCGCAGCTCCTCGAGTCTGCGGGAGATCCGGCGGCCGCTCGTCATGGACAGCCAGATCGACAGCCCGACGGCGAGCAGTCCGACGACGCCCACGACGGCAGCCTTGATCATTTCCCGGTAGGCGTAGTCCCGGCCGCGGCCGGCGGTGTTCAGCGCGGACTCGGTGCACAGCTCCATGTACCGCACGACGGCCCTGTCGGTGGTCGTGCGCCAGGAATCGGCCGCGATCGCCTTCCCGGCCCGGGCTGCGCCGGCACGCAGCAGCGCGTCCTCGCCCGCGGTCAGCGCGCGGTACTCGGGACCGCGCTCGAACTCGGTGAACAGCCGCCGGGAGTCGCCCGGCAGGTCGGCGACGTAGGTCCGGTGGAAGACGCGGCGGTCCTCGATCGTCGCCGTGAGGGTGTCGTACTGGACGTCGGTCAGGTCACCGGCGGCGCGGGCCCCGGCGACGAACGCGTCCTCGCGGGACACGAACTCCCGCACGCGCACCAGCTCGATCACGACCTGGCCCTCCCGGGCGAGGCGGCCGGCCTGCAGTGCGGTGAGCTGCGACTGCACGTCGAAGGTGGGCTCGACGACCTCGGTGTACGCCTCGACCGCGCGGTCCCAGCCGATCGTTCCGGCCAGTACGCGCCCCCGCAGGTCCTCGAGTCCTCCCGCGGCACCGGCCATGGCGTCGACGGAACTGCGCTGGCGGTCGGTGAGGTCCTCCCGGCGCTCGCTGTCGCCGATCGCCTCGTACATGGCTGCGAGGGCGCGGTCGGTGACGCGCTGCTGCTGCATGAGGGCGGCGAGGGGAGCCTGCCGGTCGGGTTTGTCGGTGCCCAGGTACTGCGCGGTGAGGCGGCGCTCGATCTGGATCTGTCCGACGGCCGTGTCGATCGGTGTGCCGAAGGACTCGTAGACGCCCTGGACCCGGATCAGTGCCCTGAGGTCGCCGGTCACGAAGACCATGGCGAACGTCCACAACAGCATGAGAGCGACAACCGGGATGACGGTGAGCGTCACGATCCGGCCGCGGATCGTGGGACGGCGGAGTCGCCGGCGCATAGGGGCCCCTGAGCACATCGTTCCAAGAACTGTCCGCCCGACCGCGGTTACCCCTCGGTAGGGGCAGTCAAGCTACGGGAATTGGCATGCGCAGCGCAACGTATCCGCTGGTAACGTGAATGATCTCGAACCACCCTTGATAAAAGAGCGACAACTGGGTATGCGAGCCGTGATGAACGCACAGCCCCATGTGGTGATCGAGGAATCACCACACCTGGAGAGCAGCAGGCACAGCGCGGGCGCCCGGACGGCGACCGCGGACTTCCTGCTGCAGCACTGCCCCTGGGCCGACCTGGACGCAGTGCTGCTCGTCGTGTCCGAACTCGTTGCCAACGCGGTGCGGCACACTGCCGGTTGGTGGCGGCTGCACCTCACGGCGGGCGCGGACACGCTGGTCATCGGCATCGACGACTCCAGCCCGCTGCCGCCCGTCGAGCGGACGCCCGACCTCTCGGGCAGCGGTGGCTTCGGCTGGCACATGGTGCAGCGACTCGCGGGCCGCGTGGAGGTCTGCCCCCAGCCCTACGGCAAGCGGGTCGAGGCGACCTGGATGCGCCCGGCCACCCCGGCAACGACCTCGTACTGAGCCTGGTTGCCCCGTACTGACCCTGGACCCTGGCTGCTGGTTGTACTGAGCCTGGCTCACTGAGCCTGATTGCAAGAAACGGCGCCCCGGTCGGCCGGGGCGCCGTTTCTCCCGTGGGGGGAATGCGGTTCTGGCGGGGCAGCGGCGTTGCGCCGCCCGGAAAGGGGCGGTGGAATCACTCCACCACGAGCAGCCCCTCACGCAGCCGCCCGGTGATGCGCGACAGCAGGCGGGACACATGCATCTGGGAGACGCCCAGCTCCTCACCGATCTCCGACTGCGTCATCTCCTCGCCGAACCTCATCCGCAGGATCCTGCGGTCACGGTCGTCGAGTTCCTTGATCAGCGGCTTGAGTGCCTGCACGTTCTCCGCGGTCTCCAGCTCGGCGTCGGGCGCGCCGAGCCGGTCGGACAGCGGCACCGCGGCGTGATCGGAGGCGTCGTCCATGGGCATGTCGATCGAACCGGCCGTGTAGCCGTTGCTCGCGACGACGCCCTCGATGATCTCCTCCTCGTCCAGCCCCAGGTGCTCGGCGAGTTCGGCGGTGGTGGGGGTGTGGTCGAGCTTCTGGGAGAGCTCGTCGACGGCCTTCGCCAGATCGATCCGCAACTCCTGCAGTCGGCGCGGCACATGGACCGCCCAGCTGGTGTCACGGAAGAACCGCTTGATCTCACCGACGATGTACGGGACGGCGAACGTCGCGAACTCCACCTCGCGGCTGAGCTCGAACCGGTCGATCGCCTTGATCAGGCCGATGGTGCCGACCTGGACGATGTCCTCCATCTGTTCCGCGCGGTTGCGGAAACGGCCGGCCGCGTACTTCACCAGGGCCAGATTGAGCTCGATCAACGTGTTGCGTACGTACTGGTACTCGTGTGTGCCCTCGTCGAGGGAGTCGAGCCTGACGAAGAATGACCTGGAGATCTCGCGTGCGTCCTTGGGTGCAACCTCCCCCGGGTTCGGCACGTCCGGAAGGTCGAGCTCCGCCATTTCCGGGCGCCGTACTCCGAGCTGCGTGCGTTCGGTCGGGACCGTGCTCGCCGTGGACACTACGTCCTCCCCTGCTCCGATGTCAGTGCGAAGACGCGCCTACCCCGGATGTCCTTGGGCATGCACGGAAATTTTTCCGGTGCGCGAACAACGACGTCCGGCCCCCGCGCGAAAGGCGCGGAAGCCGGACGTGCGGCCCGTGGGGCAGACGTCAGCTCCAGCTGGCGTGCAGCGGCTTGCCCTCGGCGTAGCCCGCGGCGCTCTGGACGCCGACGACGGCGTTGGCGGCGAACTCCTCCAGGGAGCCGGCACCGGCGTACGTGCAGGAGGAACGCACACCCGCGATGACCGAGTCGATCAGGTCCTCGACACCGGGACGCGTCGGGTCGAGGAACATGCGCGAGTGGGAGATGCCCTCCTCGAACAGCGCCTTGCGGGCGCGGTCGTACGCGGACTCCTCGCTGGTGCGGTTGCGTACGGCACGCGCGGACGCCATGCCGAAGGACTCCTTGTACAGCCGGCCGTCGGCGGCCTGCTGCAGATCGCCCGGGGACTCGTACGTCCCGGCGAACCACGAGCCGACCATCACGTTGGACGCACCGGCCGCGAGCGCCATGGCGACGTCGCGCGGGTGACGGACACCGCCGTCGGCCCAGACGTGCTTGCCGTACTTCTTCGCCTCGGCGGCGCACTCCAGGACCGCCGAGAACTGCGGGCGGCCCACACCGGTCATCATGCGGGTGGTGCACATGGCACCCGGGCCCACGCCCACCTTGATGATGTCCGCGCCCGCCTCGACGAGGTCGCGCACGCCCTCGGCGGCGACGATGTTGCCCGCGACGATCGGCACCTGCGGGTCGAGCGCCCGCACGGCCTTGATCGCGCTGATCATCGACTCCTGGTGGCCGTGTGCGGTGTCGACGACGAGCGTGTCGACCCCCGCGTCGAGGAGCTGCTTGGCCTTGCCCGCCACATCGCCGTTGATACCGACGGCGGCGGCGATGCGCAGCTTGCCCCCGGCGTCGACGGCAGGGCTGTAGAGCGTCGCGCGCAGCGCGCCCTTGCGCGTGAGGACGCCGGCGAGCCTGCCCTCGGTGTCCACGGCGGGGGCGTAGCGGCGGTTGGCCGTGTCGAGCGTGTTGAAGGCCTCGCGGGGGTCGATGTCCGCGTCGAGCAGGAGCAGGTCCTTGGACATGACCTCGGAGAGCTGCGTGAAGCGGTCCACACCGGCCAGGTCGTGGTCGGTGACGATGCCGACCGGCCGCTGCTCGTCGTCGACGACGACGCCGGCGCCGTGCGCACGCTTCGGCAGCAGCGACAACGCGTCCGCGACCGTCTGATGCGGGGCGAGGACGATCGGGGTGTCCAGGACGAGGTGCCGCGTCTTCACCCAGGAGATGACGTCGGTGACGACGTCGATCGGGATGTCCTGCGGGATCACCACGAGCCCGCCGCGACGGGCGACGGTCTCGGCCATCCGGCGGCCCGCGATGGCCGTCATATTGGCGACGACCAGCGGGACGGTCGTGCCGGTGCCGTCGGGGGAGGACAGGTCCACGGCCTGGCGGGAACCCACGGCCGAGCGGCTCGGCACCATGAACACATCGTCGTACGTCAGGTCGTACGGCGGCTTCTGGTCATTGAGGAAACGCACGTGCTGAACATCCCAGTCGATCGGAGGTGACCCCCGGGCATTGCAGCCGGGGAAACGCACGTACTTCATTCTCCCATGCCGACACCCCTGACCCGTCCGGGACAATCGTCCAGGTCAGAGGGGGTGACTTCGTACGATCACCCGAATGCTTGCCGAGGCCGCGACGGCGCCCCTCAGTCGTCCGGGTCCGCCCGCTCCAGTGCCGGGCGCTGGCCGGGCTGCGCCGTCAGCAGCAGGTCGGCGGCCGCCGTGTCCGTCACCAGGCTGGTGACGAGACCGGAGCGCAGCACCGCCGCGATCGCCTCGGCCTTGCGCTGGCCGCCCGCGATCGCCACGACCTCGGGGATGCGACGCAGCCGGTCGGCCTCCACCGTGATGCAGCGCTCCCCCAGGTCGCGCCCGACCCGGCGGCCCTCGGTGTCGAAGAGGTGCGCCGACATCTCCGCGGCCACGCCGAGCGAGGCGTAGTGGGCGCGCTCCTCGTCCGAGAGCATGTCGTGCACGGTGGAGATGCCCGGCTCCCAGGAGCCGATGGAGACGCAGGCGACGGTCACCTTGTCGAAGTACTCGAAGGCACGGGCGATGCCGGTCTGGTGGCGCAGCGCCGCGGCGGTGGCCGGGTCCGGCAGCAGCATCGGCGCGTAGATGGGGTGGGCCTCGCCGCCCGATACCTGGGCCGCACGCCGTACCGCCTCGACGGAGCCGCGCTCGGCGGTGCCCGCGTCGTAGACACCCGTGAGCTGCACGACCGTGCACGGCGGCAGGCGGTGCAGCTCGGCAGCCATGTGGATCGTGGAGCGGCCCCAGGCCAGGCCCAGCACGTCCCCCTCGTTCACGAGCTCGCCGAGCAGGTCCGCGGCGACCTCGCCCAGGTTCTCGGGGTCGGGCGACTCGTCGGCCTCCGCCGGGGACTCGACGACGACCGCGTGCCGCAGCCCGTAGTGGGCGCGCAGGGCGTCGGAGCGCTCCGCGTCCAGCTCCGCCGGGACGCGGATCTCGATCCGTACGAGGTCACGCTCGAGTGCCGTCTCCAGGACCCGGGCGACCTTGAAGCGGCTGACGCCGAACTCCTCCGCGATCTGGATCTTGGATTTGCCCTCGAGATAGAAGCGACGCGCCATGGCCGCCGCCTGCACCAGCTCAGCGGGCCCCATCCGCAGGGCGGACCGTCCCGCCGGCCTAGCAGTCACCGCGATCTCCTCACTGCTGTACACACGTACACACTCCCGGATCCGTCATCCTGTCAGATCCGCCGGTCCCTGATCGTCCCGGATGGACCAACAACGGTTGAACAAGCGCGTCCGACGGCGCATTCGCTCAGTGTCCGCACGCCCAGGCCGCGGACGCCGTCGCCGCCGCGGCCTGGTCACGGAGCAGCCGCACCGCCGCGGCCGGGTCGTCTGCGTTGTAGACCGCGGATCCGGCCACGAACACGTCCGCGCCCGCCTCCGCGCACCGCTCGATCGTCGACGCCGACACACCTCCGTCGACCTGCAGCCAGAGCTCCAGGCCGTGCTTGGAGATCAGCTCCCGGGTGCGGCGGATCTTCGGCAGCATGATGTCGAGGAACGCCTGCCCGCCGAATCCGGGCTCCACGGTCATGATCAGCAGCATGTCGAGCTCGGGAAGCAGGTCCTCGTACGGCTCGATGGGCGTGGCGGGCTTCAGCGCCATCGAGGCACGCGCACCCTTGGCCCGGATCTCACGGGCGAGACGCACCGGAGCGGCCGCCGCCTCGACGTGGAAGGTGACGGACCCGGCGCCGGCCTCGACGAACGCGGGAGCCCAGCGGTCGGGGTCCTCGATCATCAGATGGCAGTCCAACGGGGTGTCCGTCGCCTTGGCGAGGGATTCCACGATCGGCACGCCCAGCGTCAGGTTGGGCACGAAGTGGTTGTCCATCACGTCGACGTGGAGCCAGTCGGCCCCTTCGACGGCCTTGGCCTCCTCCGCCAGGCGAGAGAAGTCCGCGGAGAGGATACTGGGGTTGATCTGAACGGCCATGTGCCAAGCCTGCCATGTTCCCGGGCACTTCCCCTCCCCGGGACGGTACCGGGTATGGACCAAGGCCTCGCACGATCCGCACAGCCCACCGCAATACCGGCCATTCCGCCGCCCGTACGGGGTTTCCGTCCCGCGGTCCGGTGCCTTCGACCAGTCCGCCCGGGTGCCCGCCGCCGGCCCGCCCGGAGTGTTGGGAGCGTCATGGCGGACGCACAGCAGCGCAACGCATCACCCGCACCGCCACGCCGAGGCGTGGCGCTTCTCGTCTGCGGACGGCGCAGCAAGTGGATCGTCCTGATCCTCTGGATCGCCGTGATGATGCTGGCGTTCCCCCTGGCCCAGAAGCTGACCGACGCGCAGGACAACGACGCGGCCTCCTGGCTGCCCGGCAGTGCCGAGTCCACCCAAGTCCTGCACGAGGCCGAGGACTTCCGGCCCGAGGTCATCCCCGCGATCGTCGTCTACGCACGGGAGGACGGCCTCACCCCACGGGACCGGGCGCGGATCGCCGAGGACGTCGCCGGGATCAAGCAGTTGAGCGACCACGGCGTGCGCGGTGACGAGACACGCGGTCCGGTCTTCGACCGGCCCGCCGATCCGCGGGCCGCCCAGGTCTTCGTACCGATCACCATGGACGAGGAGGGCTGGGAGCGGATCGCACCGGCGGTGGACTCGATCCGTGACGTCACGGGAACGGGCGGCGCGGGACTCGCTGTGCACATCACCGGCCCGGGCGGCACCTCGGCGGACTTCTCCGAGGCCTTCGAAGGCATCGATTCGACACTGCTGCTCGCCGCGCTCGGCGTCGTCGTCGTGATGCTGCTGATCACCTATCGCAGCCCGACGCTGCTGCTGGTGCCGGTGATCGCGGCGATCGGGGCCCTCTCGGCGGCGCAGGCGCTGATCTATCTGCTGGCCGAGCACGGAGGGCTGACCGTCAACGGGCAGAGCGCGGGCATTCTCACCGTGCTGGTCTTCGGCGCGGGCACGGACTACGCCTTGCTGCTGGTGGCCCGCTACCGCGAGGAGCTGCGCCGTCACGAGGACCGGCACGAGGCGATGGCGCTCGCCCTGCACCGTGCGGGGCCGGCGGTGCTGGCCAGTGCCGCCACGGTCGTGCTCGGCATGCTGGTGCTGATGGCGGCGGAGATGAACTCCACCAGGGGCCTGGGACCCGTGGCGGCGATCGGTGTGGCGGTCGCCCTGGCGGCCATGCTGACGCTGCTCCCCGCGCTGCTGGTGATTTTCGGGCGTTGGCTCTTCTGGCCGGCCGTTCCGCACCTGGGCACGCCCGAGCCCACGGAGCGCGGCTTCTGGGCACGCACGGGGCAGCGGATCGCCCGTCGCCCGCGGCAGGTCTGGGCCGCCACCGCCATGGCCCTCGTGGTGTGCGCGCTGGGGCTCACGCAGTTGCGGGCTCAGGGGATCAGCAACGCGGACTCGTTCACCGGAAAGCCCGATTCGATCACCGGCCAGGAGGTCCAGGCGACGTACTTCCCCGCGGGCAGCGGAGACCCGCTGGTGATCGTCAGCAATGCGGCGCAGGCCCGCGCGGTCGGCGAGGCGGTGGCGCGCACCGAGGGGGTCGTACCGGATTCGTCGGCCGTGCCGCCCGGCAGCAAACCGGTCCACGAGTCACGCGTGCTCTTCGAGGCCACGATGACGGACCCGGCCGACAGCCAGGCGGCGAGGGACACCGTCGAACGGGTGCGGGACGCGGTGCACGCCGTGCCGGACGCGGACGCCCAGGTGGGCGGCGGCACGGCCGCGCTTCTCGACATGGACGCGGCGACGACGCGCGACAACATCGTGATCATCCCGCTGGTGCTGGCCGTCGTGCTGCTGGTGCTCATGGCCCTGCTGCGGTGCCTGGTCGCTCCGCTGGTCCTCATCGGGACGGTCGTGCTGTCCTTCGCGGCCGCTCTGGGCCTCAGCGCGCTCGCCTTCCGGTACCTCTTCGACTACGCGGGCGAGTCCACCGACTTCCCGCTGTTCGTCTTCGTGTTCCTGGTGGCACTGGGAATCGACTACAACATCTTCCTGACCACCCGTATCCGTGAGGAGGCCCGGCGCCAGGGCACCCGGCCCGGCGTGCTCACGGGCCTCGCGGCCACGGGAGCGGTGATCACCTCGGCAGGCCTGGTGCTCGCGGGCACGTTCGCGGCGCTCGGCACGCTGCCGATGGTCGCGTTCGCCGAGATCGGTTTCGCGGTGGCGCTGGGCGTGCTGCTGGACACGCTCGTGGTGCGCTCGGTCCTGGTGACCTCGTTGTTCCTGGACGTGGGCCCGAAGGTCTGGTGGCCGCACCGGTTGTCGCGGGAGGACGGCGACGCCGCGGCCGTGCCCCCGCCGAAGGAGTCGGCGGGCCGGCCGGCGGGCTGTAGGTTCTCAGTTCTGATGGCCATTGCTGACGGCTCAACCTGCGGCTTCTTGGTTGGCTCACTTGGAGGCCAGGCTTGGTTCGTCTCACGATCTTGGCCAATGTCCGGCGGCGTACAGTCTTTCGCCTGGATCACGACGTCGGCGCCCCGCACCGGCGGTCCAGTGATGAGGCAATCACCGCCTCCACGGACGGGCCACCGCTCGCGGGAGGTGCCGCGCGCCTCTGGGTGCACTCGGGCCCGCGCGCTACGGTCAGGGCATGAGTGACCAACTCCGTCTGTAAGGTCAGTCGGCCGGGTGCATGGCTTCGGCGATGGCTGTAGCGACCTGCGGCATGTCCCAGTACTCCGAGTGGGTCCACAGTCCGGCGCTGGCCGTATGGCGCACGGGGACGTCGAGGGGTGGTGTTCCGTCGGCGAGGCGGAAGACGCGTGAGGCGGCGAAGGCCAGGACGTCGAGCGGTTGCCACAGGTTCGTCCAGCGGGCCAGTGACTGGGGTAGGGCGACCGGCTCCTCGTGACGATACGGGAGGAGTTGGCCGCCGCGCGGATCGCACAGGTGGAAGTAGGCGGACTGGGAGCCGAAGGTGACCAGTGAGGAGATCCACAGCGGGTGCTGGGCGGTGGCCATGTCGACGGCGATCACGCCACCCAGGCTGTGTGCGGCCACCCGTACCCGGTGGTCAGGGCCGGTGCCCAGGAGCGGGTCGACGGCGGCGATCTGATCCCGCACCCGTGCCTGGATGGCAGCGCGGTGGCGCTGGTAGACCAGTACGTCGCCCAGGAACCGTGTGCTTGCAGGACCGTAGCGGGTGCGCAGGCTGTGGTTGACCCGTCCGGCGACCGCCTGCATGGCGGCGCCGGCGACCCGGTCGAGATTGTCCAGGCGGCGACGGATCAGGCCGCGCTGCTTCTCCCGGTCTGCTCCTGGTCCGCGCAGTCCCGTGTGCGAGTCGTCCGCCTCGGACGTCACTGCTTCGGCGATGGCCCTCCCTGTCTCGCGGAGCAGGGCCTCGTCGTCGGTGCTCGACAGCCAGCGCGTGGCAGGCCACTGCTCGGCCAGAGTTTCCAGGACGAACTGCTCCGTCTCGGGATCCCGGTCGCTGGTGCGCAGACCTCTGTCCGCGTCGCTGCCCATGACGTCACGGACACCCGCACGTACCGGGGGCGGGGGGTCAATGCCCAGGCCCGCAGCCGCGGTGCCGCCCAGCAGCGCGGTGAGGACCTCAGCAGCATCAGCATTTTCGGGAGCCGCGTCGCGCAGCCCGGAGCTGTGTCGCAGCGGCAGCGCCAGGTCGACGAACGTGTCGTCGGCACCAAGGTCGCCCCAGTAGACCGGCGACACAGCGAGCCCCGCAGACGCCCCGAGTGCAGCGACGGTCACTATGAAGCCGTCACGGTCGCGGTTACCTACGCCATGGATAATGAAGACCGGCTCGTCCATGCTTCTCCATTCATCAAGTGAGGTGCGGGAGCGGTCAAGCGGTGGTTGCACGGGCGGCCGGGCTCCCGTATACGGCATAGGCCAGCCACGTGGGGTCACCGTGGCGGTCCCGAATGGCCTGGCGGGCCTTCATCGAGGCCTCCCCTAACGGCAGCCCGTCGGTGACCAGGTGTGCGTAGAAGGCGTCCGCAAAGGCCAGCGCGGAATCGGAGCGGACGGGCCACAACGTGCCCACGAATGCCCCTGCGCCAGCCTCGAGGAACTTCGAGGCCCACCCGAGGGGCGAGGAATACCAGTCGACCTGCCCGGCGCTGCGGCAGGCGTTGAAGAACACCAGCGGACGCGTCGCGCGCAGTGCACCAGCCCCCTCGGCATACGACAGGTCTCTGGGGCTGAAGGCGCCGTCGGCCATGACGACCCGGGAACCGGCGTCGGTGAATGCGTTGTGGCAGGCGAAGTGCAGTAGACCGGCCAAGCCGCCGCGGACCAAGTTCCGGACTTCGGCGCGGTGGGTCAGCGTGCCGCCGTACGCCACTTCGGAGCCGAACCTGGCTCGCAAAGCTGTGACCTCCAGCTCCGCTTCCGGCGGTGAGCCAGGCGGGACCACGAATGTTGCCTGCGGCAGGACGAGTTGTCGCACCCGGTCCTGGCCGAAGACCCGGCGGACGATGGGCAGCCATTCGGCAAGGAAGCCATCGCCTTCCTGCGTCCCGTCCAGCGGATACAGCAACTCCCACGGTACGAAGTCGTGCTCACCCAGCACGGTGAAGGCGCGGATGCGGCCGGCCTCCTGCCAGAAGTGATTCCGTACACCGGCGGGCACCGCAGCCCTCCACAGCGCCACCCCAAGATCGCGTAGCTGCTCGCGCACCTCCTTAGCGTCGGTGCCGTCACTAGCTGCCGCCGCGACCGCCCGCAGCTCGCGGTAGATGTCCTCCACGGCCTGCCTCGGGTCTCCTGCCCTCACTTTGAACGCCTCAGGGGCGTAGCTGGTCTCGCTGAGGAGCTGAAAGCTGTAGGTGCCGTCTGCCGCCTTGAGGACCTGCAACGTCACCTCGCCCGGGTCGAAGGCGAGCGATTCCAGGGGCGCGCTGCGCGGCGGCCCGTCTCGAGCAGGCACCCCCGACTCGACGGACATTTGCATCTGCAGCTCGCCCAGGAATGATCCACCGCGGAACGCACGGACCGTCACCGAGTGCAGTCCCGGTCGCATCGTGCGCAGACCGAACCGCAGCACGTCGGAGTCCCGGCCCGCCTCGACCAGCACCTCCTGCTGCAGATCACCCAACGCCAGCATCCCCGGTGCATGCACCGTAATGAGCACCCTGGCACCCTCGGCGGGTATGGCGAACGTCCGCAGCGCCACACCCGCCTCGCCGCCACAGGTGATCTGTACCTGCAGCGGCACTTCACGAGCTGGCGAAGCCTGCTCAGCAAGTTCCGCCACCAAACGGCGAGGCTCTATTTCAAATAGGAGCCTTGCCACATCTAGGGGTGCCGATGGTGGGCCACCGGCTGAGAAGCCCAGAGCGGTCAGCCCCCGCATGAGCCAATGGCGCCGCACCTCCTGCTCTAACTGCTCCAGTTCACGTGTAAGCGCCTGCCGGTGCCGCTCCAACTCCACCGCGCGCGCCTGCCTTTCGCGCGCCTCCTGCTTGACCTGCTCCAGTTCGTGTGTGAGCGTCTGCTGTTGGCGCTTCAGCTCCTCCAGTCTGTGTTGGCGCGCCAGCCGTTGGTGCTCCACCTGCTGGAGTTGGCGTTCCACCAGCTGTCGTTGGCGTGACTGCTCCTGCCATAGGCGCACCGTCTCCAGAGATTCCCCATGCGGCGCCTCTAACAAGAATGCGCGGGAGGATGTCTCGCGAGCGTGGCGTTCGCCTTCTCCTATGGATGCACTCGGTGTGATGGTCAGCTGACCCCGCACACTCAGTCCGACTGCCGCCAGGAGTTCCGTCTGCTCAATGCGGCGCTCCAGCTCCCCGGCCAGGTGCTCCGATTCCTCGCGTCCGAAGCTGGGGCTGACCCTCCGGGCAAGCTCTTGTATCTCAGCTTCTAACAGCGCCGCTGCATCGCGCTGGCCGCTCGCGACCCAGGCAACAGGATCCGAGACCCGCCAGATCAGGTAAAGGACTGCCCGGAAGGAGAACGTCTCCTGTGCACTGGGCAACAGCAGTTCCAGGCGCAGGTGATGATCACGCATGTTGACGACGTATACCGAGGTGTAGCGCCGTCCGGCCACGTCCCTGAATCCGGGCCGATCCGGCGGAACGTACATGTCGTATGTGTCCTGAGCAGTGGCGAAGACCAGCACGTTGCCGCCCGTCGCCGGGGGTAAGTGTTGGCTGGACCAGAAATGTGGGAGTGGGCGGACGGCGACCACCGGGTCGATCTGATCAGCGGGTTGGCCAGCCTGGTTCTGGTGCTCCGGCTGATCATCAGGAGAATTCTTCATAACCTCGTTCCTCCGCCAGCTTCATCAGACGCGGCACGTGCCGGGCATCCATCTGCCCTGCTCGCTCAGCAGTGCAAGAGGATTCGGGCGCGCCGGGGGAGGCGAGCCAGTCGTGTCGCAGACAAGGCACCGCCCCAGCTTGTCAGGACCTCTCCGTGGGTGAGGCTGGATTGCCGCCAAAAGGGGTTGAAGGTATTACCGGCACGACAAGATCCCCCAGACATTGGTGAGGGCCTCACCGTTCCCCCCACTCGAACCAGTCACCGACGCCCGCCAAGGGATCACTCCGCCGACCGGGGACCGTCTCCACGCCAGTCGACGACTGCGCTTCAGAGCAGCTTGCTTCACTACTGCCGGGGCGTCTGCCATGCTGACTGTGCAGTGGTCGTGGTTGGCCAAGATCAACTGAGAATTGGTCACTCACGTTGAGGGCCTACAGCCGGGCTGAGCGACCTACGCGGTGCGGCGCAGCAGCGCCAGGTACATGGCGTCGGTGCCGTGCAGATGCGGCCACAACTGGACGTCGGGACCGTCGCCGAGCGCAGGGACGCCGGGCATCAGCGGACGGGCGTCCACCCACTCGGCGTCGACGGCCGGACCACCGCGGCCGCGCAGCACGTCGTCGACGACCACGCGCGTCTCCGCGAGATGCGGCGAGCACGTCGCGTAGCCCACCACGCCGCCGATCCGCACGGCCTTCAACGCCTCGCGCAGCAGCTCGCGTTGGAGCGGCGCGAAGCCGTCCAGGTCCTCCGGGCGGCGCCGCCAGCGCGCCTCGGGGCGGCGCCGCAGCGCACCCAGGCCCGAGCACGGGACGTCGACGAGGACCCGGTCGAACGTGCCCTCGCGCCACGGCGGACGGGTCCCGTCCGCGGCGATCACCTGGTACGGGCCGGGGTTGCCGGCCAGCGCCCGGCCGACCAGGCGGGCCCGGTGCGGCTGCTTCTCCGAGGCGAGCAGCGAGGCGCCGCGCCCCGCGGCCAGGGCCCCCAGCAGCGCCGCCTTCCCGCCGGGCCCCGCACAGCCGTCGAGCCAGCGCCGGTCGGGACCGTCCAGCGGGGCGTTGGCGAGGGCGATGGCCACGAGCTGGCTGCCCTCGTCCTGCACACCGGCGCTCCCGTCCCGTACGGCCTGGATCGCGCCGGGCTCGCCGCCCTCGGCGAGCCGCACGGCGTACGGCGACCAGCGGCCGGGCAGGACCGAGTCCTCGCCCAGCGCTTCGACGAGCTCGCCGGTGGTGGAGCGGCCGGGCCGGGCGACGAGCGTCACCTCGGGCCGTTCGTTGTCCGCCTCCAGCAGGTCCTCGATACCGGCACGCCCGCCGCCGAGCGCGTCCCACAGTGCGGAGACGACCCAGCGCGGGTGCGAGTGCACGACGGCGAGATGGTCCTCGGCGTCCTTGTCGTACGGCGGAGCGACGCGCTCCACCCACGTGTCGAGGTCGTCCTGGGAGATCTTGCGGAGCACGGCGTTGACGAACTTGGCACGGCCGTCGCCGAGCACGACCCGCGCCAGCTCGACACTCGCCGACACCGCCGCGTGCGTGGGGATACGTGTGCCCAGCAGCTGATGCGCGCCCAACGAGAGCACATCGAGTACGGGTGGGTCGACCTCGCGCAGCGGCCGGTCGATACAGGCCGAGATGATCGCGTCGTAGGTCCCCTGCCGCCGCAGCGTCCCGTACACCAGCTCGGTCGCGAGCGCCGCGTCGCGCCCGTCGAAGTCGTCCTTCGCGCGGGCCTTCTTCAGCAGCGGCGGCAGCACGAGGTTCGCGTACGCGTCCCGCTCGTCGACGGCCCTGAGCGCCTCGAAGGCGAGGATCCGGACGGGATCCTTCTTGGGACGGCGGTGGGGCTTGGGGGGACGGCGACCGGACTGCTCGCTCAAAAGGTGCTCCGCGTTCGATGAGGGTTGAACTCTCTCAGGGTAGTCCCCCGGCGGCGGCGGACAGGGGCGGCGTGATCACCGTGCGCTCCCCGCGACCGCGGCGCCGCGCGGGCCCCGGGGACGGCCGCCCGGACGGGTCAGCCCCGCACAAAGTCGCCGAGGTGCTCGCCCGGGGCGATGCGCACCCCGCGTGCCCAGTCCGCCGCCCGCATCGGCTTCTTCCCCTGCGGCTGGACCCACATCAGTTCGACTCCGTGCGATCCCGTGCCCGCGTGGACGTGGTTCTTGCCCGCGTCGAGCTCACCCGGCGCGAGGTCCGTACGGTCCGGCGTCAGGGCCACCTGGATCAGCTTGAGCCGCTCCCCGCGGAAGACCGTCCACGCACCGGGCGCGGGAGTGCAGCCGCGCACGACACGGTCGACGCGCAGCGCCGGGGCCTTGAAGTCGACGTGCGCGTTCTCGACGGTGATCTTGGGGGCGAGCGAAACGCCCTCGGCAGGCTGCGGTACCGCGTGCAGCGTGCCGTCCTCGATGCCGTCCATCGTCGCCGCCAGCAGTCCCGCGCCCGCGAAGGCGAGCCGTGTCAGCAGGTCCCCGCTGGTGTCCGTGTGCCGGACGGGCTCGGTGATCACGCCGTACAGGGGGCCGGAGTCGAGCCCCTCCTCGATCTGGAACGTCGCCGCGCCGGTCATCTCGTCACCGGCGAGGATCGCGTGCTGGACCGGGGCCGCGCCGCGCCATGCGGGCAGCAGCGAGAAGTGCAGGTTCACCCAGCCGCGTGCGGGTACGTCGAGGGCCACCTTGGGCAGCAGGGCGCCGTAGGCGACGACCGGGCAGCAGTCGGGCGCGATCTCGCGCAGCCGCGCGAGGAACGCCTCGTCGCGCGGCTTGACCGGCTTGAGCACCTCGATGCCCGCCTCCTCCGCACGCTGCGCGACCGGGCTCGCCACCAGGTGGCGGCCCCGGCCGGCCGGGGCGTCGGGCCGGGTGACGACGGCGGCGACCTCGTGCCGACCGGAGGCGATCAGGGCGTCCAGGGCGGGGACGGCGACCTCGGGGGTACCTGCGAAGACGAGCTTCATCGGTGCTGACTGCCTCTCGGGCTTGGTGCGGTACGTACTGACGACGGCCGAACGCGCGCTACCGGGCCGTGCGGTGACACGACGTTCGGTGACGCGCGGGACCGGCCGTGCGGTGCGGCGGTGCGGTGACGAGCAGCTCACCAGTCTATGGGGCCCGGCCGCAGGGGGCGTACGGGAGACCGTGCGCCCCGCGCATATGCGCATACGCCCCGAAGCGTGACCAGATCGCCCGCCGGAGCGTTGGTCAAGAGAGATTGACCCAAGCGGGCCGCCCCGGATGCGGCCCGACCCCTTTTCAACGCCGGTTCGAGAGGCTTGTCAATGGCCGACCACGCAACCCACGACGCCCAAGCCCGGGCAAGTCTGCACCTGTTGGTACGGGACATCGAGCGGGTCCGCCGGCAGGTGGACGCATTGCGCACCCTCACCGCCCAGCTGGGCAATGTCTACCGCCCGCGCCGCTCCGGCCCGTCCACGGGCTTCGTCGTCTACGGCAGGGCCCCCGCCCCGACCGTCCGCCTCGCGCAGGAACTGCGCGACAGCGTCGAGACCCTGGTGACCGCGGCCGTGGACTTCGACCGGTCCCTCGGCTTCTCCTGGGACGCGGTGGGCTCGGCCCTCGGGGTCACCAAGCAGGCGGTGCACCGCCGTTACGGCGCGCGCCGTGCCACACCCCAGCCGGGTGCGGCCGAGCCGGAGCGCGTGGCCGAAGGCACGACGCGCACGCTGCCGCCCCTGGCCCCGGTCCCCGCGGTTCCCGCGGCACGTTCGATGCCTCCGCAGCCCGCGCTCCGCGACGAGGCCCGCCCCGGCACGTTCCCGGCGCCGAGAAACGGCTGACGCCGCACATCACTGCGGAGGCTCCCGCGCGGGGGACCTCCGCGGTGTGCGTCCGCCACCGGCCTTGATCCGTGGCCCGCAAGGTCCGCGACGCCCTCGGACGGGGACGGTTTCGCCCGGGCCCGTCAGCCGATGTCCGGCGGGTCGACCCTGATCCGGACCGGGTCGCTGCCGCCGCGGGCGAGCCGGGACGCCTGGGCCGACTTGAGCGCTGCGGCGAGCGCCGCCCCGCTGCCCGGCGGCACCCTCAGCAATACGCGCTCCCAGCGCTCCCCCGTCGGAGGATCGCCCGGCCTGCGCGCCCTGCCCGCCTCCGGCACAGGCAGCGGAACGGGCCCCAGCACCTGCGTCTCCGCGGGCAGTTCGGCGGCCACCATGAACGCGGCAACGGACTCCGGCCTGCCCAGCACCTCGGCCATCCGCGACACCGGCGGGAAACCGAGCTCCGCGCGCTCCGCCAGCTCCCGCAGCGCATGCCCGACCGGGTCCCAGCGCACCAACGCCTGCACCGGCCGCTGCGTCGGCTCCGCGACCACGACGACCCTGCCGCCCTCGCTCTGCCCCCGCACCAGCGAGGCCGCGGCGATCCAGCGGCGCAGCGCCTCCTCACCGGCCCTCAGATCGGGCCGGCCCAGCATCGCCCAGCCGTCCAGCAGGAGGGCTGCCGCGTAACCGCCCTCGGCGATCGGTTCGGCGCCGGGCGTGGAGACGACCAGCGCCGGACGCCCGGGCACGGCGTCGAGCACATGGTCACGGCCCGAGGTGCGCACCGGCACCGCGGGAAATGCGCGGCCGAGCTCCTCCGCCGTACGCCGGGCACCCACGATCTGCGCCCTCAGCCGGAACCCGCCGCATTCTGCGCAGTGCCACTCCGGCTCCCCCTGGCCGCACCAGCGGCAGCGCAGCTCGCGCTCGTCGGGCGCCTCCAGGGGCCCCGCGCAGTGGCGGCAGCGGGCCGGGGTGCGGCACCGTTCGCACGCCAGCCGCGGCACGTATCCACGCCGCGGTACCTGGACGAGCACCGGCCCGGTCCTCAGCCCGTCGCGCACCGCTTCCCAGGCGAGACTGGGCAGGCGGGCCGCCCGGGCGGCTTCGTCGCGCGCCAGATCCTGGTCGCCGACGGTCCGCACGAGAGGCGCCGCCTCGCGCACCTGCGCCCGGTCGGCGACGAGCGGTATCGCCCAGCCGCTCTCCACGAGCTGGGCGGCCTCGACCGTGCAGCTCGTACTCCCCAGCAAGAAGGCGCACGTGTCGTGGGCCGAGCGGAGCTCCAGGACCTCGCGGACGTGCGGGAAAGGGGCGTTGTCGTCGCTGTGGCTGGCATCGCCGTCGTCCCAGACGGCGACGAGGCCGAGGTCCTGGACGGGAGCGAACATGGCCGCTCTGGTCCCCACGACCGCGCGCACGGAACCGCGGCGCACCGCCAGCCACTGGCGGTAGCGCTTCTCCGGCCCGGACTCGGCGGTCAGCACGGCATGGCGGCCCTCCCCGAGCAGTGCCGTGAGAGCGTCGTCGACCCGCGCGGCACGCCGCCCGTCGGGCACCACGACGAGTGCTCCCCGCCCCGAGGCGAGCGTGGCGGCGACGGCCCGTGCCAGCTCGTCCGGCCAGTGCGGTCCGGGGAGCGCCGTCCACACCGCGCGTGGGGTCCCGCCGCCCGCGAGGGCCTCGATGAATGCGGGCCCGCGTCCGTAACGCTGCCAGGTGCCCGGGGCGGGGGCGGGGGAAGGCGGCAGCGGCTCCGGGGACGGTTTCGCCTCGGCGCGTCCGTTCCTCGGCGGCACGGCGAGCTGCAGGACGTCGGCCAGGCTGCCCGCGTACCGATCGGCCACGGCACGGGCGAGCGCGAGCATACGGGGACCGAGCACGGGCTCGGGCGAGACGACATGGGCGAGTGCGGCGAGCGGTCCCGCGTAGTCGGACTCGGCGATGCGCTCGATCAGGAACCCGTCGATGAGCCCGCCGCCCTCGCGGCGGCCCTCCCGCACCCTGTGCGACCCGGCCCCGAACCGCACCCGCACCCGCACGCCGGGCTGCGCGGCGGCGTCGAGCTCCTCGGGCACGGCGTAGTCGAAGAACTGGTCGAGGTGCAGGATGCCCTTGTTGACCACGACCCGGGCGACGGGCAGGTCCTTGGCCAGCGCGGCTCCGCGCCACGTGCGCGGCTTCGCCTTCGGCACCTTGGCCCTGCGCACGGTCTCCCGGATGAGCGCAAGCTGCTCGGGCCCGTCGGTGGCGGGCTCCTCGGGCTGCTCGTTGTTGTCGCTGCTCACAGCCCGAATCCTGCCAGAGGTCACTGACAGTGCGGCCCGCCTCGGCCCCTCGGGCGGCCGGAGCACGCGGGGCCCGACGCGCCGCGGAAAAGCCGGAGGGTCCCGGACCGTGACGGTCCGGGACCCTCCTTCAGAGCACTTCCTGCTTACAGACCCGCGGCCGCGCGCAGCGCGTCCACACGGTCCGTGCGCTCCCAGGTGAAGTCGGGGAGCTCGCGGCCGAAGTGGCCGTACGCCGCGGTCTGGGCGTAGATCGGGCGGAGCAGGTCGAGGTCGCGGATGATCGCGGCCGGGCGGAGGTCGAAGACCTCCGAGATGGCCTGCTCGATCTTCTCGACGTCCGTGGTGGCGGTGCCGAAGGTCTCCACGAACAGGCCGACGGGCTCGGCCTTGCCGATCGCGTAGGCGACCTGGACCTCGCAGCGGGCAGCGAGCCCGGCCGCGACGACGTTCTTGGCGACCCAGCGCATGGCGTAGGCGGCCGAGCGGTCCACCTTCGACGGGTCCTTGCCGGAGAAGGCGCCACCACCGTGGCGGGCCATGCCGCCGTAGGTGTCGATGATGATCTTGCGGCCGGTCAGGCCGGCGTCGCCCATCGGGCCGCCGATCTCGAAGCGGCCGGTCGGGTTGACCAGCAGCCGGTAGCCGTCGGTGTCGAGCTTGATACCGTCCTCGACGAGCTGCTTGAGGACGTGCTCCACGACGAACTCGCGGATGTCGGGCGCGAGCAGCGAGTCCAGGTCGATGTCCGAGGCGTGCTGCGAGGAGACGACCACGGTGTCGAGACGGACCGCCTTGTCACCGTCGTACTCGATGGTGACCTGCGTCTTGCCGTCCGGGCGCAGGTAGGGGATGGTGCCGTTCTTGCGGACCTCGGACAGGCGGCGGGAGAGCCGGTGGGCGAGGTGGATCGGCAGAGGCAGCAGCTCGGGCGTCTCGTCGCAGGCGTAGCCGAACATCAGGCCCTGGTCGCCCGCGCCCTGCTTGTCGAGCTCGTCCTCGTCGCCTTCGACGCGCTTCTCGTACGCCGTGTCGACGCCCTGCGCGATGTCCGGCGACTGGGAGCCGATGGACACCGAGACTCCGCAGGACGCGCCGTCGAAGCCCTTCTTCGAAGAGTCGTAGCCGATCTCGAGGATCTTGTTGCGCACGAGCGTGGGGATGTCGGCCCACGCCTTGGTGGTCACCTCACCGGCGACGTGCACGAGGCCGGTGGTGATCAGGGTCTCCACGGCGACCCGGGAGGTCGGGTCCTCCCGCAGAAGTGCGTCGAGAATCGTGTCGCTGATCTGGTCGGCGATCTTGTCGGGGTGGCCCTCGGTCACGGACTCCGAGGTGAAGAGACGGCGGGACACATCGCTCCCTGGGGTTGCAGCGGCTGCTGGCTGATCATTGATGGACCGGCAGGGGGCTGCGCCCCGCGACGTTCCACGAACCAGTTTATCGGTCGCGTTCCACCGGTGGACAACCCGTCTCGCAGCTTGGGAGCCCTCTGACCTGTGGTCCATGACCGAGAAGCTACGACGATAGCGTCTCGCGACTGAGCGATTCGTCACATTTCGCAGGTTTTTCGGACGCGGCCTGTCTCGAAGAATTCACGCAGTGTTGTCCGATGGGTCCCGGTGCAGCCGTGGCGCCACAAGATCCCAGACGGTGTCGGCAAGTGCCTCCTTGGGACCGTACGGCACCGGCGTCTCACCGCCGTCCGCGGCGAGGACGACGGCCTCGTTCTCCTCGGACCCGAAGGTCCTGCGCTCCCCCACCTCGTTGACGACCAGCAGGTCGCAGCCCTTGCGGCGCAGCTTGTCGCGGCCGTTGGCCAGCACGTCGTCGGTCTCCGCGGCGAAGCCGACGATCACCTGGCCGGAGCGGGCGCGGTCGGCCGAGATCTCGGCGAGGATGTCGGGATTGCGTACGAGGTCCACCATCGGCGCCTCGACGCCGTCCTTCTTCTTGATCTTGCCCGGGGCGTACTCGGACGGCCGAAAATCGGCGACGGCGGCCGCCATCACGACGGCGTCCGCGTCCGCGGCCGCCTTGAGGACGGCCTCGCGCAGCTGCACGGCCGTGCCGACACGGACGACATCGACGCCGGCGGGGTCCGCGAGGCCGGTGTTGGCCTCGATCAGCGTGACGCGGGCGCCGCGCGCGGCCGCGGTGCGGGCCAGGGCGTAACCCTGCTTGCCGGAGGAGCGGTTGCCGAGGTAGCGGACCGGGTCGAGCGGTTCGCGGGTGCCGCCGGCACTGACGACGACATGGCGGCCCGAGAGGTCGGGAGCGGCAACGCCGCGGGCCAGGACCCGGCGGCACACCTCGAAGATCTCGCCGGGTTCGGGCAGCCGTCCCTTGCCGGTGTCGACGCCGGTGAGGCGCCCGACCGCGGGCTCGATGACGACGGCGCCGCGGCGGCGCAGGGTCGCGACGTTCTCCTGTGTGGCGGGGTGCTCCCACATCTCGGTGTGCATCGCCGGGGCGAAGACGACGGGACATCGTGCGGTGAGCAGGGTGTTGGTCAGGAGGTCGTCGGCCAGGCCGTGGGCGGCCTTGGCGAGCATGTCGGCGGTGGCCGGCGCGACGACGACGAGGTCGGCATGCTGGCCGATGCGGACGTGCGGCACCTCGTGGACGTCGTTCCAGACCTCGGTCGAGACGGCGTGGCCGGACAGCGCGGACCAGGTGGCGGCGCCGACGAAGTTCAGTGCGGAGGCGGTGGGCACCACGCGCACGTCGTGGCCCGACTCGGTCAGCCTGCGCAACAGCTCGCACGCCTTGTAAGCGGCGATGCCGCCGCTCACCCCCAGGACGACCCTGGCGACCTTCGGCTTGTCCACTGCGCCTCCCCGCGCTCGGTGATTGGTCCCATCACACACCACAGGCCCGGCGGATGCTCCGCCGGGCCTGTGGTCACGTACGAATTGCGCCTACTGGGCCGGGCCCTCGATGGCCTCGGAGGTCAGCAGACCCGCGTTGATCTCACGCAGGGCGATCGAAAGCGGCTTCTCGTGGACGTGGGTGTCCACCAGCGGACCGACGTACTCGAGCAGGCCCTCACCGAGCTGCGAGTAGTACGCGTTGATCTGGCGCGCGCGCTTGGCCGCGTAGATCACGAGGCTGTACTTCGAGTCAGTAGCCTCGAGCAGCTCGTCGATCGGCGGGTTGATGATGCCCTCGGGCGCAGTGATGGAGGAGGACACGCTTAGCCTTCCGAAGAACGTGCAAAATGATCGGACAAAAGATCAAACAACTTCCATCAAGGCTAGCAGCTCACGCGCCACGTCCTCGACGGAGGTGTTGACCAGGGTCGTATCGAACTCCGATTCGGCGGCCAGTTCGACCTTCGCGGCAGCCAGCCGGCGTTCGATGACCTCTGCGGACTCGGTGCCGCGGCCGGTGAGCCGGCGGACCAACTCGTCCCAGCTCGGCGGGGCCAGGAAGACCAGCTGGGATTCCCGCATGGACTCCTTGACCTGCCGCGCACCCTGGAGATCGATCTCCAGCAGCACCGGCTCGCCCGCCTCCAGGCGGTCGAGGACCGCGCGGCGGGGCGTGCCGTAGCGATTGCCCGCGAACTCGGCCCACTCCAGCAGCTCTCCGTTGGCGACCAGCTTGTCGAACTCCTCGTCCGTGACGAAGAAGTACTGGACGCCGTGCTTCTCGCCGGGACGCGGCTTTCTGGTGGTCGCCGACACCGAGAGCCAGACCTCGGGGTGGACCTTGCGCATATGGGCGACGACCGTGCTCTTACCGACCCCGGAGGGGCCGGAGAGCACGGTCAGCCGCGGACGTACCTCTGCTGCCATGCAGCGATTATCCAGGTTCCCGGGAGTGCCCGAGAACGTCAGGCGGCGCCGCCGCCGAACTCGCGCTCCAGGGAGGCGATCTGGTTGGAGCCGAGACCGCGCACTCGGCGGCTCTCGGAGATGCCGAGCCGCTCCATGATCTGCTTGGCGCGGACCTTGCCCACGCCGGGCAGGGACTCGAGAAGGGCGGAGACCTTCATCTTGCCGATGACGTCGTTCTCCTGACCCTGCTTGATGACCTCGTGGAGCGAGGCACCTGAGTGCTTGAGTCGATTCTTGACCTCGGCCCGCTCCCGGCGAGCCGCGGCGGCCTTTTCGAGCGCGGCTGCGCGCTGTTCAGGGGTAAGGGGCGGAAGAGCCACGCCTACGTCACCTCGGATGTCGAACTGTCGGATACGGACCGGTGAGGAACCTAGTCGCCCCACACCAGGCGAGCAACGAGCAACGCAGTACGCCCGTGGAAGGACGCTGCCTGCACGTTCACTCTTCGACGGAGACTAGCGGCCAACACCGCTCCAGTCAGCGAGAACAGACGAAAAGTCCTGGTCAGCATCGACCGACCGGGACATTTCCGACATAACGACCGGCTTTTCGGCCAAGAATCCGTCATCCGTCCGGAACCGCGAGATCCACGCAGTTACCCAGCGTCTTCCTGCGATGCACCGATCGCACACGCCCGAGGTCCGCGGGTGCCCGTCAGGCCCCGGCCGAAGACACCGCCTCGCGCACCTCGTCGGCGAACTGCTGCGCCGCCGCACGCAGAGCCGCGGTGTCCGGGCCGTGCTTCAGCACACCGCGGCTGACGCTCGGCAGAACGTTGCCGACGGCGGAGCCGAAGACTCCGGGCAGATCCGCGGGGGTCGCCCCCTGCGCGCCGATGCCGGGGGCCAGCAGGGGTCCGTTGATGTCGAGGTTCACTCCGGCGTCGCCGAGGGTCGCGCCGACGACCGCGCCGACCGAGCCGAGGGGGTGGGCACCCTCGTTCTCGGCTGCCATGTGGTCGAGCATCAGCTGGGCGAGCGACGCTCCGTTCGCCGCCGTCGACCGCTGCACCTCGGCGCCCTCCGGATTGGAGGTGAGGGCGAGCACGAAGACGCCGCTGCCGCTCAGCACGGCCTGGTCCAGAGCGGGACGCAGCGAGCCGTAGCCGAGGTACGGGGAGACGGTGACCGCGTCCGAGAAGAGCGGGGAGTCCTTGCGCAGGAAGGTCTCGGCGTAGGCACCCATGGTCGAGCCGATGTCGCCGCGCTTGGCGTCCATGAGCACCAGGGCGCCGGCCGCACGCGCCTCCTCGACGGCCTTCTCCAGAACGGCGATGCCCCGCGAGCCGAAGCGCTCGAAGAACGCGGACTGCGGCTTGAGCACGGCGACCCGGTCGGCGAGCGCCTCGACCGTGGTGCGGGTGAACCGCTCGAGACCGTTGACGTCGTCGTTCAGTCCCCACGCGGTCAGCAGCGAGGCATGCGGGTCGATCCCGACGCACAGCGGGCCGCGGGTGTCCATGGCGTGACGCAGGCGGGTACCGAAGGGCTCCTGGGGGCTCATGCGGTGGTGGCCTTTCGAGTCTCGGCGCCGACTGCTTCGGCGAGGGTGGCGTACGGGCTCGCCGCCAGACGCGCGGCGAGACCCTTGTGGATGGCGCGGGCGTAGAACGGGCCCTCGTAGATGAAGGCGCTGTAGCCCTGGACGAGGGTGGCGCCGGCGAGGATCCGCTGCCAGGCGTCCTCCGCGTTCTCGATGCCCCCGACGCCGACAAGCGTGATGCGGTCGCCCACGCGGGCGTACAGCCGGCGCAGCACCTCCAGGGAGCGCGCCTTGACCGGGGCGCCGGACAGTCCGCCGGTCTCCTTCACCAGTTCGGGCGAGGACTTCAGGCCGAGGCCCTCGCGGGCGATGGTGGTGTTCGTGGCGATGATGCCGTCGAGACCGAGCTCCACGGCAAGGTCGGCCACGGCGTCGACGTCCTCGTCCGCCAGATCGGGGGCGATCTTGACGAGCAGGGGGACGCGCCGGTCGGTGACGGTACGGTCGGCGGCCTCGCGCACGGCGGTGAGCAGCGGGCGCAGCGACTCGGTGGCCTGGAGGTTGCGCAGGCCGGGGGTGTTGGGCGAGGAGACGTTGACGACGAGGTAGTCGGCGTGGGCGGCGAGGCGTTCGGTGGACGTCACGTAGTCGCCGACGGCTTCCGCCTCCGGGACGACCTTGGTCTTGCCGATGTTGACGCCGACGGTGGTCCGGAAGACGGCCGTGCGGGCGGCCAGCCGGGCCGCCACGGCCGCCGAGCCCTCGTTGTTGAAGCCCATGCGGTTGATCAGCGCGCGGTCCGGCACGAGGCGGAAGAGGCGCTTCTTGGGGTTGCCGGGCTGGGGCTCGGCGGTGACCGTACCGATCTCGACATGGTCGAAACCGAGCATCGCCATGCCGTCGATCGCGACGGCGTTCTTGTCGAAGCCTGCCGCGAGGCCGAACGGGCCGTGCATGCGCAGTCCGAGGGCCTCGGTACGCAGCGCCTTGAAGCGCGGGGCGAGCGCGGCGGCGACGAAGGTGCGCAGCACCGGGATACGGACCGCGAGCCGGATCCAGCGGAAGGCCAGGTGGTGGGCCGTCTCGGCGTCCATCCGCTTGAAGACCAGGTTGAAGAAGAATGTGTACATCGTGTGTGTCCTCGTATGCCTCATGAAGAGGGGGACACCGGTTCGGTGTCCCCCTCAGTGGGCTGCTAGTCCTCGCGGGCCGCGATCAGGTGTTCCGCGTGTTCCTGGAGCGAGCGGACGCCCACGTCACCGTGGTTCAGCGCGTCGATGCCCTGGACGGCCGCGGCAAGTGCCTGGACCGTGGTGAGGCACGGCACGGAGCGGGCCACCGCCGCCGTACGGATGTCGTAGCCGTCGAGGCGGCCGCCGGTGCCGTACGGGGTGTTGACGATGAGGTCGACGTCCCCGTCGTGGATCAGCTGGACGATGGTCTTCTCGCCGTTCGGGCCCTCGCCCTCGGACTGCTTGCGCACGATGGTCGCGTTGATGCCGTTGCGCTTGAGCACCTCGGCCGTGCCGGAGGTGGCGAGCAGTTCGAAGCCGTGGGCGACCAGCTCGCGGGCCGGGAAGATCATCGAGCGCTTGTCGCGGTTGGCGACGGAGATGAACGCGCGGCCCTTGGTGGGCAGCGGTCCGTAGGCACCCGCCTGCGACTTGGCGTACGCCGTGCCGAAGACCGAGTCGATGCCCATGACCTCGCCGGTGGAGCGCATCTCCGGGCCGAGGACGGTGTCCACGCCGCGGCCGTGGATGTCGCGGAAGCGCGACCACGGCATGACCGCCTCCTTGACGGAGATCGGCGCGTCCATGGGGAGCGTGCCGCCGTCGCCGTTCCTGGGCAGCAGGCCCTCCTCGCGCAGCTCGGCGATGGTCGTGCCGAGCGAGATGCGGGCGGCGGCCTTCGCGAGCGGGACCGCGGTCGCCTTCGAGGTGAAGGGGACGGTGCGGGAGGCGCGGGGGTTGGCCTCCAGGACGTAGAGGATGTCACCGGCCATGGCGAACTGGATGTTGATCAGTCCGCGGACGCCGACGCCCTTGGCAATGGCCTCGGTGGAGGCGCGCAGCCGCTTGATGTCGAAGCCGCCGAGGGTGATCGGGGGCAGGGCGCAGGCGGAGTCGCCGGAGTGGATACCGGCCTCCTCGATGTGCTCCATGACGCCGCCGAGGTAGAGCTCGGTGCCGTCGTAGAGGGCGTCGACGTCGATCTCGATGGCGTCGTCGAGGAAGCGGTCGACCAGCACCGGGCGGGTCGGGGAGATCTCGGTGGACTCGGCGATGTACGCCTCCAGGCGCGCCTCGTCGTAGACGATCTCCATGCCGCGGCCGCCGAGCACGTACGAGGGTCGTACGAGGACGGGGTAGCCGATCTCGTCCGCGATGGCCTTCGCGCCGGCGAAGGTGGTGGCGGTGCCGTGCTTGGGCGCGGGCAGTCCGGCCTCGGCGAGGACCTGGCCGAAGGCGCCGCGGTCCTCGGCGGCGTGGATGGCCTCGGGCGGGGTGCCGACGACCGGCACGCCGTTGTCCTTGAGCGCCTGGGCAAGACCGAGCGGGGTCTGGCCGCCGAGCTGGACGACGACTCCGGCGATCGGGCCGGCGAGAGACTCCGCGTGAACGATCTCCAGTACGTCCTCCAGGGTGAGCGGCTCGAAGTAGAGCCGGTCGGAGGTGTCGTAGTCGGTGGAGACGGTCTCGGGGTTGCAGTTGACCATCACGGTCTCGTACCCGGCGTCGTGCAGCGCGAAGGACGCGTGGACGCAGGAGTAGTCGAACTCGATGCCCTGGCCGATGCGGTTCGGTCCCGAGCCGAGGATGATCACGGCGGGCTTGGTGCGCGGGGCGACCTCGGACTCCTCGTCGTAGGACGAGTAGAAGTACGGGGTCCTGGCGGCGAACTCGGCGGCACAGGTGTCGACCGTCTTGTAGACCGGACGGATGCCCAGCGCGTGCCGGACCTCGCGGACGACGTCCTCGCGCAGGCCGCGGATGGCGGCGATCTGGGCGTCGGAGAAGCCGTGACGCTTGGCCTCGGAGAGCAGCTCCGGGTAGAGCTTGTCGGCCGCGGCGAGCTCATCGGCGTGCTCCTTGATCAGGAACAGCTGGTCGACGAACCACGGGTCGATCTTCGTGGCCTCGAAGACCTCCTCGGGCGTGGCGCCCGCGCGGATGGCCTCCATGACGGAGTTGATCCGGCCGTCGGTGGGGCGCACAGCCTCCTGGAGCAGCTCGTCCTTGTCGCCGACGGGGCCGGTGAAGGAGAACTGCGAGCCCTTCTTCTCCAGCGAGCGCAGGGCCTTCTGCAGGGCCTCGGTGAAGTTGCGGCCGATGGCCATCGCCTCGCCGACCGACTTCATGGTCGTGGTGAGGGTGGCATCGGCGGACGGGAACTTCTCGAAGGCGAAGCGCGGGGCCTTGACGACGACGTAGTCGAGGGTCGGCTCGAAGGAGGCCGGGGTCTTCTCGGTGATGTCGTTCGGGATCTCGTCCAGCGTGTAGCCGACGGCGAGCTTCGCGGCGATCTTGGCGATCGGGAAGCCGGTGGCCTTGGACGCGAGCGCCGAGGAGCGGGAGACGCGCGGGTTCATCTCGATGACGATGATCCGGCCGTCGTCGGGGTCGACCGCGAACTGGATGTTGCAGCCGCCGGTGTCGACGCCGACCTCGCGGATGATCGCGATGCCGATGTCGCGCAGCCGCTGGTACTCGCGGTCGGTCAGCGTCATCGCCGGGGCGACCGTGATCGAGTCGCCGGTGTGCACGCCCATGGGGTCGAAGTTCTCGATGGAGCAGACGACCACGACGTTGTCGTGCTTGTCGCGCATGAGCTCCAGCTCGTACTCCTTCCAGCCGAGGATGGACTCCTCCAGGAGCACCTCGGTGGTCGGGGAGAGCGTCAGGCCCTGGCCGGCGATGCGGCGCAGCTCGTCCTCGTCGTGGGCGAAGCCCGAGCCGGCGCCGCCCATGGTGAACGAGGGCCGGACGACGACCGGGTAGCCGCCGAGCGTCTCGACGCCCTTGAGGACGTCGTCCATGGAGTGGCAGATGACCGAGCGGGCGGACTCGCCGTGACCGATCTTGGCGTTGACGGCGTCGACGACGCCCTTGAACAGGTCGCGGTCCTCGCCCTTGTTGATCGCCTCGACGTTGGCGCCGATCAGCTCGACGCCGTACTTCTCCAGCACACCCTGCTCGTGCATGGAGATGGCCGTGTTGAGCGCCGTCTGGCCGCCGAGGGTGGGCAGCAGGGCGTCGGGGCGCTCCTTGGCGATGATCTTCTCGACGAACTCCGGGGTGATCGGCTCGACGTACGTGGCGTCGGCGATCTCCGGGTCGGTCATGATCGTGGCCGGGTTGGAGTTGACCAGGATGACGCGCAGGCCCTCGGACTTGAGGACGCGGCAGGCCTGGGTGCCGGAGTAGTCGAACTCGGCGGCCTGGCCGATGACGATCGGGCCGGAGCCGATGACCAGGACGGACTGGATATCGGTGCGCTTAGGCACGCTCGGCCTCCATCAGGGATACGAAGCGGTCGAAGAGGTACGCGGCGTCGTGCGGGCCGGCGGCCGCCTCGGGGTGGTACTGGACGCTGAAGGCCGGCTGGTCGAGCAGCTGGAGGCCCTCCACCACGTTGTCGTTGAGGCAGACGTGGGAGACCTCGGCGCGGCCGTAGGGGGTCTCGGAGACCTTGTCGAGGGGGGCCTCGACGGCGAATCCGTGGTTGTGCGCGGTGACCTCGACCTTGCCGGTCGTGCGGTCCTGCACGGGCTGGTTGATGCCGCGGTGGCCGTACTTCAGCTTGTAGGTGCCGAAGCCGAGCGCGCGGCCGAGCAGCTGGTTGCCGAAGCAGATGCCGAACAGCGGGGTCCGGCGCTCCAGGACCGCCTTGATGACGGTCAGGTCGGCGGTGGCGGGGTCGCCGGGGCCGTTGGAGAGGAAGACGCCGTCAGGGTTCACGGCGTAGACCTGCTCAGCGGTGGCGGTGGCGGGCAGGACGTGCACCTCGATGCCGCGCTCGGCCATGCGGTGCGGCGTCATGCCCTTGATGCCGAGGTCGAGGGCGGCGACGGTGAACTTCTTCTCACCGATGGCGGGGACGACGTACGTCTCGGTGGTGGCGACCTCGGCGGAGAGGTCGGCGCCCTTCATCTCGGGAGCCTCGAGCACCCGGGCGAGCAGCGTCGCGTCGTCGCCCAGTGCCTCGCCGGAGAAGATGCCGACGCGCATGGCGCCACGCTCGCGCAGGTGGCGGGTGAGCGCGCGGGTGTCGATGCCGGAGATTCCGACGACGCCCTGGGTCTCCAGTTCGTCGTCGAGGGAGCGGCGGGAGCGCCAGTTGGACGGGATCCGGGCGGGGTCCCGGACGACGTATCCGGCGACCCAGATCCGCTTCGACTCGTCGTCCTCGTCGTTGACGCCCGTGTTGCCCACGTGCGGGGCGGTCATCACGACGACCTGGCGGTGGTACGAGGGATCCGTGAGGGTCTCCTGGTAGCCCGTCATGCCGGTGTTGAACACCGCCTCGCCGAAGGTCTCCCCCACGGCCCCGTAGGCACGGCCGCGGAAGATGCGGCCGTCCTCCAGGACGAGTACGGCGGGAGCTTTGGCCGCTCCCCGGGTGGAGATCGTCATCGTGCGGTGCCTTCCGTTGTCTTGATCATGTCGTTCAGGGTGTCGACCCAGGTGCTCTGCTCGGCCGCGTGGTCGGAGCGGAAACCGGAGTCGATCAGCTTGTCGCCGTGCGCCCAGGTGACGATCAGCAGACCGCCCTCCGCGAGGACCTTGCCGGCGATGCCCTTGTCGAGCCGGGCCTCGCGCAGAGCCTCGACCGGTACGAAGAAGTCCTGCGCACCGGGCCGCACCACGCCGAGTCCCGCGTCCGTGAGCGTGACTTCGGCGCGACTGCGCACGCCCAGCCCGTGGGCGACGATCCGGTCGAGCCACTGCCCGGCGGTCGTGGAGCCGTGGTAGCGGCCGCTCATCGTCAGTTTCGCCTCGCTGGGCGCTTCGGGCATTCCAGGCAGCTCGGGCAGGTCCGACTGCAGGCTGCCGCGCCACTTCCAGCCCTGGCGCATCAGCCAGTAGACGAAGGCGATGAAGAGCAGGAGGCCGACGACCCAGCCGATGCGCGCGGCCCAGTCGGTCACCTCCGCCGACTTCTGCTCGGCGGCCAGTTCCATCAGTGCAGGTGTCACGCCAGCTTCCCGTCCACGACCGTTGCCCGGCCCCGCAGGAAGGTGTGGGTGATGCGTCCCGGCAGCGAACGGCCCTCGTAGGGGGTGTTGCGGCTGCGGGAGGCGAAGCCCGCGGGGTCCACCGGACCACGGTATGCCGGATCGACCAGGGTGAGGTTCGCGGGCTCACCAGCCGAGACGGGCCGGCCGTGGCCCGTGGCCTGCCCGATCCGCGCCGGCGTGAAGGACATCCGGTCGGCGACTCCGGCCCAGGTGAGGAGCCCCGTCTCGACCATCGTCTCCTGCACGACGGACAGCGCCGTCTCCAGGCCCACCATGCCCATGGCGGCCGCGGCCCACTCGCAGTCCTTGTCCTCGTGCGGGTGCGGGGCGTGGTCGGTGGCGACGATGTCGATGGTGCCGTCGGCGAGGGCCTCGCGCAGGGCCATGACGTCGCGCTCGGTGCGCAGCGGCGGGTTGACCTTGTAGACCGGGTTGTACGAGCGGACCAGCTCGTCGGTCAGCAGCAGGTGGTGCGGGGTGACCTCGGCCGTGACGTCGATGCCGCGGGACTTGGCCCAGCGGACGATCTCGACGGATCCGGCGGTGGAGAGGTGGCAGATGTGCACGCGGGAGCCGACGTGCTCGGCGAGCAGCACATCGCGGGCGATGATCGACTCCTCGGCGACGGCCGGCCAGCCGCCGAGCCCGAGCTCGGCGGAGACGATGCCCTCGTTCATCTGGGCGCCCTCGGTCAGCCGCGGCTCCTGCGCGTGCTGGGCGACGACACCGCCGAAGGCCTTCACGTACTCCAGCGCCCGGCGCATGATCACGGCGTCGTCGACGCACTTGCCGTCGTCGGAGAACACCGTGACACCGGCCGCGGACTCGTGCATGGCGCCGAGTTCGGCGAGCTTCTTGCCCTCGAGTCCCACGGTGACGGCGCCGATGGGCTGCACGTCGCAGTAACCGGACTCCTTGCCCAGCCGGTAGACCTGCTCGACGACACCTGCGGTGTCGGCGACAGGGAAGGTGTTGGCCATCGCGAACACGGCGGTGTAGCCGCCGCTCGCTGCGGCGCGGGTGCCGGTGAGGACGGTCTCGGAATCCTCGCGGCCGGGCTCGCGGAGGTGGGTGTGCAGGTCGACGAGGCCGGGCAGGAGGATCCGGCCCTCGGCCTCGATCACCTGGGCGCCCTCCGCCGGCAGACCGTTCCCGACGGCCTCGATGTTTCCGCCGTCGATCAGGACGTCCTGCGCGTCGCCCCCGAGCACCTTCGCACCACGGATCAGGATCTTGCTCATGGGTCTTACTTCTCCTCGGTACGGGGGTTGGGGGCGTCGGATTCGTTGCCGCCGAGCAGCAGGTAGAGCACGGCCATGCGGATCGAGACGCCGTTGGCCACCTGCTCGATGACCGTGCAGCGGTCGGAGTCGGCGACCTCGGCGGTGATCTCCATGCCGCGGACCATCGGCCCGGGGTGCATCACGATGGCGTGCTCCGGCATCCTGGCCATCCGCTCGCCGTCCAGGCCGTAGCGCCGCGAGTACTCGCGCTCGGTCGGGAAGAACGCGGCGTTCATCCGCTCGCGCTGGACGCGCAGCATCATCACGGCGTCGGACTTGGTCAGCGTCGAGTCCAGGTCGTACGAGACCTCGCAGGGCCAGGTCTCGACACCGACGGGCACCAGCGTGGGCGGTGCGACGAGGGTGACCTCGGCGCCGAGGGTGTGCAGCAGGTCGACATTGGACCGGGCGACGCGGCTGTGCAGGATGTCGCCGACGACGGTGATCCGCCGGCCTGCCAGGTCCTGGCCGATCCCGGCGTCCTTGCCGACGAGGCGGCGGCGCATGGTGAAGGCGTCGAGCAGGGCCTGGGTGGGGTGCTGGTGGGTGCCGTCGCCGGCGTTGATGACGGGGGCGTCGATCCAGCCGGAATTGGCGAGGCGGTAAGGGGCGCCGGAGGCTCCGTGCCGGATGACGACGGCGTCGACGCCCATCGCCTCCAGGGTCTGGGCGGTGTCCTTGAGGGACTCGCCCTTGGAGACGCTGGAGCCCTTGGCGGCGAAGTTGATGACGTCGGCGGACAGGCGCTTCTCGGCGGCCTCGAAGGAGATCCGGGTGCGGGTCGAGTCCTCGAAGAAGAGGTTGCAGACCGTGCGGCCGCGCAGGGTCGGAAGCTTCTTGATCGGCCGGTCGGCGACCCGGGCCATTTCCTCGGCGGTGTCGAGGATCAGGACGGCTTCGTCGCGGGTGAGGTCGGCGGCCGAGATGAGGTGGCGCATCATCTGGGTGTTTTCTCCAGGTCTGTGGAGGATCGTGAGACATGCGGGCGCGCGGCAGGGCATGCCGTACGAGGGGTGGACGTACGGGGTGTGCTACCGCTCGCCGACCGGGGCGGTCTCCCGCACGCCGAGCAGCACGGTGTCGCGACCGTCCTCCTCGGCGAGCTGGACCTTGACCGTCTCGCGCAGCGACGTGGGGAGGTTCTTGCCGACGTAGTCGGCGCGGATGGGCAGCTCGCGGTGGCCGCGATCGACGAGGACGGCGAGCTGAACGGCCCGGGGACGACCGATGTCGCCGAGGGCGTCGAGAGCGGCGCGGATGGTGCGGCCGGAGAAGAGCACATCGTCGACGAGCACGACCAGGCGGCCGTCGATGCCGTCCCCGGGGATTTCCGTACGGGCCAGCGCGCGGGCGGGCTTCAGGCGCAGGTCGTCGCGGTACATCGTGATGTCCAGCGAGCCGACCGGGATCTTCCGGCCGGTGATGCCTTCGAGCTTGTCGGCGAGCCGCCGGGCGAGATACACACCGCGGGTCGGGATGCCGAGGAGCACCACGTCGTCGGCGCCCTTGGCGCGTTCGACGATTTCGTGGGCGATGCGGGTGAGTACCCGCGCGATGTCGGGCGCCTCGAGAACGGGGCGGGCGGCATCCGGGTTCTGCTGGGTGTCCATAAGAAACGGACCTCCTTCTCCGCCTCACGGGACGGACCTTAAAGGACGTCGGAATTGCGCCGTCAACGTTACCAGGGCTTGATGGGTGTACTGATCCGGGTCCTCGGCCGTTGGCCGAAACCGGTCCGGACCATTCGGCTTGACTCAGCCAAGTAACGCTGCGTAACCTCACAGTGAGTTACCAGTCGCGCGGCGGAGCCGCACGTTGTCACAGCGTCCGGGGAGCTATATGTCCAGCGAATACGCAAAGCAGCTCGGGGCCAAGCTCCGCGCCATCCGCACCCAGCAGGGGCTCTCCCTCCACGGCGTGGAAGAGAAGTCCCAGGGCCGCTGGAAGGCCGTCGTGGTCGGCTCGTACGAGCGCGGCGATCGTGCCGTGACCGTGCAGCGCCTCGCCGAGCTGGCGGACTTCTACGGCGTCCCGGTGCAGGAGCTGCTCCCGGGCACGACGCCGGGCGGAGCCGCCGAGCCGCCGCCGAAGCTCGTCCTCGACCTGGAGCGCCTGGCCCACGTCCCGCAGGAGAAGGCCGGTCCGCTGCAGCGTTACGCGGCGACGATCCAGTCCCAGCGCGGCGACTACAACGGCAAGGTGCTGTCGATCCGCCAGGACGATCTGCGCACGCTGGCCGTGATCTACGACCAGTCGCCTTCGGTCCTGACCGAGCAGCTGATCAGCTGGGGCGTGCTGGACGCGGACGCGCGGCGCGCGGTGTCACACGAAGAGGCCTGATACTTCTTCTGAATCTGAAAAAACGTCACGTCGGAGGGCGGGCCCGGTGCGCACCGGGCCCGCCCTCCGACGTTTCCGGGCAACCACCAGGCCCGGGGCACACAAACACCAGGCCCGGGGCAGAGGACTCCTGTCCTGTGCCCCGGGCCTGGTGAAGCCGGGTCGTACCCGCGCGCGCTGTCAGTCGCGGCGGAGGCTCGGCTTGAGGTCCTTGAACCGGCCGAGCAGACCGTTCACGAACGAGGGCGACTCGTCGGTGGAGAACTCCTTCGCGAGCTGCACCGCCTCGTCGATGACCACCGCGTCGGGCGTCTCGTCCACCCACACCAGCTCGTACGCGCCGAGCCGGAGGATGTTGCGGTCGACCACGGGCATCCGGTCGAGCGTCCAGCCGACCGCGTACGTGGCGATCAGCTCGTCGATCCGGTCCGCGTGCGCCGCGTACCCCTCGACGAGGTCCATGGTGTACTCGGCGACCGGCGGCTGACGGTCGTCGGTCCGTGCGTGCCTGACCCAGTCCGCGAGGACCGTCTGCACGGACGCCCCGCGCTGGTCGGCCTCGAAGAGGATCTGGAAGGCGCGCTTACGGGCCTTGTTGCGAGCAGCCACGGTTAGCTGTTCACCCGGCCGAGGTAGTCGCCGGAGCGCGTGTCGACCTTGATCTTCTCACCGGTCGTGATGAAGAGCGGGACCTGGATCTCGTAGCCGGTCTCCAGGGTGGCGGGCTTGGAGCCACCGGTGGAGCGGTCGCCCTGCACACCCGGCTCGGTGTGCTGGATGTTGAGCTCGACAGCGGCGGGGAGCTCCACGTAGAGCACCTCGCCCTCGTGCTGCGCGACGCTGGCGGTGAAGCCCTCGATCAGGAAGTTGGCGGCGTCGCCGACAGCCTTGCGGTCGACCATGAGCTGGTCGTACGTCTGCATGTCCATGAAGACGAAGTACTCGCCGTCCATGTACGAGAACTGCATGTCGCGGCGGTCGACGGTGGCCGTTTCGACCTTCACGCCGGCGTTGAACGTCTTGTCGACGACCTTGCCGGAGAGCACGTTCTTGAGCTTGGTGCGCACGAAGGCCGGGCCCTTGCCGGGCTTGACGTGCTGGAACTCGACGACGGACCAGAGCTGGCCTCCGTCGAGCTTGAGCACCATGCCGTTCTTGAGGTCGTTCGTGGAAGCCACGGTTGCGGAATCTCCTGGACTGACGCTGGTGGACGACCCAGTGGCTGCCGGGGCGCGCGCTAGAGCGCGAGCAGCTCCTTGGTCGTGATGGTGA
Organism: Streptomyces sp. NPDC043812; assembly: GCF_056436245.1. NCBI lineage: Bacteria > Bacillati > Actinomycetota > Actinomycetes > Kitasatosporales > Streptomycetaceae > Streptomyces > Streptomyces sp. NPDC043812. Next base: position 124,252 of record NZ_JBWKCY010000021.1, read on the forward strand.
GTAGCTCGGGTCCGCCGTCCGCCTCCTGGCGCACGACGAGCGTGTCATCGATCCGGACGCCGCCCCGGCCCGGGAGGTGGACCCCCGGTTCGACGGTGACCGGCACACAAGCGTCCAGTTTACCCATGGCTGCAGGGGCCAGCTGCGGGTCCTCGCCGATTTCGAGCCCGACACCGTGCCCCGTACGGGCCGCGAGGCCCTCGCCGTGCCCCGCCGCGTCCAGGATCTGCCGGGCCGCATGGTCCACGTCGCGGTACGCCGCACCCGGCACGAGCGCCTCGCGGCCGGCCCGCTGAGCGGCGAAGACGAGCTCGTACAGGTCGATCTGCCAGTCCGCCGGGCTCGTTCCGATCACGAACGTGCGGCCGATCTCGCAGCGGTATCCGCGGTAGTTCGCACCGAGGCACACGGAGAGGAAGTCGCCCTCCTCGACACGGCGGTCGCACGGGCGATGACCCGGACGTCCCGAGTTGGGGCCGGTGGCCACCGAGGTGGGGAAGGCGGGGCCGTCCGCGCCGTGGTCGACCAGCCGGCGTTCCAGCTCCAGGGCGAGATGGCGCTCGGTCCTGCCGACGAGGATCGATTCGAGGAGTTCGCCGAGGGCCTGGTCGGTGATCTCGGCGGCGATGCGCAGACAGGCGATCTCGTCCTCGTCCTTGACGACGCGCTGCTGCTCGACGGCGAGGCCGAGGTCACCGATGCGCAGGCGGGGCGCGACGGACTGCAGCGCCCGGTGCCGGGCGACGGTCAGATGATGCTCCTCGACAGCGAGGGCGTCCGCCCCCGCGGTCCGCGCCACCTCGGCCGCGGCGACAGCCGGATCACCGGCGGATGTGGGCAGCACGGTCAGACGCAACGCGTCGTCGGGCCGTCCGTCGGCCGGGTCGTCGGTGGGCGTGCGGGGGCACAGGAGGGCGTCCTCGTCCGGGCCGAGCAGCAGCACGGCACCGGTCGGCGCGCTGCCCGTGAGGTAGCGGACGTTGGCAGGGCGGGAGACCAGTACGGCCGCGCTGCCGGCGGCCGCGCACCGGTCGCGCAGCCGACCGCGTCGGGCGCCAAACACCTCGGACATTCTCCGAGCGTACGAGCCGGTGGGTCGGTCGGCCCGGTGACACGGCCGAGCGGGGGGCCGGGGCCCGGCCCCGGCTACCAGCTCGGTGGGCTCGCTATCGCGCGCGCCAGGACGTCGTCCAGCACCCGTGCCGTCGTCTCCACGTCGTACTTCGAGTTGTCGATGATCGGCAGGCCCGACCCGTACCACCCAGCCATACGGCCGTGGATGCCCGCGACCTCCTCGTCCGAGAGGCGGCGGTTGCCCGTGCGCTCCGCATTGCGCTCGAGGACGATCTCCAGGCCGGGAAGCAGCACCACCGGCAGCAGGCCGGGGCCGACGTGGCGCTTCCAGCCGCCGAGGCCGACGACCGGGCGGTCGGGGAAGACTGCGTCGTCGAGGATGCACGAGATGCCGTTGGCCAGGAAGTTGCGCGCGGCGAAGCCGCAGGTGCGGCGGGCGAGGCGGTACTGGGCCTCGGAGTGGTCGTTCCAGCCGTCCTGCGGGTCGGCGAAGCCGGAGCAGACCCATTCGCGGACATCGTCGAGACTGATGTGCGCCGTCGGGACCCGGCGGCGCTTGGCCCAGTGGCGTGCCACTGTCGTCTTGCCCGCGCCGGCAGGGCCGATCAGCAGCACCGCCAGCATCGTCGAGCCCGTGCCGTTCTCCGCGAGGGGCGGGGCGGGGATGGGGACCGGCTCGCCGGGCGGCAGTTGGATGTGTCCGGTCGTCTCGCGGGACGGCGGCGCCGGCGGGTGGTGCGGCGCCGGACCCGTCCAGCCGGGGGCCTGCTGTGGCGGCGGCCCCTGGGGCGCCGGGGCAGGTGCGGCCGGAGGCGGCGGCGGGGGCCCTACGGGATGGCCGGGAGCCGGTCCAGGGTGGTGGGCGCTGGGTGTCCATCCGGCCGGGCCGTGCCCGGGGCCGTGGGGAGGCGGCAGCGGAGCCCCCACTGCGTGCTGCATCCGGTGCCACTCCGTCTCGTGCGACTGACGCTGATCGGGCGGCCGTCGGCCCCCCGCTACCGAACGGTACCCTCCGCGGGCCGCTCGGATGTGCGACCGCCTTCGGTCGCTGTCGTCACAACGGCCGAAGGCGGCGGAAAGTGCCCCACGGGGCAAGCCGGGCAAGCCCGTTCGAAGGCGGCCCGCGGGTGCGTCAGGAGTCGAGCTCCTCGGCGAGAGCGCGCAGCGCCAGCCGGTAGGAGCCGATGCCGAAGCCCGCGATGGTGCCACTGGCGACGGCGGCGACCACCGAGGTGTGCCGGAACGCCTCGCGGGTGTACGGGTTGGAGATGTGCACCTCGATCAGCGGCGCGGTCCGCTGGGCCGCCGCGTCCCGCATGCCGTACGAGTAGTGCGTGAACGCCCCTGGGTTGAGAACGACCGGAATCGATCCGTCGGCGGCCTCGTGGAGCCAGCGGATCATCTCCCCCTCGTCGTTGGTCTCGCGCACCTCGACGTCGAGGCCGAGGTCCTTGCCGAGCGCCTGGCAGGTCTCGACGAGCCCCGCGTAGGACGTGGCGCCGTACACGTCGGGCTCGCGGGAGCCGAGACGGCCGAGGTTGGGGCCGTTGAGCACCAGCGTCCGGCGGCTCATGCGGAGACCTCTCCGTACGCGGCGAGCAGGACGGCCGGGTCGGGGCCCTCCAGGACGGTCGGCTTGCCGAGGCCGTCGAGGACGATGAAGCGCAGCAGATTGCCGCGGGACTTCTTGTCGACCTTCATGGTCTCCAGAAGCTTGGGCCACTGGTCGCCGCGGTAGGTGAGGGGCAGTCCGACGGACTCCAGGACGGCGCGGTGCCGGTCGGCAGTGGCGTCGTCCAACCGTCCGGCGAGACGTCCGAGTTCGGCGGCGAAGACCATGCCGACCGAGACGGCCGCGCCGTGCCGCCACTTGTAGCGCTCGTTCTTCTCGATGGCGTGCGCGAGAGTGTGCCCGTAGTTGAGGATTTCGCGCAGGCCGGACTCCTTGAGGTCGCTGGAGACGACGTCGGCCTTGACCTGGATGGAACGGACGATCAGCTCGGCGGTGTGCGGTCCGGCGGGGGTGCGCGCGCCCTCGGGGTCGGCCTCGACGAGGTCGAGGATGACCGGGTCGGCGATGAAGCCGGCCTTGATGATCTCGGCCATGCCGCTGACGTAGTCGTTGACGGGCAGCGAGTCCAGCGCGGCCAGGTCGCAGATCACTCCGGCCGGGGGGTGGAAGGCGCCGACGAGGTTCTTGCCCTCGGCGGTGTTGATGCCGGTCTTGCCGCCGACTGCCGCGTCCACCATGGCGAGCACGGTGGTCGGGACGGCGATCCAGCGCACGCCGCGCAGCCAGGTGGCCGCGACGAATCCGGCGAGGTCGGTGGTGGAGCCGCCGCCGACGCCGACGATCACGTCGGTGCGGGTGAAGCCGGTCTGGCCGAGCGCCTTCCAGCAGTAGGCGGCGACCTCGGCGGTCTTGGCCTCCTCGGCGTTCGGCACCTGGATGGCCACGGCCTCGTAGCCCTGGTCCGCGAGGTCCGCGCGCAGCGCCTCACCGGTCTCGGCGAGCGCTTCCGGGTGGACGACGGCCACGCGCTGGGTCCTGGCGCCGATCAGCCCGCCCAGTTCGCCGAGCAGTTGCCGGCCGACCAGCACCTCGTACGGCTCGGTGCCGGCCGTGCCGCCGACCTGGATACGCGTCACTGCCTGGTCAGTCACTTCTTCTCCTGCCGGGGGTCCGGGGTCTGTCCCCCGGGAATTACCGTCTTGAGCTCCAACGCGTCGAGTACCGCCTGCGCGACCTCGTCAGGTGTCCGGTCGTCGGTCGCAACGACGGCGCGGGCGACCTCGGTGTAGAGGTGGCGCCTGGCGTCCATCAACTCGCGCCACTGGCGGCGCGGGTTGACGGCGAGCAGCGGGCGGGCCTGGTTGAGGCCGACGCGCCTGACGGCCTCTTCGACGTCCATCGAGAGATAGACGACGGGGAGGCCGCCGAGCAGCACGCGGGTTCCGTCGTCGAGGATCGCGCCGCCGCCGAGGGCCAGGACTCCGGTGTGCTCGGCGACGGCGTCCCGGACGGCCGCCCGCTCCAGCTCCCGGAAGTGCGGCTCGCCCTCGTCCACGAAGATGTCCGAGATCTCCCGCCCCTCGGCGGCGACGATGTCGGCGTCGGTGTCCCGGAAGGTGACGCCCAGCGCGTCGGCGAGCAGCTCACCGACCGTGGACTTGCCCGAGCCCATCGGCCCGACGAGGACGATCAGCGGGCCGCTCACCGGATGTGGAGGTTGTCGAGGTACGACTGCACGTTGCGGCGGGTCTCGGTGACGCTGTCGCCGCCGAACTTCTCCGCGACGGCGTCGGCGAGGACCAGCGCGACCATCGCCTCGGCGACGATGCCCGCGGCAGGCACCGCGCACACGTCGGAGCGCTGGTGGTGGGCGGCGGCGGGTTCGCCGGTCTCGACGTCGATGGTCCGCAGGGCGCGCGGCACGGTGGCGATCGGCTTCATCGCGGCGCGGACGCGCAGCAGTTCACCGGTGGACATACCGCCCTCGGTGCCGCCGGAGCGTCCGGAGGTGCGGCGGATACCGTCGTCGGTGGCGACGATCTCGTCGTGCGCCTTGGAGCCGGGGACGCGGGCGAGGTCGAAGCCGTCGCCGACCTCGACGCCCTTGATGGCCTGGATGCCCATGAGCGCGGCGGCGAGCCGGGCATCGAGCCTGCGGTCCCAGTGCACATGCGAGCCGAGACCGACCGGGACGCCGTAGGCCAGGACCTCGACCACACCACCGAGGGTGTCGCCGTCCTTGTGGGCCTGGTCGATCTCGGCGACCATCGCCTTGCTCGCGTCGGCGTCGAGGCAGCGGACGGGGTCGGCGTCGAGACGCTCCTCGTCGGCGGGGACCGGCACCACGCCGTACGGGGCCTTCGCCGAGGCCAGCTCGACGACGTGGGAGACGATCTCGATCCCGGCGGTCTCCTTCAGGTACGAACGGGCCACCGCGCCGAGCGCGACACGGGCCGCGGTCTCCCGGGCGCTGGCACGCTCCAGGATGGGCCGGGCCTCGTCGAGTGCGTACTTCTGCATACCGGCGAGGTCGGCGTGGCCGGGACGGGGCCGGGTCAGTGGCGCGTTACGGGCCAGCTGGGCGAGCTCGTCGGGGTCGACGGGGTCGGCCGCCATGACCTTTTCCCACTTCGGCCACTCCGTGTTGCCGACCATGACGGCGACCGGGGAGCCCATGGTCAGGCCGTGCCGCACGCCGCCGATGAACGTGACCTCGTCGCGCTCGAACTTCATCCGGGCACCGCGCCCATAGCCGAGGCGCCGCCTCGCGAGGTGGTCCGCCACCATGTCGGTGGTGATCGGCACACCGGCGGGAAGACCCTCCAGCGTCGCCACCAGTGCGGGTCCGTGCGACTCGCCCGCGGTCAGCCAACGCAACCTGCTCAACGGTGCTCCTCATGCTCGCGCCTCGTACTGCGACGGCACGGCCGGGGGGCACCTCCAGCGATGGCTGGGGCGCGCTGCCCTGGCCCGCCTCCCCCGATCCTCCCACGTCCGCGGGCGCCGCCCGGCCACCGGTCCACCAGGCGGACGTCCCTGGACAGCGGTCAGTCGGCGTCGCGGCGCTGCTGGGGAGCGTAGGCGCCGAGGAAGTCGGCGCCGCTGGGCTGCTGCGGCGCGGGCTGCGCGGCCCCTGACCGGGCCGGGGCGTACTGGCCGAGGTGGTCGGCGCCGCTGCCCTGGCTGCCCTGTGGCACGACGACCGGCTGGGGGTTCCTGGCCGCGCGGCGCCGGGCGATCTTCTTCTTGACCGACGACGCCCAGCCGAGGACGACGAGCAGGATGAAGAGGCACAGCAGCGGGATCTGCAGCCACTCGGGGAGGAACGAGACGACGCCCTCGAAGATGTTCTTGGCGATCGACGCCTGCGGCTGACCGGTTTCCATGGCCGGAGTCCCCCTGTGCTGTTGACGTGCTCCTGATCGAACGCGCAGATACTAGCGGGCTTCGAGCGCGCGTTCACCGGCAATTCGCATCGCCCCCAGGGGGGCCGGGGAACGGCCCGTCATCTGCTCGACCTGGAGCACCGCCTGGTGGACCAGAAGATCGAGACCGCCGACCACCGGACCGTTCCTGCCGGCCCACGCGGCGGCCAGGGCGGTGGGCCACGGCTCGTAGAGGACGTCGAAGAGCGTGCCGGGCCGCTCGGGGACCTCGGCCGCGAGCGCGTCCGTGGTGCCCGCCGGGGTGGTGGCGACGACCAGCGGCACGTGCAGGGCCTCGGCGGCCTCTGCCCAGTCGGCGATCCGGACGTCGACTCCGAGCCGCTCGCCCCAGCCGCGCATCTCGTGCGCCCGGGCAGCGCTGCGGACGTACGCGGTGACCGGGCCGGAGCACACCTGGGACAGGGCGGCGAGTGCCGAGGAGGCAGTGGCGCCGGCGCCGAGGACGGCGGCGGTCTCCACCTTGTCCACGCCGCGCTCGCGCAGCGCGGCGATCATGCCGGGGATGTCGGTGTTGTCGCCGAAGCGGCGTCCGTCGTCGGTGAGGACCACCGTGTTGACGGCCTCGACGGAGGCGGCGGTGTCGCTGATGCCGTCGAGGAGCGGGATGATCGCCCGCTTGAGCGGCATCGTCAGCGACAGCCCCGCCCAGGAGTCGTCGAGCCCCTCCACGAAGCCCGGCAGGGCCTCCTCGTCGATCTCGAACCGGTCGTACGACCAGTCGGAGAGGCCGAGCTCGGCGTAGGCGGCGCGGTGGAGCACCGGGGAGAGGGAGTGCGCGATGGGCGAACCGAGCACCGCCGCGCGGCGCGCCCCTGCCCTAGCTGGCATTGAACTTTTCCTTCAGCTTCAGGAAGTCGTCATGCGTCTTGGCGAACTCCGTCTTCTTCACCCCGTCGGTGGCGACGAAGTACATCCAGCCGTCCTTCGTCGGGTTCAGCGCGGCGGCGATCGCTTCGTTGCCGGGGTTGCTGATCGGCCCGGGGGTCAGGCCCCTCTGGGTGTACGTGTTGTACGGGTCCTGGTTGCTGTTGATCTCGTCCTCAGAGATGTCGATCTTGCTCTGACCTTTGAGGTAGTTGAACGCCGAGTCGAACTGCAGCAGCTGGTTCGTCTCCGTGTTGGTGGGCTTGAGCCGGTTGTAGACGACCTCGGACATCCTGCGGAAGTCGTCGTGCGTCTTGCCCTCCTTCTGCACCAGACTGGCGACGGTCAGAAGCTCCCAGGGGTTCTTGAGGCCGAGGCCCTTCGCCTTGTCCTCCAGGCCGGCCTTCTCGTACTCCTGGTTGGCACGGGCGACCATCTTCTTGAGGACTGCCTCGGGGTTGTTCCCCTTCGCCACCGGATAGCTGGCAGGGAAGAGGAAGCCTTCGAGCGGATCCTTGACGTCGGCGTGGTTCTTCGCCCAGGCGGGCAGGCCGAGGCTGTCCGCCTTCTTCTCGGCGACGTCCTTCGTGGTGCCCGCCTTCAGGCCGAGCCGCTTGTCTATGTCCGCGTAGACCTGAACGTTGAGCCTGCCCTCGGCGATGATCAGGTTGTTCCGGCTGGCCGGGCTCAGCATGAGCTCGACCGCGCTCTCACCCGACATCTCGCTCTTCAGGACGTAGATGCCGTCCTGGATCGTGTTGCCCTTCGGGTTCTGCTCCTGCGCGGCGACGAAGGCGTCGACGCTCTTGACGACGCCGTTCTTCTTGAGGATGTTGCCGATCTCGTAGCCGCCGGCGCCCCTGGGGATCTCCACCTGGACGGAGCCGGTGCCACTGCCCGCGAAGTCCTCGACCTCGCCCCGGCTCTGCCAGAACTGGTAGCCGAAGTAGCCGATGCCACCGAAGCCGCCGACGAGGACCGTGGCGACCACCAGGCACGCCAGGCCGTTGCGGCTCTTCTTCTTGCCGCCGCCGTCGCCGCCGCGGCCGCCACCGCGGCGCCCGTCCCGGCGTGCGTCCCGGGGATCGTCGTCGTACTCGTCGTCGTCGCGGCCGTCGTCACCCGTGAAGAAGGGGTGGTTCTCCTCCTGCTGGGCCTCGGCCTCCCAGTCGGTGGCCGGTTCCGGGGCCGGTCGGGGATCCTGTCCGCGCCTGCCCGGGGGCTGCGGCGGCGGATACGCCTCCGGTGTGCCGTAGTAGTCGGCCTCCTGAGGGCTGCCGTAACCGGAGGGATGACCGCCGTACCCGCCCGTCTGGTCCGCGCCGTACGGCATGGCCGCGTGCTGGCCCGTGTCCCAGCCCCCGTCGTACTGCGCCTGCTGCTGGTACTGCTGCTGCGCCTGCGCCTGCTGCTGGTACTGCTGCTGTTGCTGATACTGCTGCTGCGCCTGCTGCTGCTGGTACTGCTGCTGGGCGTACTGCGTCTGCTCGTCGTACTGCTGCTGGTCGTACTGCTGCTGGTACGGGTCCTGCGCGCCGTACTGCTGCTGAGCCTGCGGGTACTGCTGCTGCGGCTGGCCGCCGTACGGAGCTTGGCCGGCCGCAGCCTGCTCGCCTCCCCATCCCTGGTCCCCGTACAAGGGGTCCTCGGGATGCCACGGTTCGGAGCCGGGGCCCCGGCCATACTCAGTCATCGATCCCCTAGGGCTGCCGCGAGACGGCGCGGAACGTTCCGCCTCTCTGCCGTGCGGCGGCTGTTCGAACACCGCCGCATCGCGCGGAACGTTACCGTATCGCGATCAGACAACCACTTCGACGGCTTCTCCCGGAGCAGTACCGGAAGCCCGTTCGGACTCCAGAGCGTTCTGAAGGATCACCACAGCGGCAGCCTGATCGATGACGGACCTGCCCTTTTTGGACTTCACACCCGAAGCACGCAGCCCCTGAGTGGCCGTCACTGTGGTCATCCTCTCGTCGACCAATCGGACCGGAATCGGCTTGACGCCCTGGGCGAGCACCTGTGCGAAGCCCCGGATCTTCTTGGCCGCCGGCCCTTCCCGCCCGCTGAGCGAGCGGGGCAGGCCGACCACGACCTCGATCGGCTCATACTCCTCGACCAGTTGACGCAGCCGCCGGTGGGCCGCCGGGATGTCACGTCCCGGCACGGTCTCCACCGGCGTGGCAAGGACCCCGTCGGGGTCGCACGAGGCGACCCCGATCCGGGCGTCCCCGACGTCGATCGCGAGCCGACGTCCTCTGCGCATGGTCATCAAGCCGTCTCGGCGACGAGACGCTCGACGGCGGCGATGGCGTCGCCGATGGCGTCCGGATTCTGGCCGCCGCCCTGGGCGACGTCCGGCTTGCCTCCGCCGCCGCCGCCCAGCGTCTTGGCGGCCGTACGGACCAGGTCACCGGCCTTGAGGCCGCGCTCGCGGGCGGCCTCGTTGGTGGCGATGACCGTCAGCGGACGGCCGTTGGCGGTGGTGAACACGGCCACGACGGCGGGGCGGTCGCCCGGGATCCGGCCGCGGACGTCGAGAACCAGCTTGCGCAGGTCGTCGGCCGAGGTGCCGTCCGGCACCGTGCCCGACACAAGAGCGACGCCACGGACGTCCTTGGCGCCCTCGGCGAGACCGGCGGCGGCGCCCAGCACCTTCTCCGCACGGAACTTCTCGATCTCCTTCTCGGCGTCCTTCAGCTTGCCGAGCATGGCGGCGATCTTCTCCGGCAGTTCCTCGGAGCGGCCCTTGACCAGCTCCTGGAGCTGAGCGACGACCGTGTGCTCCTTGGCCAGGAAGTTGTACGCGTCGACGCCGACCAGGGCCTCGACCCGGCGCACGCCGGAGCCGATGGAGGACTCGCCGAGCAGTTTCACCAGACCGAGCTGGGCGGTGTTGTGGACGTGCGTACCGCCGCACAGTTCCTTGGAGAAGTCGCCGATGGTCACGACGCGCACGCGCTCGCCGTACTTCTCGCCGAACTCGGCGATGGCGCCCTGCTTCTTGGCCTCGTCGATGCTCATGACCTCGGCATGCACGTCGAGTTCGCGGGCGAGGACCTCGTTGATCTTCTGCTCGACGTCGGTGAGGACCGTGCCGGGGACGGCGTTCGGCGAGCCGAAGTCGAAGCGGAAGCGGCCCGGCGAGTTCTCCGAGCCGGCCTGGGCGGCCGTCGGGCCGAGAGCGTCGCGCAGCGCCTGGTGGGTGAGGTGCGTGGCGCTGTGGGCGCGGGCGATGGCGCGGCGACGGCGTACGTCGATGGCGGCGTAGGCCGAGGCACCGACGGTGACCTCGCCGACCTGGACGACGCCCTTGTGGACGCTGACGCCGGGAACCGGCTGCTGGACGTCACGGACCTCGATGACGGCGCCGGAGTCGAGCTTGATCCGGCCCTGGTCGGCGAGCTGGCCGCCGCCCTCGGCGTAGAACGGGGTGCGGTCGAGGACGACCTCGACCTCGTCGCCCTCCGAGGCTGCCGGGGAGGAGACGCCGTCGACGAGCAGGCCGACCACGGTCGACTCACCCTCGGTGGAGGCGTATCCGGTGAACTCGGTGCTGCCGGAGCGGTCGGCCACCTCGCGGTAGGCGGACAGGTTGGCGTGACCGGTCTTCTTGGCCCGGGCGTCGGCCTTGGCCTGGTCCCGCTGCTGCTTCATCAGCCGCCGGAAGCCGTCCTCGTCCACGGTCAGGCCCTGTTCGGCGGCCATCTCGAGCGTGAGGTCGATCGGGAAGCCCCAGGTGTCGTGGAGCAGGAACGCCTTGTCGCCGGGCAGGACGGTGGAGCCGGCGGCCTTCGTATCGGTGACGGCGGTGTCGAGGATGTTGGTGCCGCTCTTGAGGGCCTTGAGGAAGGCGGCCTCCTCGGCGAGGGCGACGGTCTCGATCCGCTTCCGGTCGGTGACCAGCTCCGGGTACTGCAGCCCCATCGTGTCGATCACGACGTCGATCAGGTCCTTGACCACCGGGCCGGTGGCACCCATCAGACGCATGTTGCGGATGGCACGGCGCATGATGCGGCGCAGCACATAGCCGCGGCCCTCGTTGCCCGGGGTGACGCCGTCGCCGATGAGCATGACGGACGTGCGGATGTGGTCGGCCACCACACGCATGGAGACGTCGGTGTCGTGCTTGTCGCCGTAACGGACGCCCGTCAGCTCGGTGGCCTTGTCCATGACGACGCGCAGGGTGTCGGTCTCGTACATGTTGTGTACGCCCTGCAGGATCATGGCGAGGCGTTCGAGGCCGAGACCGGTGTCGATGTTCTTCGACGGCAGGTCCCCGAGGATCGGGAAATCCTCCTTGCCCTCACCGGCGCCGCGCTCGTACTGCATGAAGACCAGGTTCCAGATCTCCACGTAGCGCTCGTCGTTGACGGCCGGGCCGCCCTCCTCGCCGAACTCCGGACCACGGTCGTAGTTGATCTCGGAGCAGGGACCGCAGGGACCGGGGACGCCCATGGACCAGAAGTTGTCCTTCTTGCCCAGGCGCTGGATGCGCTCGGCGGGGACGCCGACCTTCTCGCGCCAGATCTGCTCGGCCTCGTCGTCGTCGAGGTAGACGGTGATCCAGAGCTTCTCGGGGTCCAGGCCGTAACCGCCCTTGTCCTGAGGGCTGGTGAGCAGCTCCCAGGCGAGCTCGATGGCGCCTTCCTTGAAGTAGTCGCCGAACGAGAAGTTGCCGCACATCTGGAAGAACGTGCCGTGGCGGGTGGTCTTGCCGACCTCTTCGATGTCCGGCGTACGCACGCACTTCTGCACGCTGGTGGCGCGCGGGGCCGGCGGCTTGGTCTCACCGAGGAAGTACGGCTTGAAGGGGACCATGCCCGCGTTGACCAGGAGGAGAGTCGGGTCGTCCGCGATGAGCGACGCCGAAGGGACGACGGTGTGCCCGCGCTCCTCGAAGAAGCTCAGCCAGCGGCGGCGGATTTCAGCCGACTCCATCAGTGGTCCTCATTCCGGTTGTACGAGGTCCCGGGATACGGGTCCTCGGTCGTGTCGTTGTTCTTGCCGGTCCTGCCGGCACTGTCGGTCCTGCCGTCTGCGTCTTTGGCGTACTTGGTCCGGTCGTGCAGGTAGGTGACCTGCGCGGGCCGGGTGCGCTCGATGGCCGGTCGCCGCCCGGCCGCGGGGAGTTCGCCGTCGGGTGTCGCGTTCAGGCCCAGCACCTCGCCCAGTTCGGCCTCGCGCTGCACCATCTGGGAGCGGATGTCGAGAGCGATGTCCTTGAGCCGGTGCCCCGCGTCGAGCGCCTTGTTCGCCGCCTGCGCGGCGAGGCTCTCAGGGGTGAGCTGCTTGAGCTTGCGGTTGACCTTGGTGGTGGCCCACACACCGGCTGCTGCGCCCGCGGTGAACCAGAACGTGCGGCGGAACATGCGCCTCAGCCTTTCCGCTTCTTACGCCGTGCCGCCGGTACGGTCCGGCTGACGATCACCGTGCGGCGGGTCTGGGCGGGCGGCGCGTCCGGGCCCTTGCGGCCCAGCGCCTTGCGTACGCCGTATCCGAACGCGGCAACCTTGACCAGCGGGCCGCCGAAAGTCGATGCGACGGTCGTGGAGAGTGCGGAGGCGTTGGAGGTGACCTCCTGGACGTCGCTCGCGATGGCGTCGACCCGGTCGAGCTGGGTCTGCGCGGAGCGCACGGTCGCCGAGGCGTCGGCCAGCAACGGCACTGCCTGTTCGGTCACGTCCGCCACGAGTCTGGTGGTCGCTCTGAGCGTCTGGGCCAGCCTCACCAACACCACGGCGAGGAAGGAAACCAAGATCGCCCAGAAGACGGCCACCAGAATCCCGGCAACCTCTCCACCGGTCACTGCGCACCGCTCTCTGCTTGTCGTCCGGCACCTGAAAAGTCGTATGCCGACCCTATCGCGCCCGGGGTGGCACCCCATACCGCATTAGCTGTGCGCGGGGGCCGTGATCACGGAAGCCGATTGTACGGAGTGCTTACGACTGAGTACGCTGCGTGTCCCATGTGGCCCTCCCCTCGATCCGGTTCTCCCGACGACCAGGTGCCCGGCCGGCACGGTCTTCCCGCTGAACTGAACCGCTTCGTGGGTCGGGCCGACGAGCTGTCCGCGCTGACCTGGACGCTCGACGAGTCCCGGCTCGTCACGGTGACCGGCACCGGTGGCATCGGCAAGTCGCGGCTGGCCCTGCACGCTGCTGCCACCCTGCAGAATCGGTACGTCGACGGGGTGCTGCTCGCCGAACTGTCGCTGCTGCACGATCCGCAGTTGCTCGCCCACGCCGTCCTGGAGTCGGCGGCCGTCACCGACCACACCAGCAGACCGCCGCGCGAGGTGCTGCTCGAACGTCTCGCGGACCGCCGGACGCTGCTGGTGATCGACGGCTTCGAGCATCTCGTCGACGAGTGCGCCGTACTCGTCCGGGACGTACTGCGGCGCGCGCCCGGTGTCCAGGTCCTGGCGGTCGGCCGCCGACCGCTGCGGGTGGACGGCGAACGCGTACTCCCCCTCGGATCGATGTCCGAGGACGATGCCGCTGCGCTCTTTCGCGACCGGGTCGCCGGTCACCTGCCGCAGTGGCGGGCCGACGAGGCGGACATGGCAAGGGTGCGGGAGCTGTGCCGGCGCCTCGACCGGATCCCGCTGGCACTGGAACTGGCCGCCGGCCGTCTGCCCGCACTCTGCCTCGACCAGTTGCTGGACCGCGTCGACGACCGGTTCGCGCTGCTGTCCGGAGGCGCCCGCGGCGCACTGCCCCGCCATCGGACCCTGCGCACGGCCGTCGGCTGGAGCCATGAACTGTGCACGCCCGAGGAGCGGCTGCTGTGGGCGCGGCTCTCGGTGTTCGCCGGGCAGTTCGACCTGGAGGCCGTGGAGTACATCTGCAGCGGGCCGGAGCTGCCGGCGGACGGTGTGCTCGACGTGCTCGGAGAGCTGATCGCCCAGTCGGTCGTGACGCGCGAGGACACGCCCGCCGGGCCGCGCTACCGGATGCTGGACACCGTCCGTGAGTACGGCGCGGGATGGCTGGCGGCGCTCGGCGACGACGAGCGCGTGCGCCGACGCCACCGCGACTGGTACATGGGACTGGCCACCTGGTGCGAGCTGGAGTGGTTCAGCCCACGCCAGGCCGAGGTCGCGGCCGTCACCGACAGTGCGCTGCCGAATCTGCGGGCAGCGCTCGAACTCTGCCTGGAGCGCCCCGAGGAGGTGTATCTGGGCCAGTATCTGGCGGGCACGCTCTGGTTCTCCTGGGTGGGCTGCGGCCGTCTCGCCGAGGGCAGGCACTGGCTGGACCGCGCCCTCGCGCACGACAACGCGCACGCGGAGTCACGGCTGAAGGCGCTGTGGGTGCTCGGCTACGTCGCGGTCCTGCAGGGCGACAACGCGGCGGCGGCCGCGGCCCTGTACGAGTGCGAGGAGGGCGCGGAACTCGTCGGGAACCAGGTGGCCGGCGCGTACGCGGTGCACCGCAAGGGCTGCTTGGCACTCCTGACCGACGACATGCCGCGCGCGGAGAGCCTCCTGCGCACGGCGCTCGCCGCGTACGACGCGGTGGGCGAGCTGAACAGCAACGTCCTGATGGGCCGGGTGGAGCTGGCGATGACACTTGCCTTCCAGAACCGGCTGGACGCGGCCGTCGCCCTGTGCGAGGAGGTGCGGGAGGTCTGCGAGGAGCGCGGTGAGCGGTGGACGCGGGCCTATGCGCTGTATGTGCTGGCCTACGCCGCCTGGAGCGAGGGCGAAAACGCCCGCGCCCGGGCACTGCTGTCGGAGTGCATCGCCATCGATCACCGGTTCAACGACATGGTGGGACTCGTGCTCGCGATCGAGCTGCTGGCGCTGGTGACCGCGAGCGAGGGGGAGCCGGCGGAGGCCGCGGTGCTGCAGGGTGCTGCCGCCCCGGTGTGGGAGTCGGTGGGTGTGCCGCTGTTCGGCTCGGCCATGTTCGGTGCGCCGCGCGCGATGTGCGAGCAGCAGACCCGCCAGGTGCTGGGCTCCGCGCGGTACGAGGAATGCGCGCGGGAGGGTGGGGCGCTGTCCCTCGACGCGACGGTGCGGCGCTCGCTGGCCCTGCCGGAGCAGAGACCTCCCCGTCCGGCCCGGCGGCGTGGCGATGGCCCCTCGGCCCGGGAAACGCGAGAGCCCGCCGGCTCCCCCACCGGAAACGGCGGGGAAGCGGCGGGCTGAAACGCTGTGCGCTATGCCTGGATCAGCGGGCGTAGTACTCGACGACCAGCTGCTCGTCGCAGATGACCGGAACTTCCTTGCGCTGCGGGTCGCGGTCCAGGCGGAACGCCAGGGCCTTCAGGTTGACCTGCAGGTAGCGGGGGGTCTCACCGTCGGCGGCGAAGCCACCCTCACGCGAGACCTGGAAGAGCGCCTTCTCACGGCTGCGCTCGCGGACCATCACGACGTCGTCGGGACGGACGCGGAACGACGGCTTGTCGACCTTGCCACCGTTGACCTCGATGTGGCCGTGGACGACCATCTGACGGGCCTGGTAGATGGTGCGGGCGATGCCCGAACGCAGGATCAGGGCGTCGAGGCGGCGCTCGAGCTCGATGACCAGCGCCTCGCCGGTCTTGCCCTCGGCCTTCTTGGCGCGGTCGTAGGCACGCGCCATCTGCTTCTCGCTGATGTCGTACTGGGCGCGCAGACGCTGCTTCTCGAGCAGACGGACCTTGTAGTCCGAGTTCTGCTTGCGGCCACGGCCGTGCTCGCCCGGCGGGTAGGGGCGGGCCTCGAAGTACTTGACGGCCTTCGGCGTCAGCGCAATACCGAGCGCACGGGACTTCTTGACCTTGGGACGCGACTGGTTAGGCACGTTCTCCAGACCTCCGTTGTAGGTTAGGTTAGGCTCACCTTACTCAAGGAGATCGCATGTCTCGCCCTGGGAACACCAAGCGCATCACGGACAGCACGACGAACACCGACGCTTCTTCGAGCGTGGAGGTGACGGAGGTCCGATCAGCTCATGGTCAGCCGCGTCCCAGCGGGCTTGAAATCACTCGAATGCCGTCAGCAGCCGAGCGCACACGAACTCTCGTACAGAGTACATGCTCGGCGGTACTGCTCGTTCCCGGGGTGGAGAGCGCGCGGCCCGAGCAGCTGAGCCCCCAGGCGCGGGCGTTCGGCACCGACGGCGAGGTGTTCCTGCTCTTCCCGGCCGACTCACCCGTCGTACGGGCAGCCACCCACGCACAGGACGACGAACTCTCGGCCGTCCTGGAGATCACCGACGTCGCACCCGTCGCCGTCCCCCATCGTATCCGCGGCCGCGCCTGGGTCAGCGGCTGGCTGACCTGCGCTCCCGGCCTCGCGACCGAACCAGGCTGCATGATGCTGCGCCTGGAGGTCGGCGAGGCGAGCGTCGACGATCTGTGGGGTGCCTCCGCGGTGGACGCCGAGGCATTGGCCCTGGCGTCCGTGGACCCGCTCGTGACGCACGAGACCGAGCTTCTGCAACATCTGGATTCCGCGCACGGCGACCAGGTGCATGAGCTCGCGGGACTGGTGGGCGAGCGGGCGAACGATGCGGCGGGCAGCCGCCGACGTGCGGTGCCCCTCGCTCTGGACCGGTTCGGCCTGCGGGTGCGCTTCACCGGCGAGCAGCCGTTCGACGTGCGGTTCGACTTCCCCGCTCCGGTGCGGGACATCACGGAGCTGCGCCGGGCGATGCACACGCTCTTCGAGGCCGCTGCGGGCTGAAGGGTTACGACTCTTCCCCGCGCAGCCGCCCGCGCACCTTCTCCACCACGTCCGCGTACCGCGCCTCGGCGCCGTAGCGCGTGGGCTCGTAGTAGCGGCGGCCGTGCACCGCGTCCGGTGCGTACTGCTGGGCCGCGATGCCGCCCGGGACGTCGTGCGGATACACGTATCCCTTGGCGTGACCGAGCTTGGCGGCGCCCTTGTAGTGACCGTCGCGCAGATGGGGCGGTACAGGCCCGGCCTTCCCGTTCCGCACGTCCTCCTGGGCGGCGGAGATCGCGAGGGTGGCGGCGTTCGACTTCGGGGCGAGCGCGAGGGCGATCGTGGCGTGGCTGAGGGTGAGCGCGGCCTCCGGGAAACCGATCATGGCGACTGCCTGGGCCGCGGCGACCGCCGTCGGCAGGGCCGTCGGGTCCGCGAGACCGATGTCCTCGCTCGCCGAGATCATCAGCCGGCGGGCGATGAACCGCGGGTCCTCCCCCGCCTCGATCATGCGCGCCAGATAGTGCAGCGCCGCATCCACGTCCGAGCCACGGATCGACTTGATGAGGGCGCTGGCGACGTCGTAGTGCTGGTCGCCGTCCCGGTCGTACTTCACCGCCGCCCGGTCGACCGTCTCCTCCACCGTCTCCAGGGTGATCCCCTGCTCACCCTTGTCGATAGCAGCACCGGCCGCGGCCTCCAGGGCGGTCAGAGCCCGGCGGGCGTCGCCGCCCGCGATGCGCAGCAGATGACCGCGGGCGTCCTCGGGCAGCGTGACCGCGTCGCCGAGTCCGCGCTCCTCGGCCAGCGCCCGGTCCAGCAGGGCACCGATGTCGTTGTCGGTCAGCGGTTCCAGGGTGAGGAGCAGGGAGCGGGAAAGCAGCGGGGAGATCACCGAGAAGTACGGGTTCTCCGTGGTGGCGGCGATCAGTGTCACCCAGCGGTTCTCCACTGCCGGGAGCAAAGAGTCCTGCTGGGCCTTCGAGAAGCGGTGGATCTCGTCGAGGAAGAGGACGGTGTCCTTGCCGAAGCCGCCGGCGGCACGACGGGCGCCGTCGATGACCGCGCGGACCTCCTTGACCCCCGCGGTGATGGCGGAGAGTTCGACGAAGCGCTTGTTGGTCGCCTTCGAGACGACGTAGGCGAGGGTCGTCTTGCCGGTACCGGGCGGACCCCAGAGGATGACCGAGGACGCGCCTGCCGGCCCGGATCCTTGCTCGCCGACCAGCCTGCGCAGCGGGGATCCCGGCTTGAGCAGATGCTGCTGGCCGACGACCTCGTCCAGGATGCGCGGGCGCATCCGGACCGCCAGCGGGCTGGTGGTCGGGTCCTTCTCCTGGCGTTCTTCGGCTGCTGCGGTAAAGAGGTCGGGCTCCACGTCGTGAAGCCTATGCCAGAGCTCTGACAGTCCCCGCGGGCCGGGTCAGCCGGTCCAGAAGTCCCACCACCGGGTCAGGATCAGCATCCCGATGATCCCGATGTGCAGCACCGGCACGACCCAGGTGAACTCGTCGAAGAAGCCGCGCAGCCAGCCCGGCGCGGGCAGGAGCCCGTGACGCACGTTGTGCGAGGTCACGTACCAGAACATGACGATCGTGGCGACCCACGCCAGCGA
>NZ_JBWKCY010000022.1:0-131060 GCF_056436245.1 Streptomyces sp. NPDC043812
AGGAACTCGTCCAGCAGCGTGCGGAACGTCAGCAGCAGAGTGGCAACAGCGTGCGGTCCGACGAGCCAGGAACGTCGAAGTGATGACCATCCGGCCCATGGAGCGAGCCACCCTGCCTCGACCGGAGAAGCCCCACCACCCGGCCGGAACCAATATGACCGCTACCTACGCGAGGAGATCCTGAACGTGCGAAAGCTCGTTGTCCAGCAGTGGGTAACCGTCGACGACATCGCTGCGGAGGAGGACGGCAGGCTCAGCTGCTGAACGCCTTCATGAACTGCTTGACCTCAGCGGGCTCTCCTAGCGGCACCGCGAGACCGACGGCTCCCTCAAGATCATTCACGAAACTGCGGCCAGAGCCATTTCGGAGATCCCGGCCGAACGGTCACCACGTCGGAACAGCTCGACGATCCCGGCCTTGAACTCCGGCGTGAACGAACGGCGAGGCCGAGGCTTCCTCTTCCCCTTGCTCTCCATGATGGAGATCCTCCCGGGGCAGAACCCCCTGATCTCGGTCGTTCGTCAAAGCGGATCAAACCCAGGGGGCAGCCCCTGTGGGTGGGTGTCAGTGACGGCATGGCAGGTTGGTGTGTCCGTGCTGGTGGTGGCGTGTTGGGTCCTCTCACAGCGGCGCAGGCGGACTCGCGGCCCTCCGTGACCGGCCGGCGTCCGGCCTGGACAGGCTCGGGAACCGTTCCCCCGGATCCTGCGTGATCTCTTGAGGTGTTGTCGGCTGGTGGTGAGGGGACCGAATGAGAGCGCGGACGATGGTGAGCGTGGCCGCATCGGCCTGTGTGGCGCTGGTGGCGTGCGCGTGCGGTCCGGATGAATCGAAGCAGGACACGGACGCGAAGCCTTCGCAGCCGTCCGCGTCCACGCGGACGGAAGAGCCGTCGGCCATGCCGTCCGTGTCCGCTCGGACCGAGAAGCCGTCGGCCGAGCCGACCGGCGACCAGCCCGCGCCCAGCACGAAGGAGGGTGCGATCCAGCGGTACGAGCTGTACCTGCACGCCCTGGGCCGTGAGGACATCGGCACGGTCTGCGAAGTGGCCGCGCCGGCCGCGAAGAAGGCACAGGACCAGGGATTGGGCCCGTGCACGTCGACGTACGCCGCCGTGTTCCAGATGATCTCGCCCGTGCAGAAGAAGGCCCTGCAGACCGCGACGGTCGACCCGCAGCGCATCGTCGTGCACAAGCCCGACAAGATCGAGATGCCGGTCGAAGCGGTCAGGGCCTCGGTCACTTTCTCCGAGAGCAACCTCGGCAGCTACACCCTGGAGTACCTCAAGGACGACTGGTACATCACCGACTGAACCCGACGCGTCGTACGCGGAGCCGCCCGACGGACGGCTCCGCGCGCGCACGCCACCCGGCGGCCGGTTGCACGCCCGTTCACTCCTCGCGGCGGGCCGCGCCTGCCACGGTGATGTTCACCAGCCGCGGTACGCGCAGCCCGCGGTCGCGGAACTCCTCGGTCACAGCGGTACGGATATCCGTCAGCCGCTCCCGCGGCAGCAGGACCATAGCGCTGCGCTCCGGCCGCAGCCCGGGCCACCAGGCGGCCGTCGCACCGGCTCGCCGGGCGCAGGCCACCGCGTGCTCGATCTCGTCCGGCGCGGGCTCGTCGCCACGGGTCACCAGCAGGGTCAGCCGCGAACCATGTGCGTCCGGGTCGAAGCGGACCCGGCGCCGAGTGCCGCGGCCGAGCATCAGTGCTTGTCCGGGCCGCGCGAACAGCGCCGCCTCGCGCAGCACTTCGTCCCCTTCGGGGACGGCCGCCCGGGCCAGGGCGGCCAGCCGGCCGCGCGGCAGGCGTGGCCGGGCGCGGCCGGCGTGCAGATCGGCGACCGCCAGCGCCACGGCGCACTCCAGCGGCTCGGCGCTGGACAGCCCGGTCGCGGCGGTCAGCGTCGAGTGGATGTGGAGATCGAGGCCGCCTCTGCCGTATCCGGCGCCGGCCATGGCGCGCAGCAGGGCGTAGGTGCGAGCTGCCCACTCGGGGTGTGGCAGCGGCGGTCCGGTGAGCGGGAGTTCGCAGCTGTGTGCGGGATGGGCGAGGGAACTCAGCCGTACGATCCCGTCGTCGCGGGGCGCGGCTGCGGCGGCCACGGGCCACCCGGCCGCGGCAACAAGCCGCGGTGACCCGAGGTGGAAGGCGTGCGGAGCGCTCCACACGGTGGCCGGTGGCCGGTCGTGGGCGGCCTCCAGGGCGTAGGCGACCAGTCGGAAGAGGGGGTCGGCGGTGTGCCGCCGGGCGATGCCGAGCGGCCCGACCGGCTCGGGGTTCATCGCCGTCACCTCGGCTCGTCGAGCGTCGGTGTGCGGCGGGCCAGCAGACGGTAGGCGTTGCCGCCGTCGGTGACGCGGGCCGTGGCAGCGCGGACTTTGTCCAGGACTGCGGCGGCGGCGAAGCACGGCAGCGAAGCCGTCCAGACGCCACGGCGGATCGCCCGGCCGGTCAGGGTCGCGCTGCCCGGGCCCCACGGGGCGTACGGACTGGGCGCGATCCGGTTCGCGGCGAGCAGGACCGCGCCGACGAAGTCGCAGGACTGGTGGGCCGCGCCGTGTTCCTCGGCCAGCACCGTGAACCCGCGGTCGGCCAGCGCATCGCGGAGGTTGCCGACCGGGATCAGGTGCTGGTGCTGGGGCTGGAACCACGGCAGCCAGTACGGGCCGAGCATGCGGCCGAGGCGTGATTCGGGGTCCGGGAGTTCGATCAGAAGATGCCCGCCGGGAGGCAACACCTTGGCGGCGGCGTCGAGTTCGGCGAACGGGTCACGGGTGTGTTCCAGGTAGTGGTACATGCTGATCGTGTCGTAGCGGTGCACCAGCCCGGCAGCCAGCTCCGGGAACTGCCCGCAGTGAGCCGTGCCGATCCAGCCGCGGGCCTGTGCGCCCCGGACCTCGGCGGCCATGTCGAGGCCGTCGAAGCGCGTCTCGGGCCAGACGTCGCGCGCGCTGTTGCAGAAGTGACCGTGCCCGGTGCCCACATCGAGCCAGGCGGACGGGGTGCCGTACGGCTTGAGCATTTCCGCACGGGCCAGATAGGAGCGGCTCATCTGGCCGAACACGTGGGACGCGCTGCTCACGCTGAGGCCGTCGTAGAAGTCGCGGTAGTAGAAGTCGAGACCGTCCAGGGACAGGCGCGGGTTCTGGAACACATGCCCGCACACCCCGCACTCCTCGAGGGTGAAGCTGCCCGGCTTGGCCTGGAACAGATCCGGCATCCGGGTGCGTACGGACAGGTCGGCGGAGCCGCACCAGGGGCAGTCGGGGCGGCGCGGTTCGAAGAACCGCTCGGTGCCGGCCTTGAGTTCGGCCGCGTACAGGGGCCGCAGCGCCTCCATCTCCGGAGTCGGACCGGACCGGGACGGGCCCCCGCTGGTGGCCGTTCGCAGCATGGTGTGGACGGAGTGCAGCGGCCGCGCCGCGGTGGCGCGCGGCAGATCGGCCGGTCGCAGCGGGCTGTCCGGGCGGCCCAGGATCAGCGAGGGCTGCAGCCAGTACAGCGCGAGCGCCGCCACACCCCACCGGCCGTCCTTGACGGCCGCGCGTGCCAGCAGGGCAAGACCTGCGAGCTGGGCCGCGGTCACCACGCCCGGCGGCAGCCCTTGGGCGCGTAACTCCGCTGCCCGCCGAGCGGGTTCACGGGCCGGGGCGGCCAGTCCCGGAGCGATGGCGATGCCGGTGGAGGCCGGGGCGTAGTCCTTCAACCGGCCGAGCAGAGTGTGCAGTTCGGCGGTGGTGAGGTCGTCGTCGGTGTCGATGCCCGCGCGCGTGCGGACGTCCTCGGCGACCAGGACGGCATGTCCCGCGCCGCGCGGCTGCGCCGTGCGCGCATAGCGTCCGTCGCCGATCTCCAGCAGGCGCAGGAGGCCCAGCGCGCGTTCCGCGTCGAGGCTGCCCGGCAGCAGGTCGAGGACTTCGAGACCGGTACGTTCCGCGTGGGCGACTGCGGCACTCACCGTCGCTTTGTCGACTTCGACGCCCCGGGCCGCGATCACGTGCCAGCCGTCCGTGGGGTGACTCTCGACGGTCATGTCCAGGACGGGTACAGCGGCCAGCCGGCGGCGGGCGCGCACCGTGCCCGCGGTGAGGCCCGCCAGAACGGCGACGGCGGTCCAGGGGACGCGGCGGGTACGAGACGGTGTCATGTGAGCTTCTCCAACCTGTCGGCCGCGGCCGCGGCGCCGCCGGCCGCCGCGAAGGATGCCTGGATACGGCGGGCGGCCCGCCGGTGGTCCGGGTCGTCGAGCACTGCGGTGAGCGCGGCCCGGATCTCGTCGGCGCGAGGCCGGCCGAAGCGCACCCGGACTCCGGCCCCGGCCGCCGCGACCTGCTGGGCGATGATCGGCTGGTCGTCCCGGACCGGCGCGACGACCAGCGGCAGACCGTGGGCGAGCGTCTCGCAGACGGTGTTGTGTCCGCCGTGGCAGATCACGGCGTCGAGATGCGGCAGCAGGGCGAGTTGGGGGACGTACTCCTGAAGCAGGACATGGTCCTCACGCACCTCGCCGACCACGTCCGCGGGCGCTGCGACGATCAGCTGCACCTGCTCGGCCAGCCGTTCCGCGGCCTTCAGGACAGCGGAGTAGAAGCGGCCGCCTGCCTCCCGGTTGAGCGTGCCGAGCGAGACCAGCACCCGGCGTCGTACGGGATCCAGTCGCTGCCACGGGAACGAAGCGGCATCGGAGGGACGGGAGCCAAGGGCGGGTCCCACCCAGGCATGGTGATCGGGGAACGTGCCGTCCCCGCCGACCAGTTCACGAGTGGAGAAGACCAGGACCAGCTGGTCCGAGAACCGCGGATCCCAGTCGACGGGCATGCCGCGGTCGGCCAGGAATCCGGCGATCCGGTCCGTCACCCACTCCCCCACCTTCGGGAATCCGGCGAACGGCCCGGTGAACTCGGCCGTGGTCGTCGCGGATGTCACCCATGGCAGTCCGCGCCGCCGCGCGACCACGGCCCCGGCGAGCGCCTGCTGGTCGACGACGAGCACATCGGGGTCGTACGCGTCGACCGCCGCCTCCACGCCGGGAACCATCGCGTGGGCGAGCGGGATCAACGCCTCCTGCCAGAGGAAGCGCAGTGCGGCGACGCCGCGCAGATCGCGCCAGCGGCCGTGCAGCGCGCCATAGCCTCCGGGTCCGTGGTCGCCGGACGCAAGGAGCGTGACGTGGGCGGGCAGCAGCCCGGACAGGACCTCGGCTGGGCCGCTCCACGCGACCTCGTGTCCGCGCGCGGTGAGTTCGGCGGCGACGGCGACGGTGGGGTTGACGTGCCCGGCGAGCGGCGGCACGACGAACAGCGCCCTCATACCGTCACCGCCTCGGGCTGTCGGCGGGCAGCAGCGGCCAGCCGGTCGAGCACGACCCGGCGGAGCTCGTCGGTGCCGCCCTGCAGTACGTCGTGCCCCAGACCGGGCAGGACACGGACGGTGCAGTCGGTTGCGTGCCGGGCCAATTCCTCGGCACCGGGGACGAGTTCGGAGTGCTCACCGCACACGGCCAGCACCGGACAGCGCACCTGCGCGAAGTCCTCGGCCGTGAACACCCGGCCCGCCGCGATGTCGTCGATCAGCGACGTCCGGTTGAGGAGCTCGTCGGCGGTCGCCGTCAGCCGGGCCGCCTTGCGCGCTCCGAGCGAGGCGAGTTCCTTCGGTACGTTGCTGCCTTCGAGGTCGAGAGCCGCGACGGAGAGCGTGTCCAGCATGTTCTCGATCCACGGGCCGCTGAGCGGTGCCTCGATCAGGATCAGCCCGGCGACGAGATCGGGCCGCGCCAGTGCGGTACGCAGCGCGATCGTGCCGCCGTAGCTGTTGCCGATGAGGGTCACCGGGCGGGTGTCGAGTCCGAGGGCCGCGAGCAGGGCGGTCAGGTCTTGTACCGCCGTGGCGGTGTCGTAGCCGGTGGGCGGGCGTTCGGTGCGGCCGTGGCCGCGCAGGTCGTACAGGACGATGTCGTGCCCGTCCCGTGCGGCCGGGACTGCGAGGGTGGCGTAGAAGCTGGAGAGGTTGTCGACGACCAGACCGTGGAGGAAGACGGCGGTCGCGCCCGTGTCACCGGATATGTCGGCGGCCGGCAGCCGGTGGACATGGAAGCGTAGGGAGTTGGCGAGGATCTCGGCCATCGCGTGCTCAGCCGGCCGGAGCCGACACGGGGGTGCCGGAGATGTGGGCCACGAGGTCGCCGACCGTCAGCGCCAGGATCTCCTCCATGTCCTTCTCGGCCAGGAAGGTGATCAGGTCCACCGCGGCGCCGTAACGCTGCTGGAGCAGTTCGGCGAGCGCGACGAACTCGATGCTCTCCAGCGCCAGGTCCTCGTTGAAGGTGGTCTCGAAGGTGACCTCTTCCGCGAGGAGGAACTCGTCGCCGACGGTCTGCACGAGCATGGCGGTGATCTCGGCGAGTATTCGTATCGCCGTGGGGTCGGATGTCATGGCTGGGCTCCGTCCGGGTCGGGGGTGGGGGGTACGGTCCAGGCGACGACGTGCGGGGTGGGTGCGGTGTCCGGTCCGGACAGGTCGTGCACGGTTTCGGTGCGTACGCAATGGGCGCGGCCCTCCGGCGAGACCACGCGGAGCCCGGCCGCTGCGTCGGTGACGGTCCACTGCCGAAGGCGTCCGCCGAGGCCGGTGCCCTCCGCCTTGGCCGCTGCTTCCTTGGCGCACCAGAGTGTGGTGAGCGCGTGCGCCTCGCCGTGCCCGTCGCGAGCGTCGAGCCTCTCGGCGAGCCGCCGTTCGTCGGCGGTGAGCGCGATACGGCTCAGGGCGGCGGGGTCCTCGGTGACGGTCTCGATGTCGATGCCGACGGCGTGGGTGGGGTGGGCATACGCCACCGCGAGGCGGTCCTTGTGGGCCAGCGAGATCCGCAGCCCCGCGGTGAGCGGGCCCTCGCAGTGCGGGCAGCCCGCCTCGTCGTTGCCGACGGTGACCTCCACGGGGAACAGGGGTCCGGCACCGCGGTCCCAGAGGAGGTGGCGCAGGGCGTCCTTCGCGGCGATCCGCCCGAGCAGCCAGGCCGCGCGGGCTCGCGGCGCGCGCTGCTCGTACGCCGCCCGCTCGGCGGCGCCGAGATAGCGC
The DNA here is from genome assembly GCF_056436245.1 of Streptomyces sp. NPDC043812. NCBI lineage: Bacteria > Bacillati > Actinomycetota > Actinomycetes > Kitasatosporales > Streptomycetaceae > Streptomyces > Streptomyces sp. NPDC043812. Next base: position 7,082 of record NZ_JBWKCY010000022.1, read on the forward strand.
CGCATCACCAGTTCCTGCGAGGCGGGATCGGTCCAGCGGCGCCGGGCCAGACACCAGCCGTCGGGCTGCGGCTCGCCGATGCCGCAGATCTCCGGCGTGAACTTCATCGGCCACACCCGCTCGTCGGCGGCGAAGCGCCGGTACGTCCAGCCGTCCAGCCGGGCCAGTAGGGTGCCGTCCGCGCGGACGAGCTCCACGTCGCCCTGTACGGCGTCCGGCCGCACGGAGCGGATGCGGGCGGTGGCGCGGATCAGCGAGCCGTCGCGGGGCACCGGTCCGTACAGGCTGACCCGCTCAAGCGACGCGGGGAACACCAGCCGGTCGACCGGCAGCCGCAACTGCATCCAGTGGCCGAGGAGTTGACCGGCCGCATCCAGCAGCGCGCCGGGCGCGGGCAGGGCGCGCAGCACGCCGCGAATGCCGTCGTCGGCGACGGCGGACACCTCGTGGACTCCGGCGAAGCCGGGACCGTGGAACATCCACCGGTCGCGGTAGAGGGCCTCGGCGCTGACGGGAGCCGGCCCTTCGCGGGTCAGTGCGGAAGAGTCGGGTGCGGGAGGGGAGGGGTGGCGGGCTCCGAGCACGACGGTGACGCTCGCGCACCCGCCGATCTCCACACGCACGCGCCCGCCGGCTTGTGGAGTGACGGTGAACTCCGCGTCGACGGGGGGCGCGACGGGCAGCCAGCGCAGAGCCCGTACGTCGTCGAAACCGGTCACGGTGGTCTGCGGCACCGATTCGAGGGCGGCGTCCGCGGCGAGGTCGAGCAGGGTGGTCATGGGGACGACGGGGAAGCGGTCGGAGGGCTCGGGCCAGGCGTCGGGCTGGAGGTAGACGCAGTGGTCGCGGACGTAGGGCATCGTGTCCAGGGACAGCCGTCGGGTCGTGGCCGCGGACGCCGGCGGGGTACGCCAGCGGTCGGAGACGGCGCGCGCCGCGTCTTCGGCCTCGTCGAGCACGGCGTCGAGGGCGGACTGCAGTCGCGGCCGATCGGCCAGGTGGGGGTGGGCGGTCCGGGGCGGTCCGGCCAGTTGGAGCGGAGGCGCGGCGGGGCCGAGGTAGATCAGGGGCGAGCCGAGGTCGAGGGGCATGGAGCGGGGCGCGGGGCCGGCGTGCTTCGAGGAGGCGGCGGCAGCCATCGGCGCCACCGGCGCGGTGCTCATCACGGCAACAGACGTCGGCTCGCGCTCGACCAGAGCGTCCCAGCGAATGTCCAGGCCCTCCGTCCACAACGCCGCCGCCACCGCGCGGAGTTGGGCGAGACCGGTGTCTCCCCGGGACGCACCCGCCGAGACCGCCAGGTGGGGGCGGCCGTGCAGGGTGTCCGAGACGAAGCCCGGGAGGCTGCCCGGCCCCAGCTGGACGAAGGCGCGCACGCCTTCCGCGTACAGGCGGCTTGTCAGCTCCCGGAAACGCACCGGCTCCAGCAGGTGGCGGAGCACCACATCCCGTACCTCGCGCTCGTCGGCGGGGTACGGCGCGACCGTGGTCGCCGACCAGACCGGCACCGTCGGGGGCCTCAGCGGCAGGCGGCCGAACGCGGCGCGGACCTGGTCGAGGTACGGCGCCCACATCGGCGTGTGAAAGCCCGAACGGAACGGCAGCTCCTGCGCGAGCACACCCTGCCCGGCCAGCCGCCGCAGCGCTTCCCCCACCGGGCGGGGCTCTCCGCAGAGCACCGACTGGTGGGGGCAGTTGTCGTGGCTGACGGCCACTCCGTCCAGGCCTTCCAACACGTCGGCCGCCTGCCGGGATCCGCAGCCGATGGCCGCGTACACCAGATCCGGAACATCGAGATCGCCCGGCCGTAGCGAGTCGAGGAACGTGTCGACGGCCCGCTGCGGGTACATCCCGGCGACCACCATCGCGGTCCACTCGCCCAAGCTGTGACCCGCCAACAGGTCGGTCTCTATACCGAGTTCGGGCAGAACGCGGGCGAAGAACCGGCCGACGGCGATGGCGTCCACCGCTCGCTCCACCAGCGTGCCGCCGTCGGTCAGGGCGGGCCGGGGCAGGCCGAAGTGGTCGGCGACGTCGGCGACGTACGGCGCGAAGTCCGGCTCCAGGCCGGGGAAGACGAACGCCAGCCGGCCGTCGCGCGCGAGCAGCGGGCTGGGGGTGAACCAGACGCCGCCGCGACCGCGCCACGGCCTGCCACGAGCCACGACCGCCGCGGCCAGCGCCTGGCGTTTCGGGGTCAGTCCGAGGACGGCGAGGCGGCAGGGTCCGGCCGACGACGGCATGTCATCTCCGGGCAGCGCCTCGACCAGACGGCCGAGCTCGGCAGGAGTCGCGGCGGCCAGCAGCGTGACGTCGGCCGACACGGGCCGTCGGACACGGCCGGCCGGGACGACCGCTCCCGGTGCCTCCTCCAGCACCACATGCGCGTTGATCCCGCCGAACCCGAACGCGTTCACCCCCGCCCGGCGCGGCCCGCTCCCCCGCCGCCAGGGCTCCGCCTCCGTCACCGGACGCATCCGTGTCCCGGCAAAGCCCTCGTGCGGCTCTTCCAGATGGAGGGTCGGCGGCAGCGTCCCGTGGTGCACGGCGAGTACCGCCTTGATCAGCCCGGCCATCCCGGACGCCTGCATGGTGTGGCCGAGCATCGACTTCACCGAGCCCATCGCCACCGGTTCGGAGCCCGGAGCGCGCCGTCCGAACACCTCGCCGAGCGTGGTGAGTTCGGCCTCGTCGCCGACCGGCGTTCCGGTGCCGTGCGCCTCGAGCAGACCAAGCGCGTCGGGCGCTGTCGGGTCGAGGCCGGCCTGCGACCAGGCCTTCCGCAGAGCACGGACCTGGCCGTCGACCAGCGGGCTCATCAGGCTCGCGGCCCGGCCGTCGCCCGCGACGCCCACTCCCCGTACGACGGCATAGACGCGGTCGCCGTCGCGTTCGGCATCGGCCAGGCGTTTGAGGAGTACGACTCCGGTGCCCTCGGACAACAGCGTGCCGTCGGCGCGGCGGTCGAACGGGCGGATGTGCTGGCTCGGGCTCAGCGCCCGCAGCTGGGTGAAGACGCTCCAGAGCGTGGCGATATGGCAGTGGTGCACGGCTCCGGCGGCCACCACGTCGCAGCTCCCGCTCGCCAGCAGACCGACCGCCTGCTCGACGGCGATCAGCGACGACGCGCAGGCGGCGTCGAGGGTGTAGGCGGGGCCCCGGAAGTCGAGCCGGTTGGCGGCCCTGGCCGCGGTGAAGCTCGGCACGAGGCCGATGGATGCCTCAGGCTGTTCGGGACCGAGCCCGGCCTGGAAGGCGTCGCGTACGGCGGCGATCCGCTCGTCGCCGAGTTCGGGTACGAGTTCACGCAGGGTCGCGGCGAGCTGATGGGCGGTGCGTACGCGCTGGTCGAGGCGGGCGGTGGCGACGCCCATGAACCCGCCGCGGCCGAGGATCACGCCGATGCGGGAACGGTCGGCAGGCAGCCGCTCCTCGCCTCCCGCGTCGGCCACGGCCTCGGCGATGACGCGCAGCGCCAGCAGCTGATCGGGCTCCGCGCCCGCCACGGCCGCGGGCATGATGCCGAAGCGGGTCGGATCGAACGCGGTGAGGTCGTCGATGAATCCGCCGCGCCGGCAGTAGAAGTGGTCGCTGCGGGCGAGGCCCTCCGACGCGCCCGGGTCGTAGTAGACCTCGGGGTCCCAGCGGTCTGGCGGCACATCGCTGATCGCGTCGGTGCCGGCGAAGAGATTCCGCCGGTAGGCGGCCAGGTCCCCGGCGCCGGGGAAGACCGCGCCCATGCCGACGATGGCGGCGTCGGTCGGGCGGGGCCCGCCGTCAGCCATGGGAGGTCTCCCCCGCCATGAGCACGACCTGCCCCTCGGTGCCGTGCGCCAGTTCGGCGAGGAACGCCGCGGTCCCCGCTGCCGGATCGAGGACCGGGATGCCGCGGCTCGCGTACATCCGTTCCAGCTCGGGTGTGACCATGCCGCCGGCCTCTGCTGCCCACGGGCCCCAGTCGACGGCCAGCACACGGCCGGGGAACCGGCGTGACCAGGCGGGGGTGGTGGCGAGCGTGTCCAAGGCTTCGTTGGCGGCCGCGTAGTCGGCCTGGCCGCGGTTGCCGAAGACACCGGCGACGCTGCCGAAGAGTGCGAGGAAGGCGGGGGCCGGTCCGTCGCCGTGGTCGGCGGCGGCGTGGGCGAGGTGGCGGGCGCCGTCGACCTTGGTGGCGAAGACCCGCGCGAAGGATGCCGGGTCCTTGTCGGCGAGCCGGCGGTCCTCGATGGTTCCGGCGCCGTGCACGATGCCGTCGAGACGGCCGTGGCGCGTACGGATGTCGTGCACGACGGCGCGTACGGCTTCGGCATCGGTCACGTCGGCGACGTGGTAACGCACCGAGGCGGCTGTGCTGTTGAGGGCGGCGAGCGTGGCACGCACCTCACGCGCGGCGAGGATGCGTGTTGCCTCGCTCTCGATTTCGGCGGGTGTGCGCAGACCTATCCCGAACAGGGCGGCACGCAGGGACACACGGTCGTGGGCGTGGGCGACGGCGGGGTCCTCGGCGTCCTCGGGCCGTGGGGTGCGCCCGACGACTTCGATGTGGCAGCCGGTCGCGTCGGCGAGGGCGAGGGCCGTACGGGCGGTGATGCCACGGGCTCCCCCGGTGAGGAGGACGACGGCGTCACGGCCGATCGGGAGCGGTGGCATCGCTTCGGTGACCGGCAGGGGTGCGGCCACGGTCCGCAGCGTGTTGCGGGTGCCGTTGGTGTAGCCGATGACCAACGGCTCCTCGGGGGCGCACAGTTCGGCGATCAGATGGGCGGCGATCCGCTCGGGGCGGTCCTTGGGGTCGACGTCGACGGCGCGTACTGCGGTGCCGGGGTGCTCGATCGTCGCGGTACGGGCGAAGCCGTACAGTCCGGCGCCGGGGACGGGGTCGGGCGCGCCGGTCCGGCCGAAGTCTCCGCCGCGGCCGGTGACGAGCAGGAGCCGGTGCGTTCCTGCGGTCAGAATGTCGCGCAGCGCGGCGAAGTTCTCCGGGAGCACGGGCGCGGGGGCGGGTCGCAGGGCGCTGAGGTCCACGACGCCGTCTGCTCCTGCAGCGTCCGCGAGCCGGTCCGGGTGGAGTGTGCGCACCTCTGCGCCGTGGGACTCCAGCGCGGCGGCGAGGGCGGCGGCGACACCGAGCCCGTCGTCGACGACGGCGAGCCGCAGTCCGGGGAGTACGTCGGCGGGGTCGCGGGTGGTGGCCGGCCCGATGGGGGCGACCTCGACGACCAGCCGTTCCGGCAGCGGCACCGGGGCCGTCGCCGCTTCCTCGGGGGCCGGAGGGCCGGCGGCGCGCACCGGCCCGTCGGCCGCCACGGCTTCCGCCGCCGCGTCCCGTGTCACGATCCAGTCGACGATCCCGCCGATCGTCTTCAGCCGGGACAGTTCCTCGACGGCCGAATTCGCCGGGCCGTCCGCTCCCCGTGGCAGCCCTATCCGGTCGGCCAGCGCGCCGATGATCTCCACTCGCTTGATGGAGTCGACCGAGAGGTCGGCTTCCAGATCCAGCGTCGGGTCGAGCATCTCCCTCGGGTAGCCGGTCCTGACGTGGACGATTTCCAGGACCGTGTCCAGGAGTTGATCGGGCGTCAGGGGAGGATGGCCGGCAGCGGGCTCCTCGGAGTCGGCCCGCACTGGCACAGGCACCGCCTGCGGCTCCGGCAGCGGCAGCGGCTCCGACACTGCTCTCGGACCGGCATCGGCGCCCAGGTACCCCAGCAGCACATCTCGTTGCGCGGCCACGAGTTCCCGTGCCCCGCGCAGGTACTCCAGTACTGCGTCCTCACGCCGGTCCACGGCCTCCGCCGCCGGAGGAACCGGTGTCACCCGGCGTGCCGGGAGCAGTCCGCCCGCCACCGGAACGCCGTCCGCCGTGCGGACGAGGTGGCCGTCGACCAGCCATCCGGCTCGGCGGGGCGGCTCGGCGGGCAGGGCGGAGGCGCGGCCGGCGAACAAGGGCTCCGGGTCGAACGGGACGCCGGCGGCGGCCAGTTCGCCCAGCGCGTTCACCAGTCGGGTCAGGCCGTGTTCGCCCGCGATGTCGATCGGCACCGCGGTGTGCGGCCGGTCGCCCAGGATGCGGCCGACGAGGCCCGTGAGCACCCGGCCCGGGCCGGCCTCCACAAAGGTCCGCACTCCCGAGGCGTACATTGCTTCGATCTGTTCGGCGAACCGCACGGGTTCGGCGAGTTGACGCGCAAGGAGCGCCCGTACGGACGACGCCTCGACCGGGTAGGGGCTCGCGGTCGTGTTGGACCACACAGGGATGTCGGGCTCGGTGACGGGCGCAGCGGCCAGCTCGGAAGCCAGCGCATCCGCTGCCGCCGCGACGACCTCGCTGTGGAACGCGCAGGCGACCGGGATGCGTTCGGCCCTGATTCCGGCGTCTCGCAGCGCTCCGATCGCGGCGTCGACCGCCGCGGTCGGGCCGGAGACGACGCTCTGCGCCGGTGCGTTGTGGTTGGCGAGGACGCATCCGGGCGGCAGTTCGGGCAGCTCGCTCGGCGCCGCGGACACCGCTGCCATCGCTCCCGGGTCGTCGCCCGCCGCGGCGAGGATGGCATCGGCACGCCGGTTGCTGAGCCGCAGCAGCGTCTCGGTGTCGTACGCACCGGCGGCCCAGAGCGCGACGAGTTCGCCGTACGAGTGGCCTGCGGTGCAGTCGGGACGTATGCCGAGCGAGGTGAGCAACTGGTGTGCGGCGGCGCCCGCGATGCCGAGGGCGGGCTGGGCGGTGCGGGTGTCGGTGACGGCGGCGCGCTGGGCGGCTCGCTGCTCGGGGGTGAAGGCGGCGGGCGGGAACATCGCGGCCGCGAGGCGTGGATCCGCCTCGTACAGCGGCCCGCGCAGGTGGGGAAAGGCGATGAACAGGTCGTTCAGCATGCCCGGGCGCTGGCTGCCCTGGCCGGGGAAGAGGAAGGCGGACCGGCCGCCGGAAGCGGGCGTGGCGTCGCGCACGTGGACGCCGTCGCCGGAGTCAAAGGTCCGGGCGCGGTCCAGCTTCGCGGGCAGGTCGTCCAGGTCCGTGGCGACGACCGCGATCTGGATGGCTCCCTCGCCGCGCGAGGTCTCGGCGGCGAGGTCGCGCAGGGGCCAGGGCCGGCCGGCCGCGTCGTTCTGCTCCAGTCGCGCGGCGAGGCGGTCGACGGCGCCGAGCGCGGCGTCCCGGTCGGCTCCGCGGAAGCAGAACAGCTCGGCGGGCCAGGCGTCCATGCCGTGCCAGGGCTCACCGCCGCCGTCGGGTCCGTCCTCATGACCGGCGAGCACCGCGTGGTAGTTGGTTCCGCCGAAGCCGAAGGCGCTGACGCCCGCAAAGCGCTTTCCCGGGGGCGCGGTCCACGGCCTGGCCTCGGTGTCGAAGAAGAACGGACTGGCGTCGGGCTTCCAGTCGGGGTTGGGGCCGGCCAGATGCAGCGTCGGCGGCCGTACGCCGGAGTGCACGGCGCGTGCCGCCTTGATCAGTCCGGCCAGGCCCGCGGCGCATTTGGTGTGGCCGAGCTGCGACTTGACGGATCCGAGCGAGCAGGATCCCGTCCCGGAGTCTGCGAAGACCTCGGTGAGGACGGCGAGTTCGGTGCTGTCGCCGACGACGGTTCCGGTGCCGTGTGCTTCCACCAGGCCGATCTCGGCGGGTGCGATGCCCGCGCGCCGGTAGGCACGTTCCAGGGCCCGTCGCTGTCCGTCGGGCCGGGGCGCGGTGAGGCCGAGGGATCGTCCGTCGCTGGACGCGCCGACGGCCTTGACGACGGCGTAGATGCGGTCGCCGTCGCGTTCGGCGTCCGCGAGGCGTTTGAGGACGACGCAGGCGACGCCTTCGCCGAGTGCGATGCCGTCGGCGGATGCGTCGAAGGGCCGGCAGCGGCCGGTGGGCGACAGGGCGCGCACGGAGGCGAACATCAGGTAGTCGTTGATGCCGTTGTGCACATCGGCGCCTCCGCAGAGCACCATGTCGCTGTCACGGTCGCGCAGTTGCTTGCAGGCCAGGTCGAGTGCGGCGAGCGAGGACGCGCAGGCGGCGTCGATGGTGCAGTTGGCGCCGCCGAGGTCGAGTCGGTTGGCGACGCGTCCGGCGATGACGTTCGCGAGGACTCCGGGGAAGGAGTCCTCGGTCAGCTTGGGTAACTGCTCGTCGAGTTCGGGCGGCAGTTGGCCGAGATAGCCGGGGTGCAGGGTGCGGAAGCCATACGCCCCGGCGAGGTCGGTGCCCGCTTCGGCGCCGAAGACGACGGAGGTGCGGGAGCGGTCGAACTGCCGCGGGCCCGCGTATCCGGCGTCTGCGAGTGCGCGGGCAGCTGTGTCGAGTGCGAGCAGCTGCACCGGCTCGATGCTGCCGAGTGAGGCGGGAGCTATGCCGTGCGCGAGCGCGTCGAACGGTGCGGCCGAAAGGAACCCGCCCCACCGCGACGGGGTGCGCTCCCCCGCGCGTGCCGGGTCGGGGTCGTAGTGGATCTCGGGGTCCCAGCGGTCGGCCGGGACTTCGGTGACGGAGTCGGTGCCGGCGACGATGTTGGACCAGTACGCGGCGAGGTCGTCCGCGCCGGGATAGCGGCAGGCCATGCCGACGACGGCGATGTCCAGCGGTTCCTCGGGACCGGACGCCGGCGCGCCCGCTCGCAGCTCCTCGCGTCGCTCTTCCAGCAGCTGTGTCGCGCCGTCGGTGACCTGGGTGTGCAGTTCGGCGACGGTGGTGACGGCGGTGCGTGCGGTGGCGATCTGGCCGAGCATGTACAGGCCCTCACCGCGCTGCACGGCCTCGTCCACCGGCACGAGTCCCGTCTCGGTGCGGCGCAGGCCCTTGCTGGCGAGCCGCAGCCGCCCGAGGTTGAGTTTCTCCAGTTCCGCCCAGATCTCGCTCGGGCTCGCGCCATCCTGCCGCAGCCGTTCCGCGGTGGCGGTGAAGGCGTCGACGTACGGCGTGGTGGCGCACCGGGTCGCATGGCCCGGGGAGGTGTGCAGGAGTGTGGTGGCCTCGCAGCCGATGGCCTCCTGCTGGAAGCCGGGCAGTACGGCTCCTGCGGTGACGGCCTCCTCGGTGAACAGATAGGCGGTGCCCATGAGGACCCCGGTGCGGGCGCCGCGCTCGGCCAGCGGGCCTGCGGCGGCCATGGCCATCGCGGCGGACCGCTCGTCGTGGATGCCGCCGGCGAACAGCACGTCGAGTTCGGCGGCGTACGGGCACGCGAGCAGCCGGTCGATCTGCTCCTCCCAGAGCGGGAAGGCGGCGCGCGGGCCGATGTGGCCGCCGCACTCCAGCCCTTCGAAGACGAACCGCCGCGCGCCTTCGGCGAGAAACTGCTCCAGCAGTCCTGGTGAGGGCACATGCAGATAGGTCCGGGTGCCTGCGGCCTCCAGCTCGGCGGCCTGCGCGGGCCGGCCGCCGGCGATGATCGCGTACGGGGGGCGGGCGTCGGCGACGGCGGCGAGCTGCTCGCGGCGCAGCTCGTCGGGCGCGAAGCCGAGCAGGCCGACGCCCCAGTCGCGGCCGGCCAGGCGTGCGGCGGTCTCGGTGAGCAGTTCGCGTACGTCGGGGCCGTTCATCACGGCCAGCGCGACAAAGGGCAGCCCGCCCGACCGGGCCACGGCGCAGGCGAAGGCGGGCCGGTCGCTGACGCGGGTCATGGGCCCTTGGGCGACGGGCAGACGGCCTTCGCCGGGGCGAGGCTGGAGCGGACGGGCCCGTACGGCCGCTTCGAGGTGGCCGGTGATGGCCGCTCGCACCGCCTGTACGACGGAGCCGGTGGTGCGGTGGCGCGCGGCGAGCCGGGCGGCGGCGGCTCCGTCCTGGCCGACGGGCAGCGGCTGGATGCGCAGACCGCGGGCGCCGAGCTGTTCGGCGACGTCGCCTTGAACGGGTGCCAGATCGGGGCGGGTGTAGATGCGGTGGCCCGCGACGACAGTGGTTTCGCTGCCGTCCATGGCCCGGATCGCGGCCTCGACGTCGCCGGGCAGCCCTGCCGCGCCTTCGGTGGTGAGGGCGAGCTGGGTGTCGAGTACGACGCCGACGGCCCCGCCCGCGACGGCTGCGGCTGCCGTGTGCGTTCCGATGCCCCCTGCCGCATGGATCGGCACGGTCAACTCCGCGTCGGCAAGGAGTAGTTGGAGCAGGACGAAGGTGGTCAGTTCGCCCACGCGGCCGCCCGCCTCGTGTCCTTTGGCAACGAGTCCGGACGCTCCGGCGGCGACGGCGGCACGGGCCTCGGCGACGTCGACGACCTCGGCCCATACCCTGCGCGTGGCCGTGCGCGCCCCCCACCGTGTCGTTCCGGTGCGCCAGTGCTCCGCGGTGAGCAGGACGGTGTCCACTGCGTCGGGCAGTTCGTCCGGTGCGACGAGGCACCCGGCCGGTATGCGTACGCCGTACCCCCGTCCGCGCAGTGAGTCCATCGCGGCCCGCGCCCGTTCACGATCCCTGCCGAGGTCGAGCAGGCCCAGCGCGCCGGCGCGTTCCGCGGCCGCGACCATCCGCGCGTCGGGCTCCTCGAACGGGCTCACCACGACGACGAGATCCCGTACGGCGTGCCGGAGGGTGGGGTGAGGGATCACGGGCTCTCCTTGGGTTCCGAGCAGGGCCGGGCGAGGGAGCGTGGCGCATGTGCCTCATGTCCACGGAATACCGGTGGCACGGCACCCCGGATACGCAGGCATGACAAGGCGCACCGCGACGGGTCCAGGAGGCACGGGCTCCTGTCCGTCAAGGCGGTACCGGGCGGTAACCCGCCATGCCGCGTTGAATCCTGCGGCGGTCGGCCGTCAGAGTCAACGCTCAGCCGCCAGCCATGCCACAGAGGTATGGCCTGCGCCTGCGGAGCAACCTCAACTCCCCCGTGCTGACGGGAGTTTGTTCCCATTCGCGCTCTTACACCTGCAACACCCCAGGGCTACCGTCCGCACATGACCCCCACACTTCAGCAGCTGCGTTACCTCGTCGCCGTTGCGGACTGCCGATCCATCACGGCCGCGGCGTACTCGGTCTACGTCGCCCAGCCCGCGCTCTCCCGGTCCATCCAGTCGCTCGAACGCGACTTAGGGGTGGAGCTCCTCGAACGCAGGACCTCGGGCGCGACACTCACGCCGGAAGGCGCTCGTGTCGTACGGCTGGCCCGCACCGTCCTTGACGCCGTGGAGGCGATCGAGGACATCCGTCCGGCGCATGCGGGCTGCTCGCGCGCCTCGCTGACGGTCGCCGCGACACCGACGCTCTCGCTGGATCTCGCCGCCGACCTGGTGCCCTCCTTCGCCGAGCGCCATCCCGCCATCGACGTACGGCTGCTCCAGCACCACAGCCGCGAGGCGCTCGCACGGGCCCTGACCGACGGCGCGGCGGAGCTGGCGCTGGTCGATCTGCCGGTCGACGAAGAACTGTCCACGCACCATCTGCAGGACCGGGAGATCGTGCTGATCTCGCCGCCCGGCTCGGGGCTGCCCGATCCGGTTCCGTTCCGCATGCTCGACGGTCTGCGGATGGTGCTGCCGACGCCCGGTACCGGCCCTCGCGCGGAGCTCGATGCGATGTTCGGCCGGCTCGGTGTACGGCCCGTCGCGGTGGTCGAGTCGGACGAGCGGCCGGCGTGGGTGACCAGCGTCGCGGACGGTCGTGGCTCGCTGATCTGGTACCGGGACATGGTCTTACGGGCTTTCGGCAGTCGCGTGGAAGTCCGATCGTTCACACCGCCGTTGCTGCGTGCCGTCGACATCGTGCACCCGCGCCGCCCGCTCAGCCGCGCCGCTCGCGCGTTCCTCTCGCACGCCCGGCACAACGCGGCGGTGCGGGAGCCTGCGAGATAGGGCGACGGGTCCTCGTGCCTGCCGGGCATCGGCCCATGCCCAGCCGGCGGTACACGCTTGGCGCCTGGAGTGCTCGACGTCGCTGATGGTTCGGCGCCCCGACGGCCGGCTTCCGACCAGGCTCTTGGCGTTGTGACGCCGTGTCGCGATCTGTTTCTTACCGCGGCTGCCGACGGCCATGAGGACGGATGTCATGGCGACGGTTGCGCTGGTGGGAACGCTGGACGCCAAAGGCGTGGAGTACGGCCGGCTGCGGGACCATCCGCGACGGCACGGCATCGAGACCATCCTCATCGAAACCGGTGCTCTCGGCGAGCTACGATTCGTCTGGACATGAGGAGGCGACAGTGCTCGGAAGGGGCACGCGGTTGCTCGCGGGTGCCATGGTCGTGGCCTGCATGATGCTCGTCGGCCCCAGTGCACCGAGCGGTGCCCTCTTCGCCAGGTCACTGCCCGTCGAAGCCCTCAGGGACGTCGTACCGAACCGGGTCATGACGTGGAACATCTGCAACCCCTGCGATGAAAGCAACGTCGACCGGGCAGCGGAGATCGCCACATATGCGCCCCAGGTCATCGGCCTGCAAGAAGCGTGCGTCCGTGACGTCGAGAGGATCCGGGACCATCTGGAGAGCCTTTACGGGCTGGTCTACCACGTCGAGTACGGGACGGTTCTTCGGAACCGGGGCCGCTGCGGGGGATGGCCGTGGAGTCCGGGAGCCTTCGGCCAGGCGGTCCTCTCGGCGGCCCCGATGACAGACCGCGTCAACGTGGAATACCCCGACGGCGGATCCGAGGACCGCGGGTACGTGGCAGTCACCACCATGGTGGGCGGCAAGCCCCTCCGGGTCTTCAACACACACCTCGCCCAACGACGTCAGGAAGCAGTCCGCGCCGACCAGATCGGCGTACTCGCCGCAGAGGTCGCCCGGCACGAGCGCGCGATCGTTCTCGGCGACTTCAACGCGGTGCCGGACGCTCCCGAACTCGCCCGGATGTGGGCACTGGCCGCGGATGCAGACCCACAGTGTCGCCCCTCGCCCGTCGGCACCTGCAAGCCGACCACCGACTGGCAGAGCAAGTTCGACTACGTCTTCCTGCGAGGCATCGTCCCGCTCGAGCACCGTGTGCATCCCAGCCCGTACTCGGACCACCACCTGCTGCACGCCGACCTGGACCCCACGTAAGTGGGGTCTGTCAGACACATCAGTGCGCAGAGGGACCCGGCTGTGTAGGTGCCCAGGGGTCTCGTGCTGCGTCCCGGCTGCGCCCTTGGCGGGGTGGGCTCTTCATCCAGCCCGGGAGCCAGGATCGACTGTCAGTGGTGGGTGAGACGGTAGGTGCATCGAGTCGGAAAAAGGGGGAGCCGCCATGTCCGGAAGCCAGAACTACATCAATCACGTTGCTCTTGTGCTGGATGCCAGTTCGTCCATGTCGCACCTGAGCGGCAAGGTCGTCGAGGTCGCCGACCAGCAGATTGCCTATCTTGCCCGCCGGTCGAGGGAACTGGACCAGGAGACCCGCGTCACGGTGTACGTCTTCGCAGACAAGGTGGAGTGCGTCATCTACGACAAGGACGTGCTGCGGATGCCGTCGCTGAAGCAGCTGTATCGGGTCGGTGGCATGACGGCGCTGCTGGCGGCCGCACTGAAGTCACAGCGGGAGCTGGCGCAGACCGCTCAACTGTACGGCGACCACAGCTTCCTGACGTTCGTACTCACCGACGGGCAGGAGAACGCGAGTCATCGCTGCCCGGATGCCCCGACCAGGGATGCACGTGAACTGGTCGAGGCCGTGGCCGGGATGATCGAGACGCAGGAGGACAACTGGACGCTGGCCGTCCTTGTGCCGGACCAGATGGGCAAGCGCGAGGCCATGCAGTGCGGGTTCCCGAAGGAGAACATCGCCGTCTGGGACGCCACGAGCACCCAGGGCCTGGAGGAGGCCGGGCAGGTCATCCAGCAGGCCACCGAGAAATTCATGGTGGGCCGCGCTCAGGGCATCCGGGGATCGCGGGCGGTGTTCTCCATAGGTGCGGAGGCGGTCAACAAGGACACCCTCAAGGCGGCAGGCCTCACTCCGGTGAATCCGTCGGGGTACCAGCTGATCCCCGTGGCTCGTGCCGCGGCGATCCGGGACTGGGTCATCGAATGCGGGCACACCTACCGTACCGGTGGTGCGTTCTACCAGCTGAGCAAGTCGGAGAAGATCCAGGCGCAGAAGCAGATCGCGGTGCTGGAATTGAAGACGGACCGGGTGTACACGGGGCCCGAGGCCCGAGCCCTGCTCGGCCTGCCGGACGTGGAGGTCCGCGTCAAGCCGGACCACAACGACGACTTCACGATCTTCGTGCAGAGCACCAGCGTGAACCGGAAACTCGTACCGAACACGCGGCTACTGCTGATGGGCTGACGCCGCCTTTGACCCAGCCCGTCGGGTCCCACAGCCCTCGTCGTCCCGGGGCACCCACCCGCAGCAGAATCGGCGAGAGACGGATCGCGGGCGCTGCCGTGCAGGACGCCAGCTGAGCGGAAACGCAAGCACGGCGCGGGGCACCTGGCCCCGCGCCTGTGTCAGGGCTCGTGCAATCCCGTCGGCCCTCCGCCTGTGTCACCAGCCGATCAGAACCCATTCGGCGTCCGCATATCCGAAGCGTAACGAGCTGCGCGGCGGAGTCCTGGCCGTCCGATCCGAGTCAGCCGGTCGGTGGCCGACCATGGCCCCGCGCCAACGCCGTTGACACCCTGCGCAACGGCGGTGATGCGCAGGACCATGGCCCCCCGGAACGCATGCTCCGGGGGGCCATGGTGTCGCCTGGGCGCAGGCTCAGGCGGGCGTGATGTTCTCCGCCTGCGGGCCCTTCTGGCCCTGCGTGATGTCGAAGGTCACGGCCTGGCCTTCCTGGAGCTCACGGAAGCCGGTGGAGTTGATGTTGGAGTAGTGCGCGAAGACGTCGGGACCGCCACCATCCTGTGCGATGAAACCGAAGCCCTTTTCGGAGTTGAACCACTTCACGGTTCCGCTGGCCACGCTTGTGCCTCTCAGCCGAGTTCGGGCCCGCACCGCGCGGACCCGGAGGTGATCGCCCTGGTCCTCAGGTCCTGCACAGCAAGAAACCCACGCCTTCGCGTGGGCAGGTACTGCGAACCACGACATCGCTGCTGACGCTACACGGCGAATCGGCCGATCACCAGAAGGTAACTACCAAGGTTGTGGCGGCCGGTTCCCGCGCAGCTGCTCGACGCCACGTCCAGAGTCCTGTCCCCGGACGGCTTTTAGGAGGAACTGGCGGGGAGTAAGGAAGCTCTCCCGTTCGACACACCCCTCAAGACCGGACCGACGACAGCCGCTCAGCTGCGTTCCTGCACGAGCTTCACGCGGTGACCCTCAGGATCGCGCAGCCAGGTATATCGAAGACGTCCGTCAGGCGAGTCCGTCGGACTTGTCAGTGGCTCGCCTCCTGCATCGAGCGCCGTCTGATGCAGGCCATCAACGTCGTTGCACCACAACACGACCTCAGTGTTCTCCCCGGGCGTCGTGGCGATGCCGAAAAGCTCGCTACCCACGCGGGCCGAGCTGAACCCGATCCGGACGCCTGCAGCCTCCACCTCGATCTGATGCGGCTCGCCGTCGGATGGGAAGCGAAATTTCTCCGGCATCCCGAGGCTGCGGAAGAACGTTGCGCAGCGTTCCACGTCGTCGCACCACAGGTTTACCTGAACAGAGCTGAACACCGCCATGCTCGTACGCTACCCGCCCAGACGTCCCGTTCGACCGACACGGCCAGCCGCTCGGTACGACAACAGGCACCAAGTAGCCGTGTCGTACCGGGAGGTTCGCTTGTCGGTCGAATGAGGGTTCCCGGCCGGGTGGTCCGGCCCGATTCCCGCCATGGCGCTCCCCGCCCTCCGGGCCCTCCGGCGCTTCCTCGGAGGAGCGGAGGAGCGGGAGAGGGAGGGGAACCTACTCTGCCGGGTCCTCTTCCGCGTTCCTGAGGGCCTTCCTCGCCGCCGCCCTCACATCGTCCCGGCTCCGCCCGGTCGTCTCGGCGTACTTCGTCACCGCAGCCTCGAACTTGTCGGCCGCGTCGCGCCAGCGCTTCCGTTGCGCTTGGCCCTCCTCGTCGTCCAGGCCGGCGAGTTTCGCCCGCTCTTCCCGTGCGGAACGTTCCAGCTCGATCAGTTCATCCGGGATCTCTGCCACGACGAGGACCCTAAGCCGCCTCGGCGGCACCGCCACGTAGCAGGCGTGACCTCGCTGATCACGCCCCCTGTATGGCCTACGGGCCGCAGCGGGCAGTACGACCCGGCCCACTGAGCGACGTCCCCGGCGTCGGCGGCCCCCGGCCTCGGGAACCCAGCCTGCGCGAACGGGTTGTTGCATCCTCGGGACCGGGCCGGTCCCGAGGATGCAACAGCACAGCTGTCCCCGCCGCGGACGTCAGTCCCCGCGGGCGCCGGCCTCGGCGACCGTGACCGGCAGATCCTCGCGGACCTGCCGGAACAGCAGCGCGGCGCGGTCGGCGTCCCAGCGGATGACGTTGCCCTTGGAGGTGGGGATCCCCACCCCGTCCACCGGCACGGTGACCCGCTTGACGCTGTCGCCGGGGCCCTGCAGCGAGCGGAACATCTGCGCCAGCCGGCGCAGGTCCATGTCCCGGTCCACGACCAGCGTGTCGAGACCCGCGTCCAGCGCCGGATACAGCTGCGAAGGGTCCAGGAGAGTGCCCGACGTGGAAACCTTGTCCGCCAGGGCGGCAAGGAACCGCTGCTGGTTGCGGGAGCGCCCCAGGTCGCCCTCGGTCTCCTGGTGGCGCTGGCGGACGAAGGCCAGTGCCTGACGGCCGCGCAGCGTCTGGCAACCCCGACGCAGGTCCGCCCCGGACTTCTCGTCCTTGATGTCCCGGTCCAGACAGAAGCGGACGCCGCCGAGGGCGTCGACGACCTTCACGAAGCCGGCGAAACCGATCTCCGCGTAGTGGTCGATCCGCAGGCCGGTGTTGTGCTCCACAGTGTGCGCCAGCAGCTCCGGACCGCCGTAGGCGAAGGCGGCGTTCAGCTTGTCCTTGGCAGGCGCGACGCGCTTGCCGGTCGCAGGATTGTGGAAGCCCGGGATCGTCACCCAGGAGTCGCGCGGCAGGCTGACCATCACCGTGCCGTCGGCCCCGGTGTGCAGCACGATGATCGAGTCCGTCCGGCGGCCGCCCCCGCCGCCCGCACGCAGATCGCGCACATCGGCGTCCGAGAGACCGTCACGGCTGTCGGACCCGACGATCAGGTAGTTGGTGCCTTCCCCTGCCGCCGGACCGCCGCCGTACGCCCCGAGGTCCACCTCCTGGTTCAGCTCCGTCTGCGCCCAGGCGAACGTACCGCCCGCGATCGCCACCAGTGCCATCACCATCGCGAGCACGGCCCGTGTCACCCGGCGTCCACGACGCGGCCGGGCACGGCCGCGGCCACGCCGCCGGGGCGTGGTACCGCGCCATCCGTACGCCGCCGCACGTCGCACGGCGCCCGACGCGGAAGCCACCTGGCCGAGCGGCCGCGGCACGGCCGGCCGCGGCGGCCCGCCGGCGCCCTCGAGCGGTTCGGTCACCGCAGCTCTCCCTTCCGACCGTGCAGGGCGAGGCCGGGTTCGTCCCCGGCCGGCTCGTCGAGCCGGTAGGGGTCGGCGGTGCCGGTGCGGTGCATACGGTGCCACTTGAGCCGGGTACCGAGCAGCGCCGTCATTACCGAGTGCAGAACGACCAGGTACAGCAACTGCCGGTAGACGAACAGCTGGAGCGGCAGCGACCACAGCGCACGCAGCCGCTCGCCGTCCAGCCGCAGCGCGTAGCCGGCGGTCACCAACTGCACGAGGAGGAAGGCGAGCCACACGGCGACGGCCTCGGCCGGGTCGCGGAAGCACACGCCGTACACCGCGAAGACATCCACCACCGGTGCGAACAGCGGCAGCACGACCTGGAACAACGCCAGGTAGCTCAGCCCGCGCCGCCCGAACCGGCCGGCGGTGCCGACCTCGCCCACGGACCGCCGGTGCTTCCACATCGACTGGAGCGTCCCGTAGCACCAGCGGTATCTCTGCCGCCACAACTGCCCCAGTGTGCTGGGCACTTCCGTCCACGCCACGGCGGACTCCTCATAGACGACCCGCCAGCCAGCCCGCCACAGGGCCATCGTCAGGTCGGTGTCCTCGGCGAGGGTCTCGTCGCTGACGCCGCCGATGCCCATCAGGGCGTCCCGGCGGAAGGCGCCGATGGCGCCCGGCACGGTGGGCATGCACTCCAGCACCTCGAACATGCGCCGGTCCAGATTGAAGCCGAGCACGTACTCCAGGTGCTGCCACTTGCCCAGCAGATGCCCGCGGTTGCCGACCTTCGTGTTTCCGCTGACCGCACCGATCGCGGGGTGGGCCAGCGGCTGGACGAGGTGATGGATGGCGTCCGGCTCCAGCACAGTGTCCGCGTCCACCATCACCACGATGTCGTCCCGAGCGTGCAGCAGACCGGTGTTCAGGGCCCCCGGCTTGCCGGTGTTGGGCTGGCGCACCACTGTCACCCGCGGGTCGGCGAGACGGTCGACGGCAGCCGCCGTACCGTCCGTCGAACCGTCGTCGATGACGATGACATGCAGGTCCCGGTAGGTGGAGGCGAGCAGCGACCGCACGGTGGGGGCGATGCCCGCCTCCTCGTTGTGCGCGGGCACCAGCACCGTGACCGGACCCGTCACCTCACGCAGCCGCGGGCTGCCGGGCCGGAGCCTGCCGCGCCTGCGGACATGGACCCGCGCGAACCAGCCGAGCACCGCCAGCCGCAACAGACCGAGCGCGCCCGCCACGAGCAGCGCCCAGGACATCGCCCGGGACAAGACCCGCCCCAGCTCCTGAGCATGCAGCAGGCCTGCGCCCTTCAGCCGCTCCACGAGCGGCGCCCGGCTGGTGAACCCGCTCTGCCCCAGGCCGGCCGAGAGAGTCGTGAACCGCTCCACCCCGGGATCGCGCAGCAACGACCGAGCCTCCCGGAAGCCGAGATCGGTGTGGCTGTACTGCCGCACGACGCCCTCGGCGGGCTGCCGGCTCTTACGGTCCGCGGCGACGACGAGGTAGCCCTGACGGGCAGCACGCTGTGCGGCCGGCCACTCGGCGCCGCACAGGGTGTCCGCCGTTGTGGTGTGCGGCAGCCGCAACAGCCGGGTGTGTTCACCGGTCACACCCGCCAACGCCATCTGCGTGAAGCCCAGTTCCATACGGGCACGGGCCTGGGAGGCCGCCCCCAGATCGCCACCGGTGTAGGTGTAGGAGCCGATCTCGTGCCCCTCGTCCCGCATACGCCGGACCAGCTCGGGATGGCGGGTGGCCTGCTTGCCGTAGACGAAGAACGTGGCGTGTGCGCCGTGTGCCCGCAGCAGGTCGAGCAGACGGGGCGTCCAGACAGGATCCGGTCCGCCGTTGAAGGTGAGAGCCGCCGTGCGGGCAGGCATGGCGGCCGTCTCGACACCGGCACCGGCACCGGTGAACCTCAGAACGGGCTCCCCGGTGTCCGCGCTGGGCGGAATGGGCTCGGAGCAGGGACGCTTGCTCCGCGCGGAATCGACCTCGTGTGTGGTCCATCCCTCAAAGAGGAGGCTCACCACAACGACGGCGAGGATGAGCATCAACAGCACCCAGTGCCCGCGTGGGGGACGGCGCAGTGCGTGCCGGGAGCTCATCCGCCGTTGACCTCTGCGGGGCGGGCCGAGGCACTGTCACCCGGAGGCGAAGACGCCGCCCCGGCGCCCGGTCGCCCCTCTTCGCCGTTTCCGCCGTCGCCGACGCCCTGCTCGGCCTCGTGGTGCGCCGGCGCGGCGGGAAGGGACCCGCCGGTGGTGGGAGGCTGCTGCCCGGCGGGCTGCCAGAGCCCGGCGACGACGATTGCGGCAAACAACAGGTAGGCCCCGCACGCACCGCCGAGGGCGATCGCGGTGAGGCGGAGTATCCTCCTGCGCTTGCCTGAACGTTCAATGAATATAGGGCGGTTAACCTGCCCCTGCTGCGTCCTACCGTGGGGGGTGAGATACATGGGCGGTGAGTCTAACCAGCGCATTGCTCATTTGCACGAGCACTTCAACCCGTGTGAGAACCGCGTGAAAATCCTCACGCCGCATGAACGGACGCAGTGGCACCGTCCGTAAGGGCGGCGATACCGGACGGCCGGAACGCCGCCGCATCCCCTCGGATGCGGCGGCAAACCGACTGATGCGTCTTCCCCACTCCTACGCGCCGAAACCCCCATCTCACCGCGCCCCACCGCACCCGCCACGCCGCGCCCATGACAACAGCGGCGGCGCACCCGGCCACGCCGACCGCACACCCTGATACCGGGATACCCGGATACCGGCGCAG
Source organism: Streptomyces sp. NPDC043812 (assembly GCF_056436245.1). Classification (NCBI taxonomy): domain Bacteria; kingdom Bacillati; phylum Actinomycetota; class Actinomycetes; order Kitasatosporales; family Streptomycetaceae; genus Streptomyces; species Streptomyces sp. NPDC043812. The sequence goes on from NZ_JBWKCY010000022.1 coordinate 27,233, forward strand.
GCACACAGTGCGTTGACTCTTCGCGACGGTGCGCGACCGTCACGCTGCCGGCCAGGACGGGTGGCGGGCGCTGCGATTGCGGGGTTCATGTCGATATTCGTCATGGCACTCGGCCTCGTCGCGAGAGCACCGCCCTCGCATCGGCGAAGCCCGCCTGGCTGGGATGGCCCGGCCCCGTGGAGTCGATGAACGGGCACGAGGCCGCGGCCACCACCATGCGGCTAACGAATGTCGGGCAGGTCCCGCAGCTGCCTGCGTGAGGTGAGCCCGAGCTTGCGGAAGATGTTGCGCAGGTGCGTGTCGACCGTCCGCGGGCTGAGGAACAGCTTCGCGGCCACCTCCTTGGAGGTGGCGCCGTCGGCGACCAGGCGTGCAATGTGCACCTCCTGCATCGTCAGCTGGTCCGATGCCTTCGACGTGCGGCTGCGGGCCTGCTCGCCCGTTGCGCGCAACTCGCCGGCGGCGCGCTCGGCGAACGCCTCCAAACCGAGGTCGGACAGCGACTCGTGCGCAGGCCGCAGCGCGGACCGGGCGTCACGCCGTCGGCCCTGACGGCGCAGCCATTCCCCATACAGCAGATGTGCCCGGGCGCGGTAGACGACCAGTGCGCTGTCGCCGAGCAGGCCGATCGCCTCCTGGTAGGCGGACTCGTCCTCGGTCACCAGGGCTCGCGCACAGGCCTCGACGCCCAAACCCCACGCGTGCCGGCCCGCCTGCGTGCGCTCGTGGAGGGACGCGAGCGCCGCGGCGGCGACCTCGGTCTCGCCGCACCGCATGGCCGCCTCGACCAGCTCGGGCAGGGCAAGGCCCGCCGTGCCGACGGCGCCGTACGCGACCGCCTGCTGCGCCGCCTTCAGCGCGGCCGGGTAGTCGGCCAGGCCGTTGCTGAGCACGGCCGTCGCCCACTGCACGCTGAGGCTCATCCGGTGATCCACCGACGCGAACAGTTCGACGGCATCCTTGCGCCGCCCGCGCATCGCGGCCAGGTGGAGGCGCGGGTAGACCAGCGGTGCCGCGCCCGTGGCGTCGGCGATCGCCTCCTCCTCGGAGATCAGCTCCATCGCCGCACCGAAGTCGCCCGTGTGCACGGCCGCGGTGGCCTGCATGGCCAGTCCGATGGGCAGCGCGTGGAAGGAGCCCGACTCGCGGCCGGCCACGACGGCACGGGTGGCGATGCCGTACAGGACATCGAAGTTCCACAGCTCGGTGGCCACCATGAAGCCCAGTGACGGCCGTCTGGCCCACACCTCGTCGTCGGCGTCGCCGACGACCGGCCCGAGGATCTCCCCCGCCGCCGGATGCCCGTCGCTCACCAGGCTGATCAGGCCGGCCAGGACCGCCGCCGCGCCGGATGCAGGCTCGCCCGACGGCTGGGCCTTCCTGACGGCCTCCACCACGTGGTCGAGGCCGCCGAGCAGAAGGCCCATCTCGATGGCGTCCAGACAGCACTCCCGTGACCAGGCGGGGTCGGTGGCCGCCAGCCGGGCGGCGGCACGCAGGAGATACGCGTGGGGCCTTCGTCGCCCCGGCGGCGGACGAACGACAGCCTGCCGCGGAGCAGTTCGGCCCTGGCGGCCGGGCTCGGATCGTCGGTCCGGACGGTGGTGAGCAGGTCGGCCGCCGTGTCGAAGTCGCCCACCGTGAGCTTGGCCTGGACCGCGGCGATGACCCGCTCGGTGCGTGGGACCGGGCTGATCGTGAGCGCGGCCGAGCGTTCGAGGAAGGCCGCCGCCGCCGCGACACCGCCACGTTCCTGGGCGCGGGTGGCGGAGGCTTCGAGCTCGGCTGCGACCTGCTCGTCCAGGCCGACGCTGGCCTGGGCGCGATGCCACGCCCGCCGGTCGGGGTCGGCGACCGGGTCGGTCACGGCGCCCAGCGCCTCGTGCGCCCTGCGCCGCTCCTCCGGCGCCGCGGCGCGGTAGGCGGCCGAGCGGGCGAGGGGGTGGCTGAAGCGGATCCGGGTGGCGAACTCGACCAGTGGGACGGACTCCGCGGCGGCAGCCGCGTCGATGCCCAGGAGTTCGGCCGCACTCCACAGCAGGCCGGTCAGCCCTCGTGTCATCGTCAACACATCGAGCGGCAAGGCGGACTGGGCGGCCACGGCCGAGGGTCCTGTCCGTCTGGCGATGGCGGCGGCGAAGTTCGGCAGCCGTCTGATCCGCGTCTCCAGTGACGACGTGTTCTCCGGCACCCGCGTCCCCTACGACGAGTCCTGCCTGCCCGATCCCGCCACCCCGTACGGGACAGCCGCGCGACGCAGCGCAAACTGCGCACCACGCTGCGCGGCGGCCACCGGTTCCTCCGCCGGATGGACCCGGTCCGGGGGAAGGTGATGCCGGTGAGTGATGCGCCCGGTTGGGTGGTTGCTGAGGCCTCGAGACGCGCAGTTGTTCCTGCGCCTCTGTCGGCAGTCGGCCGAGCGCCCTGACGACCTCAGCAGCACGCCGGGGTCGAGGCCAGCGAAGGCGTCCTGTCGGCGAGTTGGGTCCAGCCCGGCACCGGCCCACTCGAACGCCCCAGCGGTACTGTGACGACGATCACTCCGCTTGTTCGCGTGCGATGTCGACCGAACGCCCGGCGGCGGGCGTATGCCCCGTGAAGCAAGAGATCCGGGAGAACGTGTTGACCGTCGAGGAGTTCGAAGATTTCTACGCCCAGAAGGTCGCCTGCCTGACGGGGCAGTTGTACGTGATGCTCGGCGACCTGCACGAGGCGCAGGACGTCGTGCAGGAGGCGTTCGTCAAGGGGTGGACCCGCCGACGGCAACTCGACCGTGACGGCCACCCCGAGGCATGGATCCGTACGGTGGCCTGGCGGCTGGCGGTGAGCCGATGGCGGGGCCGGCGCCGTACGGCCGACGCCTGGAAGCGCGGGGACGCTCCGCCGCCCCATGTCGAAGCGCCGGGGCCGGATCAGGTGGTGCTGGTCGACGCGCTGCGTGAGCTGCCGGCCCAGCAGCGCCGCACGCTGACCCTGCACTACCTGTGCGACCTGACCGTCGAGCAGATCGCCGCCGAGACAGGACTGTCCGGCAGCACCGTCAAGACGCACCTGTTCCGCGGGCGGGCCGCACTCGCCGACCGCCTGCGGGACCCCCGCATCGAGGAGGGCCCCGATGTCTGACCCCCAGGATCCGCTGCGGTCCCTGTTCCGACAGGCCGGGGACTTCGGGCAAAGCCGTGCCCACCCGGCCCCCGCCGCGCACATCACCGAGCGCGGGAAGCAGACGTACCGGCGACGCCTCGCCGCGCTCGCCGCGGGAGCCTGCCTGCTCGCCGGCGGAGGCAGCGCAGCCGCGTTCGCTCTGATGCAGAGCGACCCCGTGCCCGCTCCTCCGGCGATCAGCCCTTCGCCCGCTCACAGCTCTCCCACACCGTCGAGCGAGGCACCGTCGGGCGGACCGACCAGCCTCGCACCGTCGGGCTCCACCGCGCCGGGTTCCCCGCCTCCGACGTCCACCGCGCCGGGCACGACGCCGCCGGACGGCCCGTCGGGCACGCGCACCGATCCGGCCACCACTCAGCCGCCGTCGTCCGGAGCGTCGTCCACGGCGAACTGACCCTGCCGTCACCCGATCCCCGACGGCCCGCCGCCGGGTGATCACGCACGCCCGCCCGCGCCCAGCCGCACCCATCGATGCCCGAAAGATGCCGCTATGACCCTGACGCCGCCGCAGTTGCGCCGCCCCCGTCCCGTGCGCCCACAGGCACCGCGCGTGCAGCCCCCGCCGCAGCCCCGGGTCCCGCTCCGGGTGCGGGCGGCCAACCGGCTGACTCCTGCCGACCGCGAGGTGCTGTGGCTGTACCTGCTGACCCGGCTCTCCCTGTGGGTCACCGCCTGCTGCACCCGGTGGCTGTTCCCCGCGCGGTCCGACACCCGCGACGCCGACGCGGTTCTCGCGCCCTTCGAGCAATGGGACTGGCACCACTACCTGCACATAGCCCGCGACGGCTACTTTCCCGACCCGACGGGCTCCGGGCAGGAGGACGGGGACAACCGGGAAGCGTTCTTCCCCGGATTCCCGCTGGTGCTGCGTGCCGTGCACACGGTCGTGCCGCACTGGACCGCTGCGGGTCTGCTGATCTCCTTCGTCGCCGGCGGAGTTGCCGTCCTGGCCCTGGCCCGCCTCGCGCGGTGGTACCTGCCCGACGCACGCGCCGGGCGGCGCACCGTCCTGTTCTTCCTGCTCTCCCCGTGCGCGGTCTTCCTCGCCGCCGGCTACACCGAGGCGCTCTTCCTCGCGCTGGCCCTCCCCGCCTGGCTGGCCGCCCTGCGGCACCACTGGCCCCTCGCGGCCGCTCTGACCGCCCTCGCCACGACCGTGCGCGTCAGCGGCCTCTTTCTCGCCGCCGCTGTCGCCGTGCACTTCCTCGTCGCCGTCCGGGCCCGCGCCGACCTGCGCGCACTGCCCTGGCTGGCGCTGCCCGCCGTCCCGGCAGCCCTGTACGCCTGGTATCTGCACGCGCACACCGGCGACTGGTTGGCCTGGAGCCACGCCCAGGAACGCGGCTGGTACCGCACGTTCCACACCCCCTGGGAGACCTGGTCCGTCACCTGGAACGCGGCCTTCGACAAGGTGCACACCACCGGCTACGCCTTCATGTTCCAGGCCGAACTCCTCGCGATGGCCGCCGGACTGATCCTCTGCGGCGTCCAACTGCGGCGTCGGCGCTGGCCGGAGGCAGTGTACGTCGGGCTCACCCTGGCGGCCCTCGGCACCTCGTACTGGTACATGTCCCTCCCGCGGTCCACCCTCCTGTGGTGGCCGCTGTGGATCGGCCTGGCTGCCTGGAGCCTGCGCCGACCGCGGGTCGCGACCGCGTACCTCTGCCTGGTGGGCCCCCTCGGCACGGTCTTCGCCGTCACCTTCCTGTCAGGACGATGGGCCGGCTAGGTCTGCCGCGTCGCCGGGCCGGCCGCTCGGCCGCCGGGCAACCTGCGCGTCCCGCCGTCGCCGCCTCGCCAGCGGTGCAGGCGGTGCAGGCGGTGCAGGCGGTGCAGGCGGTGCAAATGTCCGGGCGGCACACCCACGACGCAGGAGACGGAACCTCTCCAGGAAGTGCGCCGCCCGCGGAAACCCAGAACCTCCGGGACTACTCCTTCCCGAAGGAGACCCAGGGGAACTGGTACTACGCGGTCGGTTCCACGCGGACCAACGTCACCGGCGTGGTGACTGTTGTTCCCGACACGAACGGACAGCCCCAGGTCAGCCTGGACTACCAGGTCAACGCATGGGACCGCTACAACTGGGACGAGAAGAGCCGGAGACCCTCGTCGAAGGAATACACAAGGCAGCGAGTGCCCCGACGAGCTGACCACCCCTGAGGGCAGGCACCTGCATACGTGTATCGACCTCTTCGCGCTCGAACTCGGCGCAGGTGTCACCCGTATCTACATCAAGGCGACGGTTTACGTCTTCCTCGGCACCGCGACAGCAGCAGCTGTCGTCATCTGGCTCCGAACGTGATCGCCCGAACAAGTCCTAGCCGATGAGGGTCTCCTTCGGGCGCACTACGCAGAACTCGTTCCCCTCCGGATCGGCCAGCACGGTCCACGACTCGCTGCCGCTCTGCCCAACATCCGCCCTACGGGCGCCGAGTGCGAGGATGCGCTCGATCTCGGCCTCCCGGTCCTCCGCGGCGGACGTCAGGTCGAGATGCAGGCGGTTCTTGACGACCTTACGGTCCGTCACCGGCATGAAGCAGATGCCCACCGGCGCGGTCTCGTCCGGCCCGATCACGACCTCCCGCTCCCGCTCGGACAGGATCCGCCAGCCCAGCACCTCAGCCCAGAACCGGGCCAGGGCGGGCAGGTCGTGGGCGTCAATGACGATGTGATGCAGCGAGACAGGCATGTCGGCCAGTGTGCCCGGTGATCGCCCGGACAGAACCTAGCCCTTCCCTCGGTCGTGCTGTGCCAGAACCTCCCGCTCGTGTTCGGGAGTGAAGCCCTTCGTCAGAGGTGGCTCGCCGCGCTCGCGGTCCCAGCAGAGGACGTCTGCTGCCGTCACCTCGAGCGGCGTCGCCGGCAGGCCCGCGGCCCGGGCGCGCGCCGCGCTGCGCTGCTGTGAAGGCCAGTGCGGACGCAACAGTGGGAACAGGGGCGGCAACTCGTCGGCGGGGACATACACGCGTACGAGATCGACCTCGGCGCCCGCCACGCGTGCACACGTCTCGATGAGTCCGCCAAGCGTGGTCGGTTCGGCGGGGCCCACCGCGTGGTAGGCGCCAGGCCGTTCATCGTCCGCCAGCCGGACGACAAGCCGGGCCAGGTCGCGCGAGTCGATGATCTGCACCGGCTGCGCGGGGTCTGCGGGCAGCGCGATCCGGCCGCCGCGCGCGGCCCGGCGCACCCAGTACGTGAAGGTGTCCTGCGGGTCGTGTGGCCCGGCTACCTTGCCCGGGCGCACGATCGTGGCCCGCTGCCCGTAGCGGGCCAGCACGTCGTCCTCACAGGCCACCTTGAGTCGCCCGTAGGTCTCGCCGTCCAACTCCTCGGTTCGCCGTACGGGTGGCACGCGCGGCGCGTCCTCGGTGGAGCCGGGACCGAGTCCCGCCTGCTCGTACACGGCGTGGCTGGAGATGAACAGATACCGGCCGACACGGTCCCCCAGCGCGTCCATCACCTGCCCGACGTGCCGCGGAACGTAGCCACTGACGTCCACGACGGCGTCCCACCTGCCCTCGCTCAGCGCGTCGTAGTCGCCGGTGTCCCGGTCACCGATCAACCTGGGCACTTCGGGGAACAGGTCGGTGCCGGTCTTGCCCCGGCCGAACACCGTCACGTTGTGCCCTGCGCTCAGGGCATCCTCTACGATCGCGCGGCCCACGAACGACGTCCCGCCCAGAACGAGTAGGTGCATGGCCGTGGACACTACCTCCGGGAAGATCCACCGGACAGGCCTCAGGGGCGGACTGCACCAAGGCGTCCGGAGCCCAAGTCGGACTGTCTGGTGCGCACTACGTCATGGAGCGGGGTGAGGCTGTTCGTCTGTCGCTCCCGGCAGGGACAGCCGGGGCGTGTGCACCTGGTCGGTAATCCGGTTCGTCCACTGTGGACGCCCCGCGCCGGCGCGGCAGACTGAGCTGGGCGGACAGCAGTCCGGCCGCGCCGATCAGGGCCCACAGCGCCCATGGGCCGAACGCGTACACGGCGCCGCCGATGAGCGGCCCGGCGCCCGTACCGGTCGTGTACGCGACGCCGTGCAACCCCTGATAGCGCCCGACCATGTGCGGCGGAGCCAGACTTCCCAGGTAGGCCTGGGAGATGGTGCTCGTTGTCATCTCGCCGAACGTCCATATCAGCACCGTCGCCGACAGCAGGACCATGCTGCTCATGAACCCGGTCAGCGCGAGACCGACACCGGTGATCAGGTTGCCGATGGCCAGTACGTACTCCGGCCGGTACCGGGAGACCGCGCCGGTGATGGGCAGTTCCAGCACCAACACCAACAGACCGTTGAGCCCGATGAGGAGACCGAAGTCGCTCGGGCTCAGACCCACGTCGCTGACGTGCAGGGGCAGGCCGACGGTGGACTGGATGTAGCCGAATTCGGCGACCAAGGTCATCAGCAGGAATCGCACCACGGTGCGGTCGGCCAGCATCTGCCGGTATCCCACCGCCCGCTCCGCCCGCGTGTCCGCGTCGTCCTGGTCGGACCGCGACCGGGGCGCATCTCGCAGCAGCATCGCCACGACCACGCCGAACAGCAGGCACGCGGCGGCATTGCCCAGGAAGAGCCCCACATAGGAGGTGCTGGCCAGCACACCGCCGAGGACACCGCCCAGGGCGGCGCCCACGTTCATCGCGAACCGGAACACCCCGAAGGCGGCGAGCCGTTGCTGGTTGGTCGTCACGGCGTCGACCAGCACGGCGGCGGCAGCCGGACGGTAGATCTGCGACATCACGCCGATGAGACCGACCACCGCGACGATGAGCGGGAACGGACCGAGGAACGGCACGACCGCCGTCAGCCCGGCGGTGGTCACCGCGGACAGCACGATGGTCCATCGCCGGCCGATCCTGTCGGCGAGGTGGCCGCCGACGGCGTTGCCGAGCACCTTGCCCACCCCGGACACGCCCAGCACCAACCCCGCGGCACCGGCGGAGTAGCCGCGTTCGGTCAGGTAGAGAACGATGAACACGGGCAGGAAGTTGCCGACCTGGTTGACCAGGATGCCGAGACTGATGATCCACACCCGGCCGGGCAGGCTGCGCAGCGCGTCGCGGAATCGCGGCTCGTCGACGCTCGCCCGGTCCGGTGGCGCGGTGCTCACGCGACGGGCTCGGTGCGCACGTGGATCGCCGCCGCCAACCGCCTGCCGTGTGCGATCGCTTCGGTGGCGGTGGCGCCGCGGGCGATGATGTGACCGACCTTGTCCTCGTTCCAGGTCAGCGCTGGTACGTCGTCGCCCGGCTCCACCTCCAACTGGACGTCGACGAACGCCGGGTCCGCGCGCACGGCGTCGACGCCGGTCACCTCCACGACTCGTCCGGGCTCCGGGGTGAGGAACCGGACGGCCGCTCCGCCCCGAGGCTCGGGCGACGTGGTCAGCGGCTCCACCAGGCCGAAACCGGCGCCCAGCACGTAGCGCTCCATGTCGATGCCGTAGGCGATCTCGGCCAGTTCGTTGATCCGGTCACCGCCGATGCGGTTGTGCGACTCGACGATGCGCGGGCCGCGCGAGGTCAGCTTGACCTCGGTGTGCCCTGGACCGTTGCGCAGCCCCACCGCGTCGAGGAAGTCCGTCACCAATTGCGTGACCTGGCGCAGCGTCTCGGCCGAGCAGCCGCTGGGCTGCGAATGTCCGATCTCGACGAAACTGGGGCCGCCGCACTCCTTGTCGGTCACCGCGACGACCACATGCCGGCCGTCGAAGGTCAGGGTCTCCACGCTGATCTCCGAGCCGTCCAGGAACTCCTCCATGAGGAACTCGTCGAAGGAATCGGCACAGGACAGGTCCCTGGCGGCCCAATGCCCGTCGTCGAGGGCTCGGAACCGTTCGGCGACGACGTCCACGTCGGCTCGGTCGCGGATGCAGAACAGCCCCAGGCTGCCCGATTCGCGGATCGGCTTGACGATGATCGGGAGCCCGTGAGCCGATACGAACTCCCGTACGTCCTGCGCGGAACGGCCGACCGCGGAGGCCACCGGGCTGATGCCCTTCGCGGCCAGTTGCCGGCGCATCCGCCACTTGTCCAGCAGCAGTTCCACGGTGGCGACGGACTCGCCGCCGAGGCCGAGCGCCTCGTTGATCCGCGCCGTCGGCAGCAGCCCGAGCTCGAACAGCGACACGGCCGCCTGGATCGGGTACGCCTCGTGCAACGCCTGGGCCAGTGGCAGGAGCCGGTCGATGTCGCCGTAGTCGAGCAGCAGCGCCTGATCGACGTAGGGCCAGTGGCCGCGGTCGTACTCGTCCGGGAACTGGGCGTGAACCACGTCCAGGCCGAGCTCCCGGGCCTTGCGCACGTGCTTGAGCGTGCCGCCGACGACCAGGACGCGAGGCCGTCCGGTGGCGACCGCCGAGGACCGTTGGCCGGTGGGTACGACCTCGTCGGACAACGTGGCTCCCTCTGTCACGATCACTGCCCTCTTCCGTGCGGTTGGATGGCGCATCACGCTACGACGGGTTCCGGACAATCCACTTCCGGTATAGGAAGTGACCACCTAATCTGCTCGTGTGCCGACCGATCTCAGCCCCACCGCACGGGCTCTGCGCACCATGGAAATCCTTCAGACCCGCCCCGGCGCGACGGCGGACGAGCTCGCCGCGTCGCTGGGTGTCACGGAACGGGCTGCGCGCCGGTACATCGGGATCCTCCGGGAGGCGGGCATCCCGGTCGAGTCGACCCGAGGCCCGTACGGCGGGTACCGGCTGGGACGCGGGACGAGGCTGCCGCCGGTGGTCTTCACTGAACCGGAGGCACTGGGGCTGGTCATGGCGGCGCTGGACGACACCGACGAGCTCGTGGCAAGTGCGCTGAGCAAGGTCATCCGCGCGCTGCCGGAGAACGTCGGCCGGCAGGCGGCGACGCTGCGCGACCATGCGTCGGCTGCGCCCGACCCGTACTCGGCTCGGCCTGATCCGGCCACCACGAGCGCTCTGGTCGCGGCGTCCGCGGTCCGACGGAGCGTGCGGGTGGCCTATCGGAGCGAGTCGGGGAACGAGTCGGAGCAAGAGGTCGACCCCTGGGCGGTGGTCGTCCGCCGAAGGCGCTGGTATCTCCTGTGCCGCTCGCATCGCGCGAACGCGATCCGCACGTACCGGGTCGACCGGATCACCGCGGTCCAGCAGACGACCCGCGCCTTCGACCCGCCCGACGACCTCGACCCAGTGGCTGTGCTGGAGGAGAACCTGGGCACGGGCCGGGAGTACCCCACCCGCGTGGTGTTCGACGCCCCCCTGTCCGAAGTGGCGCGGTGGGTCAGGCCCCCCATGGGGCGGCTGGAGGCGTCGGGCGACGGGTGTGTGCTGGTCGGCAGTACGAGCGACCCGCCCTGGTACGTGCAGGAGTGGCTGGCAAGGATTCCGTTCGGGTTCCGCGTCGAGGGCGGGCCGGAGCTCCGGGCGGCGGTGGCGGCGGTGGCGGCGCGCTTCACGGCGGCGGTGGAGCCCTGGCCGTTTCGTCTGGATCACCAGGTGGACCAGAGGATTCCCGATGAAGTCGTCAAGCCCTGAACTCCGCGGAGCCATCCAACAACTCCGGCGATTCGTACAGGGCGGGAGAGGGTTTGGTGCGGTGCTCGATGTCGCGTCAGCCACGAGGCTAGGGTTGCCGCATGGCTCAGGGTTCCGTGGGTTCGGGTGGGTTCGTTGCGCGACCGGACCAGGTGTCGCTGGGAGTCCTGGTCGCGGCGGTGCCGCGGTTCAAGGTGGATGAGGCCGCGGCGGTATGCGGGGTGGCCGAGCAACGCCGGGGCGGGAAGCTCCCTCCGTACGTGACTGCTTATTTGACGATGGCGCTCTGCCTCTTCTCCGACGACGCGGCTGAGGAGGTCGCACAGAAGGTCGCCGGGGCGCTGTCGCAGTTCGGTGTGTGGGACGCGGCCTGGGAGCCGCCGACCTCGTCGGGGATCATTCAGGCACGTGAGCGGTTGGGGCGCGACGTGCTGCGGGAGACGTTCTACCGGGTGGCCGAACCCGTTGCCACCAGCGAGACCCGGGGCGCGCAGCTGCGCGGATGGCGGCTGATGGCCATCGATGGGTTCGAACTCGACCTGCCCGACTCGGCCGAGAACGCCGCCGAGTTCGGCTACGCCGGCAACGACCAGTCCCGCTCCGCCCTCCCCAAGGCCCGGGTGGTGGCGGTGGTCGAGTGCGGATCGCACGCCTTCATCGATGCCGAGGTCGGGCCGTGGAACCGGAGCGAGAAGACGATGGCGGCCACGCTGCTGCCCTCGATCTCGAACGACTGGCTGCTGCTGGCCGATCGCTTCTACAGCTTTGCCGCGTTCAGCGCTGCCGCTCAGACCGGGGCGGCGCTGTGCTGGCGGGCACCGACGCAACTGTCCCTGCCCGTCCTGAAGGTCCTGCCCGACGGTACGTACCTGTCAGCCTTGGTCGATCCCCGCCTGCGTGGCCACAAGCGGGAGGAACTGCTGCAGCAAGCGAGGAGCGGCGCGAAGCCGGACCCAGCCGCAGCTCACGTCGTGCGGGTCATCGAATACGACGTCCCCGACCGCGACAGCGGGGAACCGGTCCGCCTGATCACCACCGTCACCGAGCCGGAGTCCGCGACCGCCGCCGAACTGGCCTCCGCCTACCAACAACGATGGGAGGAAGAGGGCGCAAGCGGCCAGTTCAAGGCAGTCCTGCGCGGTCCGGGAAAGGTCCTGCGGTCCAAGAGCCCGGACCTGGTCCACCAGGAGATCTGGGCCTACTTGCTGGTCCACTACGCGATCAACTCCCTGATCTGCCAGGCCGCGACCGGCGCCGACATCGACCCGGACCGGACCGGATCAGCTTCCTCAAAACACTGAGAGCAGGGCGCCGCGGGCAGATGCAGACGCGCTGTTGGATACGGCGGGACGGCAGATGCCGGCGCGGCTGTACGCGGCGTCGGAGGAGATGCCGGCGCGGTCGTTGCCGTCGCTCGGGTACTGCGACGGTACGTTCACCGCCACCCGACAGCGGGACGGTGCAGGCGATCGATCGCGGCGATGAACCGGGAGTGGCTGCCGGCCAGCCGCAAGGTCCGGCGCCGACGGCCCGGCGCACGAGCGCCCGCGGCACCCGGCGGGTGCATATGTTCCGGTCATGTTGAGAACGTGAGGATGGGCACAACTAGCGCCCCCTCACCGCAAATTCTTCACACTCTAGCCACATTGACGGCGGAATATTCGCTTCACGGATGAGGTGAAGACGGCACCAAAGCAAGATCAACTTTGTTCAAGTCTGTACCTCACGTGGTGAGTTGTCCATTTGGCGACCAACCCCGTTCCACCGGTTTCGGCTCACCGGCCGGTCCCAGGTAGGCATGGCGACTGCGGTGCCGATCGCACTGCAGTCCCGAAACACCTTGCACCTGGGGAGACCCTCCATGTCCCGATTCACCCGCCGACAGGCCATCAGCGCCGTCGGCGCCGCCGCCGGCCTCGCGGTCATCGGCGCCGCGCCCGCAGTCGGCAGCGCACGTGACCGAGCTCCGCGCACACCGGCCACGCCGCACACCCACGACGCATCCGGTGCCTTCGACGAGGTCTACCTGGGCCGGCGTATCGAGGGCACGCCCAGCCACGGCGGCGGCCACCACGACCACCACGGCGGCGGCTGGACCGTGCACATCGACGGCGAGGAACTGCACCTCATGCGCAACGCCGACGGCACCTGGATCAGCGTCATCACCCACTACGAGCCGCTCTCCACCCCGCGCGCCGCGGCCCGCGCCGCTGTCCGGGAACTCCAGGGCGCAGCCCTCGTCCCCCTCGACCTCTCCTGAGCCCGGAGCACCAGCAACCATGACCGTACGCAAGAACCAGGCAGAGCTGACCAGCACCGAGAAGCGCGCCTTCGTCGACGCACTCCTCGCACTCAAGCGCAGCGGCCGGTACGACTCGTTCGTCACCACCCACAACGCCTTCATCATGGGCGACACCGACAGCGGCGACCGGGTAGGCCACCGATCCCCGTCCTTCCTGCCCTGGCACAGACGTTTCCTCATCGAATTCGAGCAGGCCCTCCAGTCCGTCGACCCGTCCGTCGCCCTCCCGTACTGGGACTGGACCGCCGACCGCACCCCCGCCGCCTCGCTCTGGGCGGCGGACTTCCTCGGCGGCACCGGCCGCAGCAGGGACGGACAGGTGATGGACGGGCCGTTCGCCGCCGCCACGGGCGGCTGGGGCATCTCCATACGGGTCGACGGACGCGGCTACCTGCGCCGGGCGCTCGGCGCAGGCGGCCGCCAACTCCCCACCCGCGCCGAGGTCGACACCGTCCTCGCGATGAGCACCTATGACATGCCGCCCTGGAACAGCGCGTCCGACGGCTTCCGTAACCACCTCGAAGGCTGGCGTGGAGTGAACCTGCACAATCGCGTGCACGTCTGGGTCGGCGGCCACATGGCCACCGGAGCCTCACCGAACGACCCGGTGTTCTGGCTGCACCACGCCTTCATCGACAAGCTCTGGACCGAGTGGCAGGCCCTGCACCCCGACTCCCCGTACCTCCCCGAGGCAAGCACCGCGAACGTCGTCGACCTCCGCGACACCATGCGCCCCTGGAACGATGTGACCCCGGCCGACATGCTCGACCACACCCCGCACTACACCTACGACCGAGCCGCCTGACTCAGCCCAGGGACCGGGCCGGATACGGCGCGGTGCGGCTGCCCGCCGCCCGCGCCACCTCCTCGGGCATGCCCCCCGACGACGACCGCCCGCCCTCGGCGGCGCCGCCCGGCCCAGATCGATCACCATGCCCGCGCCCGCGACGTCCTTGTCGTGCTCGACCACCACCACCGTGTGGCCCGCATCCGCCCCTCCATGGCCCGCCACCATCCGCAGCGGACGCACACCCACGCCACCTGCCACTCCTGGCTCCTGGCTCCTGGCTCCTGGCTCCTGGCTCCTGGACCGCACGCTCGCCGAGCGCCTCCGCCCCGACGCCAACCCCTTGGCCTTCCCACGGTGGTTCACCCGCACGACAACCGCCCGGCCTCGACCAGGACGTCCTCGAGTTCGTCTTCCCCACATCCCCCGGCACATGGACACCGCCCGACTCCCCCGGCGCGACAGCCTGGAGAGGGCCCCCTCCACACCCGGAACGGGGCAGCCGTGGCGCATGGGACGTGGCTGGACGCGGCTGCCGCGGGCGGGGTGCGCGGGGTCGGCCGATGCCGGAGTGGGCTGTCGGCCCTACGTTCCTGCGTCGGCCCATGTCGAGAGGACCTTGGAGAGCGCTGTCCGCGCCCGCGCCGCCTGCGTGTCGTCGCCCCGTGCCGCCGGGGCGAGTTCGACATGGACGAAGGTCGTGCCGTGGCGCTCGGCCGCCTTCCCCTGGACGTTGGTGGTTCCTTCCAGGGGGCACCGGTTGGACCAACCCCTGCACACACGGAGGTCGCGGGCTTCCATGCGGTCGGCCAGCGTCCCGGCCTCTTCGGGGGCGGTCTGCGCGACGCCGGTGGAGAGGATGGCGTCGTACGGGCGGTCCGACGACCTGGCGAAGCCGTGCAGCTGCATGCTCGGAACATCGCGTTCCTGGAGTTCCGAGACGATGGCGTGAAAGGCGCTGTCGGTGCGGTGGGCGACGTCCGCGGCGTCCCCCTTGCCGGCGGTTCGGTGAGCGCCGGCGAGGACGAGTGCGCCACCCGGAGTGTTCTCCAGGAGCTGCGCTCCGAGGAGCTCGGTGTCGCGGTCGGCGACCGGGTGCGGTACCTGGACGTTCCAGCGGACGGCGGCATCGGCGGTGACGTACAGACGCCCCCACCGGGCCTGCTTCGTTCCCGGTTCCCGGGCGGCGACTTCGTCGTAGCGCCTGCCCGAGGCGGCGTCGGTGAGCCGGGTCACCCGGAAGCCGGCGTCTGCGAGGTCTCGCCTGGCCTGTTCGAGGTCGCCGTCCAGGAGGTGGCCGACGCCTCGGCCGAGGCGCTTGCGTTCGGCGTCACCGGGGGGTCTGTACGGCGCGCGGGCTTCGGCCTGCTGGGCGTACTCGATGATCCGGTGGTCGAGGTCCGCGAGCTCCTGGGCTTGCGGACGCTCCGCCTCCGTGTCGTGCGCCGTCGCCTGACAGCCGAGCAGCGCCAGCACGATGCCCAGGGCTGCGCATATGCGAAGAGAATGTGATGGCCTTGTGATGCTGCGTGAGCAGTCGATCTTGAGACTCATGTGAAGATCGTCCGGTGACATTCTGTGATTCTCTCCGTATGGGTCGTGCGCTGGCAGCGGCGGTGGCCTGCGCCGTTCTCGCCGTCGGCTGCGCGTCGACCCCGTCGGAGTCGCAGAGCAAGCCCGGCGGGCGGGTGTTCACCGTTGCCGCCGCGGGAGATGTTCTCATCCATCCCGAGCTGGTGGAGCAGGCCGCCACGGACGCGAAGAAGACCGGCAAGGGCAGCGCCGGGCTGGACTTCGGCCCGCTGCTGGCCGGCGTGCAGCCGGTGATCAGCAAGGCCGACCTGGCCATCTGTCACATGGAGACTCCCGTGGGCAAGCCCCGGGGCCCCTTCCAGGGATACCCGGAGTTCCTGGTGCCGCCGCAGATCCTCACGGCCTTGAAGGACGTGGGCTACGACACCTGCTCCACCGCCTCGAACCACACCTTCGACCACGGTCTGAAGGCCGTGCGCCGCACCCTGGACACGATGGACGGGCTGGGGCTCGGGCACAGCGGTTCTGCGCGCACTCCTGAGGAAGCGGAGAAGATCAATATCCGCACCGTCCAGGGCGTGAAGGTGGCGCACCTGTCCTACTCGTGGGAGTCGTTCCTCAACCCGACACCCGAGAAGGAGCGCTGGGCGTTCAACAGGATCGACACCGACGCGGTCAAGCAGGCAGAGGTCCGGGCCCGGAAGCAGGGCGCCGAGGTGGTGATCCTCTCGGTCCACTGGGGCCTGGAGCACTACAACGAGCCGAGCGTCCCCCAGCTGGAGCTCGCCGAACGCCTCACCAAAGAGACCGGGATCAATCTCGTGATCGGACACCACGCGCACGTGGTGCAGCCGATCCAGAAGCTGAACGGCACCTGGGTCGCCTACAGCCTGGGCAACCAGGTGGCGCGGCACTCGTCACCCACGGGGCTCACCGAGGAGGGTGCGATCGGCTGGTTCGAGTTCCGGGAGACGAACTCGGGCTGGGACGTCGCCGCTCGTTACCGCACCACTCTCGTGGACATCCCACCCGAGGTCGAACCGGGTGAGAAGCAGCCCGAAGGCGCCGTCGACGACCACCGACTCGTGGACGTCCGGCAGATGATGGACAACCCGGGTGACCTGTCCCCGGACCGCCTCGCCCGCTACCACCTCGCAGCGGACCGGACACGCGGCTTCCTCTTCAATCGAGGAGCTCCGGGGGGCGACGGTCTGGCGGAGCTCTCCCTGAAGAGCTGAACCGCACCCCGGACCGACCGTTTCACCGTTCACAGCCACCGCGTCCCGGACCCGCGTCAGCTGCGGTCCCCTCGCGTACCGCAGCCGCAGGAATCAGAAAGATCACCAGTGACATCGAGTAGAGCCGCGTACTCCCTACGAGGAGGGCGGCGACGGATCCGCAGGCGCGCGGACATGCCGCTCCTCGGCGGCATCCGTCCGCCGATCGTGGTCCTGTGCGTACTGATCCTCGCCCTGGCGGGCCTGACGGCCAAGGTGCTCGGCCCCCGCGAGGACACGGTCGCTCCGAAGGCGGTGCTGTCCTCGCAGCAGTACTTCGCGGAGGACGGCGCCATCGCCCTGCGCGCGTCGATCGACGAGCGGGTCACGGACCTGGAGCGCACCGCCACAGCGGTGAGCGCGGGTCGTCCGGTGAAGCCCGAGCGCATCCTGTCGGACCTGAGCCGGACCTACCAGAAGTGGACCGGCACCACCGTGGTGGACCTGGACAGCGGCGAGGTGCTCGCCGCGCGCGGTGAAACGATTCCGCTGGCCTGGTTGGACGAGGACGTCCTCACCGGGGACAAGGCCCTGACACCCCGGATGGTCCGGCTGGAGACCGGCGACGTCCGCCTGATGACGATGGCGGTCCTGGACTGGCAGGACCGGCCGCAGCAGATGCTGATCGCTTCGAGCAGCCTGTCGGTGCCCGCCATCAACCTCGGCCCGTTCCGCACCATGGCCGTCGTGGCACAGGACGGCGAGATCCTCGGCACGGCCGGCTTCGAGCAGGCCGAAGCGCTCAACTCCGATCAGGAGCGCAAGGAGCTCGCCTTCCTTCACAAGCAGATGAGCCGGCTTTCCGAGCAGGCGGCAGTGCGGACCGAGCAACATCCCGTCCGCGCCAAGGAGCCCGGCTCGCGGGGCTACCCCGGCGTCAGCGGCACCCTCGTCGGCAGCGAGTACAACGGCCGCGTGGCCACCGCCGGGTACGCCTCGCTCTCCTCGTCGAACCCCGAGGAGAAGCAGAGCGTGGCCGCCGGTCTCGGGCTGACGGTCGTGGCGCTCCTGCCCGTGGTGCGGCAGCAGGCCACGGACCAGGGCCTCGAGCTGTACGGGCTGGCGGTGTCGGGCGTTCTCGTCCTGCTCGGACTCCTGGCGGTGATCGTGCTCTGGGCGACCGTGCAGCGGCCGCTGCTGCGGCTGTTCCTGGAGTCGCGCCGACTGGCCCGGGGCGATCTGACCCGGCCCGTCTCGGTGCCCCGCTGGGGCGAACCGGCCCGCATCGGCTACGCCCTGGAGCGGCTGCGCCGGCAGCTGGGCGACGACGACAGCGGACCCGACGCCCCCATCCGCCGGAGTATCCGTATCGGCGGACGCGGACCGCTCGTGCTGACGGCCGCTGTTCTGCTGATGTGGTGCGTGCCCGTCGGTCTGCTGCTCAACCGCACGGACGGGTCCGTCAGCGTGCCGACCACCATGGTCAACGACCAGCGGGACCGCACGGACCTGATCGCCGACCGGCTGCGCAGGGCCCTCAACGAGGCACAGGCCGACCTTGTCTCCACGTCCCGTCTGATCGGCGAGGACGACCCGGCCACCGCCGACAGCCTGCTCCAGGACGCCCTGGCCAAGCACCCCCGCTACCGGGCCCTGTACATCGTCGACGACAACGGCGACGTCACTGCCCAGGTGGGCGCGGAGCCCCATGCCTGGAGCCGCGGCGAGGACTTGCCGCTGGTCCGGGTGTCCGGCAAGGGCGGCAAGCAGCCGGTGATCCAGGCCGGAGCCCCGGTACCGGAGCACAAGGGCGCCACCCTGGTCGGCGAGATCCGAGTGGAGTTCCTGAACTCCCTGCTGACCCGGCCGGGGCTC
The DNA here is from genome assembly GCF_056436245.1 of Streptomyces sp. NPDC043812. Classification (NCBI taxonomy): domain Bacteria; kingdom Bacillati; phylum Actinomycetota; class Actinomycetes; order Kitasatosporales; family Streptomycetaceae; genus Streptomyces; species Streptomyces sp. NPDC043812. Next base: position 45,626 of record NZ_JBWKCY010000022.1, read on the forward strand.
GGGGAGGTCCGCGTGGTGGACTCGGACGGCCTGACCCTCGCCGGCAGCGACGGATTCCTGGCCTTCGAGGACCTGCCCCGCCGCCAACTGACCGACCTCGTCAGGGCGGCCGGTGTCCAGGCGGGCGCAGAGCCGGTCGAGAACGGGCTGCTCATACGCGAAGGGGACGGTGTCACCGTCGCCGCGGCGGCCCCGTTCTCCGGCGGAGGCGTCACGGCCGACATCGGCTGGACGGTCGTCAGCTGGCAGAACGCCGAGCGCTTCCAGATCGCCCCGTACGAGCGCGAGGACCGCAGCGTCCTCGCCGGGATGCTCGGACTGGCCGCGATCATCCTCTGCCTCGGCTGGGTCCACCTGGTGGTCGTACGCCCCCTGCGGGCACTCGCCGCCGGCGCGGAGAAGCTCGCGGACGGGGACCTCAAAACCGTGCTCTACCCCCGCTACCAGGACGAAGTGGGGGCCGTCGTCCGCAGCCTCGAACTACTGCGCCAGCAGGCGCAGGCCCACAGACACAACCAGGCGCGCCGGCTCGCGGAGCCCCGGACCGGCGTCGGGGGAAGGTGACCACGGCGTGCTCTACCTCTACTTCGTCCTGCTGACCGGCGGGGTGTTCCTGCTGATCGCCGGCATCGTGGAACAGCGCAGGCACTACGCCGCGCTGCACACGATCCCCACCCGGGTGCTCGTCAACGGCATCCGGGGCAAGTCGTCCATCACCCGGCTGTGCGCCGGAGCACTGCGCGGCGGTGGTGTCGTCACCGTCGCGAAGACGACGGGGACCGCCGCACGCTTCATCCACCCCGACGCGACCGAGGAGCCGGTCTACCGGAAGTTCGGCATCGCCAACGTGGTTGAACAGATCGGCATCGTGCGCCGGGCCGCCGCCTACCGGCCCCACGCGCTCGTCATCGAGTGCATGGCCGTCATGCCTGCTCTGCAGGAGGTCAACCAGAGCAAGCTGATCCGCTCCACCATCGGTGTCCTGTGCAATGTCCGCGAGGACCACCTCGCCGAGATGGGGCCGACCCTGGACGACGTGGCCCGGTCGCTGTGCCGCTCGATGCCCGAGAACGGCATCTGCGTCACCGCGGAGCAGGAGCGCTTCCACATCCTCCAGGAGGAGGCGGACGCCCGGAACTGCCGGCTCGTCTACGCCGACCCCGAGACGGTCACCGACGCGGAGCTCCGCGGCTTCAGCTGGTTCACCTTCAAGGAGAACGTCGCGATCGCCCTGGCCGTGGCCGAACTCCTCGGCGTCGAACGGCAGGTCGCCCTGCAGGGCATGTACGACGCACCCCCGGACCCGGGCGTCCTCTCCGTGGAACGCTATGTGACACCCGAGGGCAGGCGGCTCGCCTTCGCCAACGTCTTCGCGGCGAACGACCCCGAGTCGACGCTGATGAACGTCAACCAGCTGCTCGACCTGGAGGCCGTCAGCCGTCCGCTGAACGTCGTGATCAACTGCCGCCCCGACCGGGTCGAACGAAACGGACAGATGGGCGAGATCATCCCCGACCTGCGCCCGGACAACGTCTTCGTCATCGGACACCCCTCCAAGAGCGCCATCGACGCCATCCCCGCCCCGTGGCGGGACAAGGCGATCGACCTGGGCGGCGAACGGCGCCCGGCCGAGGAGTTCATGCACGCCATCCTCGACCGGATGCCCGACGGCTCCTCTCTCGTCGCCATCGGGAACATCCACGGCCAGGGCGAGGAACTGCTCGAACACCTCGCCGAACTCCCGGCGGACGACAGCGGCCCGGGAACCGGCCCGGACGCGGCGCCCACCGTCGCCGCCCAGCCGGCGCACCTGGACCCCTACGCCTCCTATCCCGTGGCCTACGAGGAGCGGTACCAGGCGGCCCAGACCCAGGAGATCCCCCTCGTGCGGATCCCCGCCCAGGCAGCCGTCGCGCATCCCGAGCCGAGGACGCCCACCACCCGGCAGGAGCCCGCGGACCGGCAGAGCCGGCACGGAACCGAGGAGACCTTCGGCTGGTTCCACGAGCCGGCCCACGAGGGCGACCGACCGCCCACTCCGCACTCCTGACCCCGACGGCAGCCGGTCGCTGCCGACCGTTCTCACCACCCGTACACGCGCCCGGAGCCCTTCCTTGACCACCGCCGCCCTGACCCCCGAGATGGCTGCCCTGGGCATCGCCATAGGTCTGCTCTTCTCCCTGGTGTGCTACCTGACCACCAACCTCTCCCCGGGCGGGATGATCACCCCGGGCTGGCTCGCCCTCACCCTCATCGAGGACCTGCAGCGGGCAGCCATGGTCGTGGGCGTCACGGCCCTGACCTACGCGGGCACCAAGATCATGCAGCGGCTGGTCATCCTCTACGGCAAGAGGCTGTTCGCCGCCGTGGTCCTCCTCGGCGTGCTGCTGCAGGCCACGGTGATGATCGTGCTCTCGCTCGAGTTCCCGCTGCTGTACGGCAACCAGACCCTCGGCTTCATCGTCCCGGGCCTCATCGCCTACCAGCTGGTCCGCCAGCCCAAGGGGCCCACCCTGCTGGCGACGGCCTCCGTCTCCCTCATGACCTACATCGCCGTCGCCGCCGGCCTCCTGCTCGGCGTCATGCCCGCCGTCTGAGAATCGAGCAACAACCATGACAGGGAAGAAGAAGACCCGCCCGCTCCTCTCGGGCCTCGTGCTCCTCGGGCTCGTCGCAACCTCGGGATACCTCACCCTGGAACTGCGCAAGCAGGAGGAACAGGGCGTCACAGAGGTGCGCAACGTCGGCGTCCTCAACGGTGTCCGGGGACAGGCCGGCACGTCCGGGGACACGACCGGCGGTCGGTGGTCCCGGCTGGAGAACCCCGCGCGCAGTGTCCTCCGGAGCGCCGACGGCCAGGTCAAGGCCGTCCTCACCGACGGGGCGCGAACCGCGAAACTGACCGGCCCGGCACGGACCTTCGCCGAACCGACCTCCACGGCATCCACGGTCTCCACGACGGACTGGGTGCGCCTCATGCCCGAACCCTGGTCCAAGGGCGCGGAGAAGAAGAAGTGGTTCAAGGACTGGTACGAGCAGTACGCCGGCAGCAAGGAGGACGACCTCTTCGCCTTCGCCTTCCAGTACGTGGCGGGCGCTTCGCAGCACAAGGACGACCAAGGCGTCGTCTACGCCGGTGACGCCAACTTCGGCCCGCTGAACCCCTCCGGAGGCGAGGGCGGCGACCTGCGCCTGGAGCAGTCCGACTTCTACGACTACCTCGGCACCCCCTACCCGTTCCGGGACGGCAACGTCGGCACCCCGGAGACCATGCGTGCCCGGTCCCTGGACTGCTCCGGCTACATCCGCATGGTCCTGGGCTACCGCGCACGCCACCCGCTGATGTCCTCGGACACCTCCGGCGACGGCCTGCCCCGCACCGCCAACGGCATGGCCCGTTCCCGTCAGGGCGTGGACGTTCTGCCACTGACCGGCGTCGCGGCACAGGACCGCCCCTCCGCCATCGACCAGTTGCAGCCGGGCGACCTCGTCTTCTTCAAGCTCGACGCCCGCACCGGACAGCGGCTCGACCACGTGGGCATGGTCCTCGGCCACGACACCGAGGGCCACCTGATCTTCGTCTCCAGCCGCGAGGAGGTCAACGGACCCACGATCGGCGACATCGGCGGCGTCTCCCGCCTCGACGGCAACGGCTACTACGCCAAGACCCTCCGCAGCGCGAAGCGCCTCTGAGTCGACGGGCGGAGTGGCGAGCCCCTCAAGCGGCGCCGCCGCCGGGAAGGGGCCGTGCGAGGGTGTCCCGGGCTGTCGGCTGTTCCCGCAGGTGTGGGCGACCAGCCCGCGCCCGGGGCGTTCGGGCTGTTCCTGGCCGCCGCGGATCGGCGGGCGGCACCGGTTGACGAGCCCGCCGCCGATCCCCGGCGGGCCTACGACACGCGTTCCAGAGACATCGCCATGCCCTGGACCCCGGCGGCGACCACGCTGACCAGTGCTGTGCTCGGGTCGTCGTGTCGCAGCGTGGTCAGGACGGTCGTGGTCAGCCGACCCTCGGGGAACCCGCAGGCGGCCCTCACACTTCGTGCCTCGGCCGTGCACCGCGTACATCGGCGACCGCATCCTCCGGCCCCGGTGCAGCGTTGTCCTGGAGTCCCGCCCGGCCGACAAGAACCCGAGCCGATGACCCTGACACGCCTGATCACCGCCGCACCCGCTCTGGTGCTCCTTCCGTTCCTGCTCGCCCTCCCCGTCATGGCGTTCCGCGAAGCACGCCGCAGCCGCCGGGAGGAAATCGCAGCAGAACGTGCCGCCAGGCCGCACAGCACAGACGTGGGCGCCGTCGACGAGGACGCCGCCGCGGCCCCGACCGATCGGCCGGCCGACGAGCACGACTCCGATTGACGTTCCCCGACCCTCCCACCGAAGCCCGGTGTCGGTGTCGCCGGATACGTTGCGCCGGCCGAGGCACAGCATGCGGAGGGCCACTTCCGGAGAAACGGGTACGGACGCCTCCTGCCACGCCGGGGCTCGCCGACGGCGACCGAGGGAGGTGACGGGTTGCCCGCTTCTCGCTCAGCCCCACCAGCGCGTCGGCGACCGAGGCACGGACAGACGCCGACGGTTACGCCCTGGCCCAGCTGCAGCGCGGGAACTCTCAGGGCCGGCCGACACCCTCCGGTTCAGGCAGCGGGCTGGGAGAGGAAGACTCGTTCCAGCAGGGTATGCAGGGTGTCCCGCTCCTGGTCACTGAGCCTGTCCAGGCCCTCTCGTGTGGCGCACATCTTCGCGCGAATCGCGTCGGCGACGTGCTCGCCCTCGGCTGTGAGAACGACGTTCTTGATGCGCCGGTCGGAGGGGCTGGACTCGCGGCGCACCAGGCCGCGCTTCTCCAGTCGGTCGATGATCCCGGTCATGTTGGAGGCGTCGCAGGTCATGGTTTGGGCCAGGGCGCGCATCGCGGCGGGGCCCCGGCGCAGCACGGTCAGTGCCTTGCCCTGGCTCGCGGTGAGGTTCTCGCTCGCAGCCGCGACCGTGAAGTCGCCGTAATAGGCACCGAGAGCCACCGAGAGCAGCTCCATGAGCCGGGCCGTGTCGGCGCGTGCGATTCCTGTCATGGGGTCACCTTACCCAGGAAACTTGACGATCTCAAATATCTACATTTACCGTCTACTCGTTGCTTGAAGTTCTCAAGCAACGAGTACCTACGAGGAGTACCTCCGTGACCGTCACTGCGTCTTCGCCCACACGCGCGGCCGAGATCCTGTCCCGGCCCATCGCGCTGAACGGCCTGACCGTCCCGAACCGCATCGTGATGGCGCCGATGACGCGCATGTTTTCCCCGAGTGGCGTCCCCGGTGAGGACGTGCAGTCGTACTACGCCCGTCGTGCCGCCGCGGGTGTGGGCCTGATCGTCACCGAGGGGACGTATGTCGGCCACGAGTCGGCCGGGCAGAGCGACCGTGTGCCGCGGTTCCACGGTGAGGAGCAGCTGGCGGGGTGGGCGAAGGTCGCCGAGGCCGTTCACGCGGCGGGCGGCACGATCGTCCCGCAGCTGTGGCACATCGGCATGGTGCGCAAGGACGGCGATGCCCCCTACGTCGACGCCCCCGCCGTCGGCCCTTCCGGCATCCGCCTCGACGGCACCGCGGGCTCCGGCAAGGCGATGACCCGGCACGACCTGGACGCCGTCATCGGCGCTTTCGTCGAGGCTGCCGCGGCCGCTGAGCGCATCGGCTTCGACGGCGTCGAACTGCACGGCGCCCACGGCTATCTCCTGGACCAGTTCCTGTGGGAGGGGACGAACCGGCGTACCGATGCCTACGGCGGCGACCCCGTGGCCCGTACGAAGTTCTCGGCCGAGATCGTGGCCGCGGTCCGCGAGGCCGTCTCGCCCGACTTCCCGGTGATCTTCCGCTACTCGCAGTGGAAGCAGGAAGCCTACGACGCGAGGCTCGCCCAGACCCCGGAGGAGCTGGAGGCGATCCTGACCCCGCTTGCCGCGGCCGGCGTCGACGCCTTCCACGCCTCCACCCGCCGCTACTGGCTCCCGGAGTTCGAGGGCTCGGACCTGAACCTGGCGGGCTGGACCAAGAAGCTCACCGGCAGGCCCACCATCACCGTCGGCTCGATCGGCCTCGACGGCGACTTCCTCCGCGCGTTCGCGGGCGAGGGTGCCGCGGTCGGCAGCATCGACAACCTCCTCGACCGCCTGGAGCGCGACGAGTTCGACCTGGTCGCCGTCGGCCGCGCCCTGCTCCAGGACCCGGAGTGGGCGGCGAAGGTCCTGGGGGGCCGGGTCGAGGAGCTGAAGCCGTACGACGCGGCGGCGCTGAAGACGCTGAGCTAGGCCGCCGCGTTTGGATCTGGACTGTACGGCTCGCCGCCGTCACCGGCTCTGACGGCGGTGGAGCCGTGGATCACTGGAGGGAGGGGGCGGTGCACACCGTGCCCTGGGTACACGTCGTCGCCGAGCACGGCGCGCTGCCCGTCGATCTGCTGCCCCCCACGAGCGGCAGGGCGTACGTAGCACGTCTCGACGGCCGGCAGATGCGCGACACGGACGCCGTCTTCCAGCAGTTCTACGACGGGCTGAGGCTGCCTGACTACTTCGGCTGGAATTGGAATGCCCTCTTCGACTGTCTGCGCGATCTGAAGTGGCTGCCCGCGGACCACTACGTACTGATCGTCGAGGCCGCGGACAAGGCACTGCCAGGCGATGCCGCCGGACAGTGCCTTCTCTTCAAAACCCTTCTGCGGGCAGGACAGCGATGGTCCTCCACACAGCGGCCCGAGGGCATCGACCTCAGCAGGCTCGTGGTCGTCCTGTCCTGCGACGCAGCCTCCGTTCCGGACCTGCAGGAACAGCTGCGACTGTGCTGGGAAGAGACGGTCTCGCCATAAGGAACGGCTTCACCTCGCGGACCGGCGGAAGGTGCCCGCAACGCGAAGTCCGGCCGGGTGGATGGTCGCGGTCTTCTCGTAGCGGGTGGCGATGCCGCGCCACCGCTTCCAGCGGTTGATGCTCCCCTCGACCGTCTGCGCTGCTGGTACGCCTCGCGGTCGAAGGCGGGTGGCCGGCCCCCGCGGCTGCCTCGACGCAGTCGGTGGCCCGCTGGTCCGCCGGGACGGGGATCACCACTCCGATGCCGCGCAACCCTCAGGTGGTCGCGAATGGCGCGTGAGGAGAGGGCCTGGTCGGCCAGGGCCACGTCCGCACTCCCGAGACCCCAGCGCCCGCCCGGTGCGAGACCCGCTCGACGCCCTGGGCTGACGGCGACCGTTGCGTGTTTCTCGCTGAGAAGACCATGACTACGACGGTTGTTCCGCGGGGGCGGGTTCGACTGCAACGGTGAGGGCGAGGACCGGGGCAGCGGCGGGACTGCGTCCTGCCAGGCGACAGCCGAGGCAGTCGGGGTGGCCCCGCCGTGCCGCTGTGTCGCGGACGCGCCAGGGCTGCTGGGCGACCGGCCGCGGTCCGGTGGCCTTGCCCCACCCTGCCAGGTGAAGGAGCCAGCTGGTGAGCGCGGCGAGGGCGGCGACGGTCCCGCCCAGTAGCAGTCCCGTGGTCGAGCCGGCGGCAAACGCCACCGCCATCGCCGCGCTGCCGACAGTGGCCATGACAGTGCCTGTCCAACCGGCGACCGTGTGGCCCATGTCGTGGTCTCCGTGCATGCTCATGGTCGCCCTTCGGGAAGTGGGATGCTGGAGCGGCTGGTCAGGGCTCGCCCGCCAGAAATATCTTATCTCGCGAGATAATTAACTTAGATGCTAAGGGGATTCGTGGTGCAGGGCAAGGCGCGTCCGACGGCCACAGCTGATCAGGCGCTGTACGCGATGGACCGGATGATCGCGACCGCGCAGTTCGGCCAGCAGGACATCGCGCGGCGGCTCGGCCTCAACGTCACGGATCTCACCTGTCTCGGCTTCCTCATCGAGGCCGCCAAGGCCGGCGAGTCCCTCGTGGCGGGCGACCTCGCCGCCCGGGCCCGGCTGACCACCGGAGCGGTGACTGGTGTCCTCAACCGCCTTGAGAAGGCCGGATACATCCGTCGCCAGGTGGACCCTCGGGATCGCCGACGGGTCCAGGTGGTCATGGAGGAGTCCGCACTGGAACGCATCCTCGAGGTCTACGGACCCTTCTACGAGCGCCTGGGCATGCTCTTCGCCGACTACGGCCCGGCCGAAATCGCCGTACTGGCGGACTGGTTCACCCGTGCCAAAGCCTTGCTCCAGGACTCGTTGGACGAGATCCGCCTGGGTGTCTCCGAATGGCCTCCGTCCGACCGCTGAACGCCGCACCGATCGCCACGACTCCCTTGGCCCTCGCCGGCCGGTCTCCCGCGACGGACCGGGTCAGTCCTGCGGACGCATCCGGTAGTCGTAGGCTTCCGGCAGCGGTTCGTCCGTGAGCTCCGACCACACCTCGCCCAGGATCTCCGCGCCTTCGCGCAGATCCGCGACCTCGATGCCCTCGTCGAAGAGCGCCCGGGCCTCTTCGGTGCGGCTTTCCGCGATGAGCAGGCGGGCGTCGAGCAGCCGGAACCGACCGCGTCGGCGTACGGCGGGCAGCAGCCGGTCCCACACCCCGCGGGCCTCCGCGGTACGGCCGGCGTCGAGCAGTGCCTCGATCGCCTCGCGCCCCAGCGCGGCCACCGCGGCCGTCCACGCCTCGCCGTCGTCCCGGCGCTCCGCGCACATGTCGTCGAAGGCCTCCGCGTAGCGTTCCGCGGCGCGCACCGTGTACCCGCCGTGCCGGTCGGCGACAGCCAGGCAGCGCAGCAGCGGCCAGCGCGAGGGGGCGAGAGTCAGACCGCGCTCCCAGCTGCGGACCGCCTGCGCGAGGTCGCCCGCGTGCCACTGGGCAACACCCAGGTGGTACTCGGTCAGCGGCTGGGCGGGCGCCGTCTCCAGCATGTCGCGCCACTGCGGGGCGACGAGCGAGGGTCCGGGCGGCACGACCTGGCGCGGCGCGGGTAGGACGCCGGTGGCCAGCAACTCCCGCCAGGGCCGCTGCTCTTCACCGAGGCTCGCCTCGTCGAATGGGGTGCCGGGCAGCTTGTACCCGGCCCGCAGCACTTCGAGGGCACCCCACCCCGAGCCGGTGGCGAGCCGCTCCCCGGGCTCGGCGTCCGCGTACGGCAGCCACGCCTCGTAGGCTGCGTCCACATCGGCGCGGGGCAGGGCGCCGGCCAGGCGGGTCTCGGCCTCGGCTCGCGCGGCGTGCCAGTCGTCGCCGTGCACGACGGCCGGGTCGGCGGCCAGCGGACCGTACGCCTCCAGCCAGCTGAACTCCCCCTCGGCGTCGAGGCGTACGTGCTCGAGCTGGGTGCGGGCGAGACCCGCCTGGATCTCGGCGTAACCAGTGGTGCCCGGCTCCGTGAGCCACTGCTGCCAGCGCCGTCCGCCCCGGCCCGCACCCCACAGGAACAACTTGCGGCCACGCAGCGTGTCCGTGGAGGTCTGCACGAGCCCGTGCCCGTCCGCGTCGAGCGCGGCGATCCACTTCCGGGCGCCCTCTGGCACGTCGTAGAAATAGTCGGCCGGGTACTCGCTTCCCAGCGGGTAGGTGCGGTCCACCCCTCCGTGGACGGGCACGGGAGCCCGGCGAAGACTGCGTTCGTAGCCGAAGTGGAACGCCTCGTCGGCGGGCGCGAGCACCCGCGTCGACTCGTGCTCCTCGACGGCGATGTTGGACCACCAGTAGACGGGCGCCGGACGCTCGTGGGGATTGCGGATCCGTACGCCCACATGGAGGAAGTCCGAGTCGGCGGGCATCCACAGGTCGACCTGGAACGGCAGGTCCCGCAGCCGCTCCCACTCCCACAGGCGCACCATCACGCCGCCGTCGGGCGCGGGCACGAGCGCGGCGTGCAGCGGCGCGCAGGCGAGGGTGGTGTGGCCGGTGGCACCGATGTTCCACTCGATGCCGCCGGAGAACCAGGCGCCGTTGAGCGCGAAGTCGGCGGGCTGGAGGACAGGGTTGCGGTAGAGCAGTTCGCGGCCGGTCGGCTTGTGGTGCAGGGAGTGGACACGGCCGCCGAGGCCGGGCAGCACCGTCGCGCGCAGTCGTTCATTCTCGATCACGATGGCATCGAAGGCGGTCGGGGTGCGCTCGCGCCCGTATCCGTCGAGCACCCGCACCGGCAGCAGCGTGCGCAGCGGCTCGTAACCGATCTGGCGGGCCATCTCCCTCGGCAGGTCCTGCTTCGCACGCTCGTCGAGGGTGTGCGTCCCGTCGAGGGGACGCAGGGCGGGCAGTGGGTTCGGCGCGCCCAGCGGGGCGGCGGGCAGGGTCAGTACGGTACGGCGCACAGTGGTGGCCAAGGCAACCTCACTTCGCTCGCGCGGGCGGTCGGCACCCTGTCCGGTCGACGCGTCCCGTGGACCATGGAACATCCAAGTGAACGCGCGGGCCAGGGGCTTCGCGCGTCAGGCTTCGGCAAAGGCCGTCTCGCTCGGGCGAAGGCGACTGCGGGCGAAGCGATATCCAGTGGGCTGCGTGCGGCGGCCGCCGTAGTCTCGGTGCTCGAAAGTCCGGTAGGAGTCCGGCCGATTCGACGATGACGACTGTGAGGACTGGGACGGAAGTGACGACGCAGAGGGCGGCGGAGATGAGCACGCAGCACACGTACCGGGTGATTGTGCGCGGCACCTGGGACGCGCTGACCGCAGAGGGACGCGCGGTGCTGCTCGCGCATGTGGACGAGCACGGGCTCGCGCAGATGCGGTTCACCGAGGAGGGCTCGCTCACCTATGACAGCCGGCTCAAGCACTTCTCGTACCGCTTCGTCGTCGTCTCGGACGCGGCGGACGGCGAGGAGATGGCCGCGGCGATCGCCGAGGACCGCGCGGAGAGGGCGCTGGCGGGGCTCGGGCACGGCTACCGCGACCTGAAGTCGACGGTGACGGACATGGACACCATGAAGATCAACTACAAGGGCCGTCGCTGACAGGTCCGACCCTCCGCTCGCGGGCGGCGACGTAGAACTGGACCGACGCCAACGTGAGCGACCGGTTGTACCAGGCGATCCCGCCGACCAGCCTCAGGCTGCTCCGGGTGGCCGCCCCCGGCCGGTGCCCGAACCACCATGCAGGCCGACGCCTTCAGCGGCGCAGAGGCACGCAACTCGCCCGGGTCAGGACCGTCGGCAGTAGCCCCGGCTCCCAGGACTCGAATCGGGCGGCTCCGTCATGCCCCGCGTACAGCCGTCGCAGCGTCATGACCACCACAGTAGGTGGCCCCGGCTCAGCCGCCATGACGTCACCGCCGCAGTCTCCATCCCTGCCTGGCAGGTCTCCATCCGTCTCAGGAGGGTTCCTCTCCATGGTCGGGCGCGCGGATGCGCAGCACCGGTCGGACCATGGTGAGGTAACCAGCCTTGCCACTGGGCGTGTTGAGGTAATCCTTACGACTACTGCGGGGGTGTGTGGATGTCGATGTCGGTGATGAGGCTCCCGCCGTCCGCGTCGAGGATTCCGCACAGGCGGTTGACCGGCGTGTACAGGGGCCTGGCGTCGGGTTCGATGTCGTCCTCGTCTTCGAAGTCGAAGAGCCGGTCGAACGGCACGGTGACGAACGGCCACACGACCGGGTCGGCGGCGGCGGAGTCGGGGTGGTACTGCCACTGGGTGCCGCAGGTGCGGTTGTGGACCTCGCCCACATACCAGGCGGCCGTCTGGAGGAAGTCGCTGCCGCGTTCCTCCCATGCCCGGTCGCTGCAGGTGTAGCGGGAGCGAACGACGTTCTCCAGGCACTCGAGGGAGTCGGGGGTGAAGTCCCAGTATCCGTCGTGCTGCTGGGCCCATGCGGGGAACTCTTGCTGCTGGATCTGGAGCCAGGCGTCCAGGACGGGGTTGCTGGAGCGGATCCGGTCCAGCTCGGCCAGTTCCTGGTACTTGTCCTCGGTCATCTCCATGCCGGCCGACCTTATGCGGTGTCACTGCCCGGTGTGGCAGCGACCCGGCGTGTCGTGGCCCAACACGGGTGCGTGGAAGCAGAGTTGAGTTACCTGCTGGCTCCAGGTCCGCAACTGGATCGAGCCGGACACCGCGGTCGTCCGCGAGGAGAACGGCGGCGTCCACATCCTGGACACGCCGCTGAAGGTCAAGGCCCGAGCCAGTGGGAGCACGAGGCCGGCGGCGGCCCCTACACCATGAGCGTGGGCTGAGTGGACTTCTCCAAGCAGCCCAAGCGGAACATGCCCAAGGTCCGCTTCGACACCGAGCACCGCTACCTCCCTCGCGAGACGAAGTCATCGGTGCGCACGCGCTGACGGACAACGCCAAGGACGGCGACGCGAACATTCTGCTCCTGGGCGGCAACACCGTCTCCTCCGACGTCTCCGGCGGAGGCGACACCCCGGACCCGACGCTAGGAGGTGCTCAATCCGCCATGGCGAGGAACTGGCGGGCGCCGCGCAACGTGGTGTGCAGCCTGTGCTGGGTGGCGCGGCTGTCGAGGCGGACGTCGATCGCCCCGGGAAGTGCGCTGTCGGCCCGCAGGCCCGAGGGCAGTCGGGAGGCGTCGAGCCCGTCTCGCTCGGCGATGAGGGTGCCTAGTTCGTGACGGCTCACGGCGTCGGCTCCTGCCAGATGGTGAACGCCGTTCGTCTCGCAGGACGCGAGTTCCAGCAGGGCGGCGGCCAGGTCTGCGACATGCACCGGGCAGCGGATGTCGTCGGTGAACAGGACGCCGTTCCGGGTCCCCGCAGCGAGGTCGTGCACCATGCGTACGTGCACGGACTTCCGGTCGCCGATGATCAACGAGGTGCGAGCGATGACGGCCTCCGGGTGCACGAGGCGGACGCCTGTCTCCGCTGCGGCCTTCGCCGCGCCGTAGGGGGTGACTGGGTCGGGGAGGCAGGATTCGTCGTAGTGGACCCGGGCGCCGGAGAACACCGCGTCGCTGGAAACATGGACCAGGCGGCTGCCGTACTGTGCCGCGGCCATCGCCAGGCGGACAGCTCCCTCGGCCGTGACCGCCCAGTCGGATTTGCCGCTCGTCGCGTTGACGATGAGGCGCGGGCCCACCTCGGCTACGACTGCTTCGACGCGCTCGGGGTCCCGCAGGTCGAGGGCGTGCCACGTGACCTCCGGAGTTCTGCCGGGTCTGGTCGCGAAGGTCGCGGCCGTCGCGTGCCCGGCCGCTGCCGCCTGGCGGACCAGCTCGGTGCCCAGGAACCCGCTGCCGCCGATGATCAGGACTGTCATGAAGCGACACGGTAGAGGATCTCGCACCCGCTCCCACTTCACCGAGACGGGACAACGCGTCGAAGTGCGCCTCGAACCATGCCGGTCACCTCGGCATTCGCCCGACGCTGAGGCGGCCTTCGTCTGATCATGCGCTCCGACCAAAATGCACCGATCAAGACGAAGGCCTTGAGGGTGAGTCTGCCTGAACTGCTGTGGGGAAGCGTTCCCGGAAGCGTCACGCTTCCGGGACGAGTTGTAGGGGTGTCTGACCAAGCAGGGCGACGAACTGTTCGAGCCGGCGGACGCTGTGTTGTGTACGCCGGGTGCGGTGCGCTCCGCGGCGGAGCTGACCCTGCTGCCCGAGCACCGGCGTGGGCACGGCCGGAGAACAGGGGGCGCAGGGCCAGGCAACGCCTTTACACCTATTCGGACTGAGAAGCGTCCGCTCTGATCAAGATTTCCCGCTTGGCATGGCCGAATACGTCCCTGAAGGCTCCCGACCTCCCCGCCTCATGACGCGTCCCCTCCGCCCCCGCCACCCAGGGAGAATTCCTGACCGGATGCGCCACCGCCGTGGTCGGCAGGGTCGACAGGATTCTGCCAGTGACTGTTACTGCCGTGTTCACGCTCGCGCCGCACATCGATGGCCCACAGCGCTGCTCCGAACAGCACGACGACCGCCGCGAAACCGCCGATCACCACCCACATGTGCACTGATGCCACCTCGCCTCGGCCCCGCGGTCCGCGGACAACCGCAGACTCATGTCCTGATTCATGGGGTCAGCGTCCCCCGCAGGTCACGGTGTTACTGCCTATTTGAGCAAGCTCAGAGGTGGCCCGCACGGTCTGGCCGTGCGGACGGCTGCGCCACATGTCGAGTGATGGGCGTCGTACTTCCTGCATCATGCGTACGCCCGACGCTCCTTGATCGATCCGGTGCCTCTTACTCCCTTCTCCATGGTCGGGCGCCGAGGTCTGCGTCACCCCGGGCTGTCGGCCCCGTGCCGGACGCCTGGCCTGGGCCTGGGCCAGGTAGGGCTACGCGGAGTGCACCGAAGGCACGGTTCGTGACGCTCTCGACAAAGCATGGGGCTTGATCCTGACGGGCGGTCTGATCCTGTTCCGGGTGCGACGACACGGTGGAGACGAAACCGTGCCTGGCGAGGAGGGGACTCAGGAGAAGATGATCTCCCTATGAGTGAGATCATCCTGATGTCGGATCCGAGGGTCACCGCAACTCCCGTACAGGAATGCGGTGAGCCGCTGGTGGATGTCCGTCGCGATGGCGCCTTGCTGGTCGATGCCCGCCAGCAGGACGCAGCGGACGCCTTCGCGTATCTACGGGAAGGCGTCGTCAACCGGCTTGTGGAGGCCCAAGCACTGCTTCCCCATGGGCTGCGGTTGCTGTTCGTCGAGGGCTACCGCCCGTTGTCGTTGCAGCGGACGTACTTCGAGGGCTACTCGGAGAAGCTGCAGTCGCTCCACCCGGAGTGGTCCGCCGAGCAGATCCATGCGGCGGCGAGCCGCTATGTCTCCCCGCCTGAGATCGCGCCGCACAGCGCGGGGGCTGCGGTGGATCTGACACTGGCCGACATCGAGGGGCGCGAACTGGATTTGGGCACCCTGATGAACGCTTCCCCGGAGGAGAGCGCGGGCGCCTGCTACACCGGGGCCGACAGCATCAGCGCCGAGGCACGCGGGAACAGGAAGATCCTCGGGGCCGCTCTGACTGCTGTGGATTTGGTGAACTACCCCACAGAGTGGTGGCACTGGTCGCTCGGAGACCGCTATTGGGCCCTGGCCACAGGGGCGGATCACGCCTGCTACGGACCGCGGGAACTGCCCTGAGACGAGCACTCCATTGCCGACTCCCCCGACATGCCAAGTGACCTTGAGGCGCAGATCCGTCCTGCTGTGGGTGCCGTCCGGAGGCAGTCCGGGCGGCGCGGGGTGCGTCATGCTGTGCGGGGGCTGAGCCGTGAGATCGATGACGACGAGGGCACACGGCTGCTGCGGATCGTCCGGCAGGGCTCCGGCTCGGTGGTGACCTGGCGGCGTGCCCAGATGGTGCTGTTGTCCGCCCAGGGCAGGAACGTGGCCAAGGTCGCCGTGGTGACGTGCCGTGAACCCCCGTCCACAGACGACGAGTTCGCGACGGACATGATCTGTGCAAACAGGTCAACGGGGCTTCTTCGAGTCCGCATTCGAGCAGTGGAGCCGGGCGAAAGCGGGGTTCAGGAGCTGTGCCGGCTTCTTCAGCCGGGCAGTCCTCGAACGAACCCGGCGACCAGCGTCGCCACCGCTTCTGGAGTCTCCAGGATCATGGGGTGGGTGGCGTCGACCCGGTCGACGCTGATCATCGGCCGGGTGCGGGAGAGCGCGGCCAGCTCAGCGGAGACCCCTCGTGCGAACCGGGCGCTGAACTCGTCGAACCACTCCATGCCAGGCGCAGGCGGTAGCCGTCGGCCGGCCTGTACCAGCAGCAGCGGGCAGTCGACCCCGTCCAGCCACGTGGTGACACCGAGCCCGCCGAGCCTGTGGAGTTCGTCGTGGATCCCCAGCGCCTCCGCCCGTTCCGGCAGCGTCTGCCACTTACCGTCGGGCAACGGGCGTGCGGCCGCGCGGGCAGCGGCCTCCGCACGGTCGGCGGGAATGCCGAGCCGGGCGTGATTGATGACCTGTTCCTCGATGTACTCGGGTGGCGCGATGGTCCCGGCCGACGCCAGCAGCCCCTCACTCACCCGGTCAGCGCCGGGGTACTCGCGTCCCCACCAGAAGCCGTCGAGATTCACGGCGGCACGGGCACGGTCGGGGTTCGCCCGGGCGTACTCGACCGCGACCAGTCCGCCGAGGGAATGGCCCACCGCAACGGCCTCCGGCACGCCATGCACGTCGAGCGTGTCCGCGATGTGCCGCACCACGGTGGGGATGGTCCAGGGGGAGATACCGGGAGAGCGGCCGTGCCCGGGAAGGTCGACGGCGAGGACGCGGTGCCCGGCGGTGAGCAGGGCGGCCGAGGCGTCCCAGTCGGTGAGCGACCGTGCGTAACCGTGCAGGAGAACCAGTTGAGGGCCATGGCCCCCATAGTCATGAGCATGTAGGCGTGTCATTGGGCTTCACGGTAGGGGGCACACAGCATTTCGGACACCGGATTGACCGAGGCCGACTACCGCGAGCGCCCTGCTGTCGAGTGCGGCATCAACAGCCTCAAGCACCACCGCGCCGTGGCCACCAGATACGACAAGCTCGCCGTGCGCTACGAGGCGACGGTTCTCGCGGCGGCCATCAACGCGTGGCTGTGACGAGCACTTACGCCGGCAGGGACTGCCCATGCCCAGCCGTTTGCCCGTCAGGCCGCGCCAGCCGCGCCGGCCGCCGCGGCCAGGATTCGCGCCAGCTCGGCAGGCTGGGTGACCATGGGCCAGTGGCCCGAGTCGACGTCGACGAAGTCGACGTGCTTTGCCTGGGCGAGTTCCGGCACGTCGCCGGCGTTGATCCACTCCTGCGCCTGTGCGGGCGTGAACTCCGGGCAAACGACCACGACCGGGACGCCGAACCGCCGCTCGTCCGACAACCGCACCACGCCCTTGGCAACGCCTGCGGGCACGGGGATCGCTGCAGCCGCCAGCTCTCGCCTGGCCTCGTCGTCGAGGTCGGCGGCGTCCGGCCCCTCAAAGGGGTCCCAGCCCGGGAAGGGCATGACGCCGTCCCTCACTTCGAAGAAGTCGGCGTACGGCTGACCGTCGGCGGACGGGAAGCCGCCGATGAGGGCGACCTTGGCCAGCCCCTCCGGCCGCCGGTCGGCAGCCAGCCAAGCCAGCGTGCATGCGGCTGAATGCCCCACCACCATGGGCTTGCCGGGCGCCGCGTCCACCGCGGCGAGCACCGCTGCCAGCTGGTCGTCGAGCGTGGCGGACGCGGGGCCGTCCCCCTGGCCCGGGAGAGTGAGCGGCACGGGGCGATGGCCGAGCGTCTCCAGCGCGGACGCGACGCGGCCCCACACGGATCCGTCCAGCCACAGTCCGCCGATGAGCAGGATGTCCATGGTCAGTACCCCTTCTCCAGCTTCATGGCCCTCAGGCCCTCAGCCTAGGACGAGATCCGAACAAGCCACTGCCGGTTTGTCCGACAGACCAACGGCGTAGTCGAGCGGTTCTTCGGCACGCTGAAGTACGAAGCATCTCTACGGCGCCACCATCGGGGACGGCACCGCCCTCGCCGTCGAAGTCGACCTGTCCCGCCACACCTACGATGCTCTGCGACCCCACCAGGCCCTCGACGAACGCACACCACGCGCGGCTTACCTCGCCAGCCGACCCCTGCGATTAACGTGTGGCCTTCGGCGCACTCGCTACGGGGCTGGGAGGTCCTGACTTGACCAGTAAGTTCACCGAGCTTGTGATCGACTGTGCCGACCCCCACGGTCTCGCCCGGTTCTGGTGCTCGGTCCTTGACTACGAGGTGCTGGACGAAGACGACGGTATTGTCACAATTGGCTCCCCTTCGGCGCCGGAAGGCAAGAACCACCTTGGCCCAGTGCCACCGACGTTGACATTCGCGCACGTGCCCGAGGGCAAGACCGTCAAGAACAGGCTCCACCTCGACGTCAACCCAACCGACAGGGAGCAGGACGAAGAGGTCCGTCGTCTGCTCGACCTGGGTGCTCGACACGCCGACGTCGGCCAAGGCGATGCGAGCTGGGTCGTACTTGCCGACCCCGAGGGGAACGAGTTCTGCGTCCTTGCGAGCCGCCGTCCCTGATCGGACGCCGCACACCGCGCCAGACCTGCTTCCGGTCGCCTACCCACACGGACAGCGGCCTGCCTGCCCGTCACAGGCCGGATGGATCTTCGTGGTCAGCCCATCGCGGGACGTCCTCGAGGCGACCAGTCACCACCAGGTTGCCGTCCGGGGTGCGCCGCGCGAGGTCGCCGGCGCGGAAGTAGCCGTCGGTGGTGAAGGAGTGTGCGTTGTGGTCGGGTGCCCGGTAATAGCCTCGCAGGGTGTACGGACCGCGGGCGAGCAGTTCGCCGGGCTCCCCGTCGGGCACGTCCTTGCCGTCGACGTCGACGATGCGGATCTCGTCGTCGGGCGAGAGCGGGCGGCCCTGCGTGGTGAGCACGGTCTCCTCCGGATCGGCGGGCCGGGTGAGAGTGAGCAGCCCCTCGGCCATGCCGAAGACCCGCTGCAGGCGACAGCCCAATTCGGGGCCTATCCGTTCGGCGGTCGCCCGGTGGGAGGGCGCGCCGCCGATCTGCACGAGACGCAGACTGCTCAAGTCGGCCTGGACCGTGGGACGTGCGTCGAGCCAGAGCTGGGCGACGGCGGGCACCACCGACGTGATGGTGACCCGCTCTCGTCCGATGGCCGGGAAGCATGTGGCGGGTCCCGGGTTCTCGACCAGGACGACGGTGCCGCCGACGGAGAGGGTGCCGACGATGCCGGGGCAGCCGAAGGTGAAGTTGAACTCGGCGGGCAGCGCGGCGAGATACACGTCGTTCTCGGTGAGCGACACCAGTTCTGCGGCGGCCCGCGCCTGGTAGGCGTAGTCGTTGTGGGTGCGCGGAATGAGCTTGGGCGCCGCGGTGGTACCGCCGGAGAGCAGGAAGAACGCCACCTGGTCGGCGCTCTGCGCAAGCGCCGGCTCGGGTGGGGCGTCGATGGAGCCCAGCGGGCAGTAGTGGCAGCCCGACGGGTCGGTCGTCAGGCCGCCGTACGGGGACGAGGCGCCCGGCGCCTCAAGGGTGAACACCCGCCGCAGGAAGGGCCCTCGGGCCGCGATGTCCGCGGCCATCGCCGTGTGGTCGAAGCCCTGGTACGTCGAGGGGCCGACGTAGCCGACGGCCTGGGTGACCCGTACGAGGTGGGACACCTCGGACGCGCGGTGCGAGACCAGGCAGAACACGGGGACCGCGGCGACGCGCATCAGTGCGAACACGGTGATGACGAACTCGGGAACGTTCGGTAGCTGGACGACGACCCGTTGCCCGGGCCGGAGGCCGCGCAGCCGGAATCCGGCGGCCATGCGGTCCACGCGCCGGTTCAGGTCCGCGTACGTGATACGGGTGCCGCCGTGCACGAGCGCGGTCCGCGGTCCGTACTGCAGAGCCCATCCGCGCAGCAGGTTGTCCAGCGTATTGCCACGCCAGTGCCCGGCCGCCCAGTAGCGGTCGACGAACTCCTGGGGCCAGGGCGTGCAGCCGTCGAGCATGGATGTCATTCGCTTCCTTCTGTACCAGTCAAGGGCCGGTCCAGCACGACGGCGGCCTCCAGGAGGAGCCGGACTCCCGCCGACAGTCGGGCCGGCCGGTGTTGTTCATGGAGGTCATGCCGCCATGCGACCCCACATCGCCCCCTTCTCAACGCCGGGGCGCAACCCCGCCGTCTTGACCTTGGCAACCCAATCTGTCAACACCCCTATACGCAATGAGCTTTCCCAACCACTGACGCCGAGTTCCCTCAGCAGAAAGACCAATGAGCGCCGCTGACCAGGAGGAATGGTCGGGGCGCAATCCCACTCGACGAGTGCGGTGATGCGGGTGGTGCTGCACCGCTGCATAGGCGAGGAAATCGGTCGCGCCCCGTGAGGTGAGCCGTTAACTTCCGCCGGAGCGCAGTGAGGTACGAGAAGCGACCGCGAAGGGAGCCAGGCATGGAGATCGAGGGTGCGCGGACCGGCCGTTTGGGCCTGCTGCTCGACCAGTTCGACCGCGCCAGGGAGATGGCCCTGGTACGGCTGACGGGGCTCGGCGACGAGGAATACCTGTGGGAGCCGCTGCCCGGTTGCTGGTCGATCCGGCGCCGGGGCGAGGCGGCGACGCCCAGGGCGTTCGGCCCAGGCGAGTGGGTACTCGACTTGGGCGCCCCGGACATCCCGGCAAACGAGTACGCCGAGGTTGCCCGGCAGGCCGCCGGCGGCATGACCGTCGCCAAGATCGCCGATGACTGGAGCGTGAGTGTCGAGCGGGTCGAGCAGATCCTCGCCCACACCGGTGCGCCGGAGCCTGACGAAACGCCGGTCACAACCATCGCGTGGCGGCTGGGGCACCTGCACTTCTGCTTCGCGGGCGGATGGGAGTGGACCTTCGGTGAACGGCGGCAGGAACCGAAACTGCTGGTCGATTTCACCCCCTCCGCCGCCTTGGCACTCGAGCGGTTCTGGACGCTGATCGACCGCTGGCGCTACAGCGTCGCCGCCATCACCGACGAGCAGCTCGACACGGTCGGCTTCTCGCAGTACCCGTACGGCTCCGACCCCGACGACCCATTCCTCGCGGTGCTGTCGGGGGCCAACCTCGAATTCATCCACCACATGGCCGAGATCGCATTGCTGCGCGACCTGTGGCAGGCCCGCTTCACCACTTCCGCGTAGGCCCGGGCACACCGCGAAGGAGTTCAAGCGCCAAGGAGTTCAATGGCCAACACGACGGGGCACCGGCCACGGCCCGGTGCCCCGTTTCATCGACGGTCTGCCTCCCGGATCAGGCCGGGCCGCCCGCGGCAGCGGCCTCGCTCACTGCCAGGGCCGTTGCCATGATGGTCAGCTGAGGGTTCACCTCCGGACAGCTCGGCAGCGCCGATCCGTCCGCGACCAGGACGCCGTGCACGCCGCGCAGCCGGCCATGCGGGTCGGCGGGCGCGGTCTGTGCGTCGGCGCCGATGGCGACCGTCCCCGTCGGATGGAACGCCGACAGATGCAGCTGCCGTGCCGTCACATTGCCCAGCAGCAGCCGCAGTTCCTCCACGGAACCGGCCCGTGGCGCGGCCGCGATCCCGGTCAGGACCTCCTCGGCGCCCGCCGCGAACAGCAGCTCTCCCATCACCTCGATCGCGCGCAGCAGCCGTCGGCCGTCGCCCGGATCGAGGTCGTAGCGCAGCACACTGCGCCGAGCGCCAAGGACCCGGCCCGAAGGCCGGTCGGCGATCATCGCGCCCAGCGTGGCGAGGTTGCCCGCTTCCTCCAGCTCCGTACGCAGCGCGCGGCCCACGCCGGGGAGCACGAACGATCCCATGCCCGGAGGCCCGGCCGTGGCCTCGATGAGGATCCCGTCGTCGTGGTGCTGCTCGATGCCGACGCTCTGCAGCACTCCGTGCCACGCGGTGATCCGTTCCGTGAAGCGTCCGGCGACGCTGGTCGCCGGATGGACGGCCAGATTGCGCCCGAGCCGGGGGTGACGGCCGAGGCCGGAGCGCCGCAGCAGCGGCGGAGAGTGCAGCGCCCCGGCCGCGACGACGACGAGCGGTGCGAGGATCTCGAAGTCCGTTCCGTCCGGCCGCCGTACGCTGACGCCGCACGCGCGTGGGCCGCCGGGCCGGTCCGGATCGGTCAGGATCCGGCGTACGTAAGCGCTGGTGACGATACGTGCCCCGGCCGCGCATGCGTCGGGCAGCACGGACAGCTGAACGCTCTGCTTGGCACCGGTCGGACAGCCGACGACGCACTGGCACGAGCCCTTGCAGCCCGGCGCGTTGCGCCGCAGCGGTCCGGCCTTCCAGCCGAGGTTCTCGGCGCCGACCAGGGCCGTGCGCCCGTTGCGGCCCAGGACGTCGAGCGGCTGGGTCGCCACCCGCAGGGTGCGTTCGACCTCGTCGAGGCGCGCCGCGAAGGCGGCCGCATCGGCCAGGCCCACTCCGAACGCCTCCCGCCAGCGCGCGAGCACATGGTCCGGAGTGCGGTAGCACGTACCGGAGTTGACGACGGTGGTGCCTCCCACCGCACGGCCCACCGGAAGCACCACGGGCGGGTTGCCGAGCGCCACGGTCGCGCCTCCGTCGCGGTACAGCTCCGCGAACCGGTCCAGGGGTGCCCGCCGCCCGAAGTCGGCAGTGGTGTGCCGGCGCCCCTCCTCCAGGACCACGACACGCATCCCGGCGCGGGCGAGCGTGCGCGCGGCGATCGCGCCGCCCGCGCCGGAGCCGATCACGACGGCGTCGGCCGTCGACCGGTCCGGCCACTCGGCCGACGGCACGCAGTCCAGCGGCGGATCCTCGAACGGCGGTGCAGAGGGCGCGCGGCCCGGCTCCTCATGGAGCATCCGTTCCGTGCCTGCGGCCAGCATCACCGGGACTTTCACAGCGTCCAGCACAGGCACCAACGCGGGGTGGGCGGCCAACGAGGCCAGCACGCTCTCCCGCTCGACCGGCGTGAGACGGCGCAGCTGCCGACCCATGCGCACCGCGGCGTACAGGTCGATGGCAGCGGCCGCTCCGTGCACCCCGGCGCGGGCCGCAGCGGGCATCGCGTCGAGCATCCTGCCGAGCCGGTCGGGCACAGCGCCGGGCCAGGGCGCGCTGCCGTCGTCGGCGAGAAGAGCGGCGACGAGGCCGCCGAGCCTGCCGCTCACCGGTCTCCCACCTCCGCGTGCGCCGTGCCGTCCAGGAACCACTCGGCTTCCGTACGCCACCGGCCCCACCACCGCTCCAGCAGGACCTGAGCGTCCGCGCTCTCGCTGTTGCGGCACACGGCGGCCCCGCCGTCGGGATCGGTGTAGTCGAGCGCCAGGGTGCGCTCCTCGGGCTGGGTGACCTCGACCTTGATGCGGCGAAGCCCCGCCGTGCCGCTCACGGTCCATACGGGCAGGCCGATGCGCGTCCGGAAGCGGCCGAGCCCCGCCCAGCCGACGGCGCTGCGCTCCGCGTGGCGCGGCCAGGTGCGGCCGTTCCTGCGCAGCCGCAGGAAGGTGAGCGGCGGCAGCTTGTTCAGTCCGGGACGCATGGACACGGCTGCCACGATCTCGAGGACGTCCCCACCGCCGAGGTCGGCGTGGAGCCAGGCCCAGCGGCGGGCGTTGCCGTGTCCGTAGATCCGGGCGGAGGCGCCCGGGGCGGCGTCGAGTTGGAGTTCTCCGCCGGGGTGCGTGACCGTGCCCGTGTAGGAGGCGTGCGCGGACGGAAGGATCTGCGCGGCCGGCAGCAGCGGACGCCGCCATGACCAGCGCGGAAAGGTGAACAGAGGCTCGCCCTGCGGGCGTTCGGTGAGATCCCAGCTGAAGGCGCCCGCTGACCCCCGCAGCCGGCCGGGCCCGGCCTCGATACCGTCCACGCTGAAGCCGGCGGGATCCGGCTCCAACGGCTCGGGGCCGAACCGGGCATGCTCGACGGGACCTTCGGGCGGGAAGAGGGCGACCCAGCCGTGCCCGTGGGCGGGGGCACCGTCGGCAGGCGCGGTCAGCTCATGGTGCAGCCACACTCCGGTACGGGTCTTGGGGTCGGTGAGCGTGGTGTACCAGACCTCGGTGCGGCCGGGGCTGCCGTTCCAGCGTGGTGCCAGATGCCGTGCCGTGTCCTCCGCGTCCTGCGCTCGGGGGAAGCGGAAGCTGCCCAGGAACGGCATCAGTGCGGTCGTCACGGGGAAGCGCAGGGTGCCCCGCCCGGCCTCCTCGCCGTCCGCCAGCAGCGTGAACGGCAGGACCGTCATCGACTTCACCGGCCGCAGCGCCGAGACGGACTTCCACCCGTCGAGCGAGTAGCGGCGACCGTCGGCGGTGAAGTCCAGCCGGTAGCGGATCCGCCGCCGGGCGATCGGCGAAATCTCCAGCTCGCCGCGGACATCACGGTCGTCGGCCAGTCCCGCGATCCGTACGCGGCCGGTCAGTGTGCCGTCGGTCGTCCGGTGCGGGAGCATCAACCCCTCGGCCCGGACGGCCAGATCGAGTCGCATTGCTCGCGTCTCGCTCTCGCCGGCCAGCCGCACCGAACCGACCATGGTCTCGGTGAACTCCGTTCCGCGCCCGGCCATCACTCGACCCCCAGCCCGTCGAGCATGATCCGCTCGGTGGCGCTCATATAGGCGTCGGCTGCGGCGCGGGCCGCCGCGCCGTCCCCCGCGCAGACCGCTTCGACGACTGGGGCCAGTCGCGCATGGGCGGCCTCCGGGTCGAGGAACGGCCCGACCAGATGGGCACGCATCGGCACGTAGGCGTTGAACAGGGTGTTGGTCAGCAGGGTGTAGACCCGGTTGCCGGTGGCGCGCGCCAGCGCACGGTGCACCTCGATGTCGGCGAGCTGGACCGGATCCCCGCCCTCGCCGCCTGCCACGTCGGCCAGCAGCTCCCGCAGCTCGGTGCATTGCGCCGCCGTGCCCTTCTCGGCGGCGCGGCCCGCGATCAACGCGCCGATGCTGCGCCGCACTTCGAAGATCTCGCCGAGCCAGCCGGGGCTGTGCCGCACCAGCATCGGCAGCAGATCCGCGCCGCCGAGGCGCGCGTAGTCCCGCACCCGGGTGCCGACACCGTGCCGGGTCTCCAACAGCCCGGCCTGCACCAGGCGGCCGAATGCGTGCTTGAGGGTGGTGCGGGTGACGCCGTAGCCGTCGGCGAGTTCACGCTCGGGGGGCAGATAACTGCCGGTGGGATGGCGGCCGGTGAGGATGTCCTCCCTCAGGCGCATCTCCAGTGCGTCGACGATCGTCTCGCGGGGCAGTGTCTCCACAACTCTCCTCAGTGGCTGAGTGGATGAGCCACTGAACCACGCTGTGGGATCGGGAGGCAAGGGTCCGTGCCGGGCAGAACCGGCTACGGGGCGTCCGCGTCCTTCTTCGGTTCGTCGGGTGCAACGGCGGCTGCGTGAGCGGGAACCCAGCAAGGTCGCGCCCTCGAGCAGCCAGTCCGGGACCGGCGGCCGCACCTCGGCCCCTCGTCGGCGTTCGTGCTCGCGCTGCCCCTCGGCCGTGATCCGCTCTCGAATGAACAGAAACTGGCGGACTGTTGAGCGGCGTGCGCCGATGTGGCACGACCAGCCACCCGAGGGCCGGCGGTGAGCACCGCCGCTCCCGGCCGAACCGTCGTCCCGCGGCTTACGCGGGGATCGCGCGTTGCTGTCGGTAGGTGAGCGGGCTGACGCCGTAGTGGCGTGAAGGCGGTGCTGAAAGTGAACTGGTCGAACGCGGTCATGCCCGGTCTGAGCAACGTCGACGACCGCACCTTCGTCGCGGCCTTCCGGGCACTCGATACGGCCATCACCAATCCGCTGTTCCTCGGTGTGGGGTTCCTCGGCACGCTGCTGTTCACGGGCTGTCCGCCGCCCTCCATCTCCGCGCGGGGCAGCGGCCGGTACTGATGTGGGTCGGGGCGGCACTGGTGTGCTGCCTGGTGGTGTTCGCGATCACGTTCGGCGTCCACGAGCCCCTCAACGAGAAGATCCGGACGGCCACAGAGACCGGCAGCACCACCGAACTCGCGGCGGTACGCGCCTTGGTCGATGAAACGACGTGGACGGCCTGGAACACCGGGCGGGCTGTCGCGGCAACGATCGGGTTCGGCTGTCTCGCCTGGGCGTTGGTGATTCATCGCGGGCTCGGCCAGGCCACCGACCGACCGACCGAGCGGCCGGTGACCGCCTCGGGCGAGCCGCGTTGGTACACCCGCCATCGATAACCAGCGGCCCTCTGCGGGCAGTTCGGCTGCAGCCGCTCCCCAATCCGTTGGCCACAAGGACCCTCCGGCGTCGAGAATCTCGCTATGTCCGACAGCCGAGACGGCGCAGACCGCGTATTCATCCGCAGCAAGTGGGGCACCAACCACTACGTCTACAACCGACGCAACCCCGTCGGCCGCGCCCTCATCGTCGGCTCACTGCTGTTCGCCGGCGGCGGCATGTACCTGCTCTACCACCCGGGCCTCCTCAGCAGCTCCGACACCTGGGACGGCGGCGAGCTGCGGTCCGCCGTGAAAGCAGCGACGGCAGAACTGTCGAGCAAAGCGGAGTTCGGGCCCGGGACCATCAACTACCCCGACATCCTGAAGGCCTCGATCGCGGGGCACGGCCACAGTCCCCAGGACGCTCTGACCGTCACCCTCGCCTCTGAGCCGCCGGAGTCCGCTCTGTTCAGCGGGGGCGTGGAACAGGCCGACTACACCGTCACCGCGAACGGCACGGACACCGCCTTCTGCCTCAGCGCCTACGCCATGAAGCGCAAGCTGGCCATGGGCTACGACTCCGTCGCCCTCTACATCGACGATGGGGCATGCCCTGCTACCTGAATCCGTTGTCCCCGTCCGACGCCGGCCCGCCCACGTTCCTGAGCAGGTGCGGCTCCAACCGAGCCCACTCCAGGTCCGAGCAGTCACCCCGCCCCACGGTGGGTGGAACGACACAGACATGTCCGAGTCACACGACTCATCGGACACTGGCCAGCGGCGAGCCGCGACGGCAGCGGTCGCACGGGACATGACGCGCCGTCGGCGGCAAGGTTGCCGGGGTTCACGTTCCCGTTCGGCCGCGACGACCAGGGCCTCAGTGGCGGAGATCGGCCCTCCTGACGGCCGTGTGGGGCCGCTGGCGTTGTCCACGAGGTGGGTTTGCTCGTTTCCGTGGAGCCGGACCGCGCGTCCTTGCCCGGCTTTCTTGTGCCGGCGATGGCAGCACGGTCGCCGTGGCTGCGCTGAGCACCCAATCATGGCCAGGAGGGGCTTCGGTCAGGCGATCAGACGCCCGTCCTGCGGGTCGAAACAGTTGATGCCGAGCGGCCGGGCAAGTTCTGCGGCAAACGATGCAGCTTCCTGATACTCGCTGAAGACCACGCCGAAGTGGACCAACCGACGAGTGCCGGAGCACCCCGGAAGCACTACGCACCCGGCGACCACACTCGGTGATCACACAGGCTGTCAGTACCGAGGTCGTGTGTTCTGCGCGGGCAGTGGGCGCAGTGCGGGCCAGCGTTCCAGCAGGCGCGCGGCCAGGGCCTCGCTGAGGTGGCCGAGGGCATGCAGATGGTCGTGGTCGCGGGTCAGGTCGGCGACCGCACCGAGCCGGTGGACGAGGCGCTCCCGGGCGGAGATGTAGCCCCACTCGAAGTCCTCCGCCGGCACCCGAGCGAGGTGGTCGACCGATTCGCGTTGAGCGCGTTCGACGAGTGCGTCGCCACGGATCAACCAGCCGGCGCAGGCGTCGGCGAGGTCGCCGGGGACGTCCGTGCCGGTGAGACTCCGCCAGGTGGCACGGTAGATGTCCTCGGCTTCCGCGAGCGGCGCGGCCGTGACCGACATCGCGCACCAGCAGGTCGGGAACCCGATGCGGAAGTAGGCGAGTTCGACCAGGCCATTGCCCAGCGACGCCTGCTCGAAGTCAATGAAGCGGACGCCGGTGGCGGTGCGTAGGTCGTTGCCGGGGCAGGGGTCGCCGTGCAGCAACGCATGGTGGCTCGCAGGGTCGAGTCGGTCGATCAGGCCGGCGAGTTCGTTCGGCACTGCGGGTTCGACGGGGACGTCGAGCGCCTTGGCGAGAGTAAGGAAGGACTCGGCGTCGGCGGCCGTCGGTCCGGACCAGGCGGGGAGCGTGCCCGTATCGGTCGGTCCGGTGAGCGCGTGCAGCCGGGCGAGGGACTCGGCGTAGCCGGGAATCCAGTCGTCGGCCGCGCCGAGATCGTCCAGGTGCTCCAGGACCATCACGCGGGACGCCGGGTCCGCTCCGAGCAGCGCGGGCGCGACGGTCGGCCGGGTGGCCCGCGCGGCGAGCCGCAACGCGGCGACCTCCCGCGCATAACGCGCATCCCCGTCAGGCCCGGTTCCACCTCCGTCGGCGATCTGTTTGACGATCACCCGGCCACCGCCGCGCAGTTCGACCTTCCACACCCGGGAGCGCGGGCTGCTGTCCAGGAGCGTGGCCTCCGTGGGCGAGCCCAGCACGGAACGCAGTTCGTCGCTGATCGGCACCGGGGTCGGCATAAATTGCAGCGTAGGCCGCTCCGCAGCACGGTGTACGGACTTTTGGTCACGGACACCAGCGTTGTCGTGCCGGCCGATGAACACGCGCCGCCGCCATCAGACCCTCGCCCGCGCGGTCGGCGGCCTGGTGGTGCCCGGAGCGGACGGTCGGGCGGGCGTCCTGCGTCGGCCTACCCGGGCGGCTGGCCTCGACGACCGTTGCCAGCCAGTCCCCTACACGCCGTTGCGCACTACCGTCGTCGGCACAACCGTTCGGCGCGCCGGTTCCGGCGGCGCGTCCTGGACCCTGCTCGACCCGGTCCAGCAGAAGCTGGGCGGCCCGGCGCCCGACCTCGTACGCGACGTACGCGACGTACGCGACGTACGCGACGTACGCGACGACGGTCACCGGCACGCCCAGCATGTCCGCCATCTCGAATCGGGTCCGGGGGTGTCGTTTCCCATGGCTAGAATCGTCGGGATGCCAGGACCGACCGCAGCAAGCGCCGCATCCCGTGGGTAAGGCCCGCACACTCGCTCAGGTGTACAGACGCTTCGGTGAGGTCGATGCCGCCAAAACATCGCCGCTGTATGAGCGCGTCGCCCTCGCCCTGAGTGAGTCCGACGAGGCACTGCGCGCCATCGAGGCGGCGCCGGCGCGCAAGCGGCACCCCACGGTGATCCTCGCCGCGCTGCACGACCTCGCCCTCGCCGGACGCGCCCCGGAGCTTGCCGCCGCCTATGCCGCTGCGGACGGCGACGCTGCCGCCGGCGCGGCGATCGACGCACTGCTGCGAAAGACCGACTCGGTCGTGGCCATCGCCGTGCGCCGGCAGACGCGGACCAACGAAACCGGACGCTGCGCCGTGCTGTATCCGGCCATTGCCGAGGCGGCGCGCCGGGTAGGCGCGAATGCGGTTGGGCTGATCGACGTGGGCTGCTCGGCTGGGCTCAATCTCCAAGTCGATCGCGTTGGCATCACGTACAGCAACGGACAAACGCTGGGCGACCCCTCATCTCCCGTCCAGCTGTCGTCTTCGATCGTGGGAGACCGTCCCATCCCGACGTGGGCGATGCCCGAGGTCGTCGCCCGGGTCGGCGTCGACCTCGATCCGGTCGACGTGACCGACGCGGATGACGCCCGATGGATGCGTGCCTGCCTGTGGCCGGATCAGCCGGAGCGGGTCGCGAGGCTCGAAGCGGAGATGGCGTTGGCGGCGACGGCCCCTCCGCTGCTGCTGCAAGGGGACGCCGTCGAGGTGCTGCCCGACGCCTTCGCCCACGTGCCCGCGGACGCCCTGCCTGTCGTCACCACGTCGTGGGCGCTGTCGCGGTTCCCGCTCGAGAGCCGCCTGCGCTTCCTGCACCGCCTCGACGAAGCGGCGGCCGGCCGGGCGGTGGCGTGGGTGTCAGCGGAGGGTGTCGGAGTCGCGCCGACGGTACCGACACTTGGCGATCGCCGCGCCTCCGGCCACAGCATCATCGGCCTGGCGGTGCTCGACCGGTCGGCTCTGCGCGCCGAGGCCATTGGCCGCTGCTGGTCGCAGGGCCGCTTGCTGGCGTGGCTGGCAGACTCCTAGTGTCCCGTCAGGCTGATCCATCGACGAATTCGCCTGAACTCGAGATTTCGTGGTCCGGAGCTGGTTCCGAGGAGGCAAGAGCCTCGACATAAGGCCTTGTGCACTCGGACGAGGTTGGGTCACAGGGGCTCCGGTCACCCGGACCAGGTGACAGGCCCTCGCTCCCAACGCTACGAGCCGGGACCGATAGCCCCGGCTCGGGGGCCCGATCCGTCGTAGTACCGCCGGGGCGGATCACTGGCCGATGGGGTCCTTCAGCAAGTCGCCCACGACTGAGGGCCGTTGCGGGGATCCTCGGTCCGAGGAGGAGGCGTGGGGGTCCGTGGCAGTGGGGAGCGCGATGACCGGGTCAATCCGGTGACCAGCGCATCCCAGCTCTCGGCGGTCGGGCCGCCCGGACGGAGGAACCCACCCAGCAGCCGGCTTGGCACTGCCTCAAAGCCCGGTCGTTCACGGCCGGGTCACGTTGACCGGGGCCCCACCCAGCCGTGTCGGACGGCGTGACCGCCAAGCTGCATCCGGGTCCGAACTCCGGCTAGGTCCATGAGGTGGCGCAGGCGTCGGTGCAGCGTGCGCGGTGACAGACCGAGCTGTGTCGCCGCCGTCGGATCGGTCATGCCGGCCAGTAGTAGCGCAAGGATCCTTCGGTCGAGGTCGGTCGGGCCTTCCGCACCGAGCTCGACGGTGGGTTCGGCTTCCGTGCCGGTGCCCGACAGTTCGAGCGGGTGGGCGGTGCGCCATACCGTCTCGAACAGCGCGTCCAGGGCGTCCAACAGGCCGCTGCGGTGCAGCAGCACGGCGCCGGGCTCGCCGGCCGGTGTGGTCGCGAGCGGGACAAGGCCGAGGTCGGCGTCGGCCAGGACGAGTTTCATCGGCAGCTCGTCGGCGACACGCAGTTGTACGCCGTTGCGCAGTGAATCGATCGCATCGTGGATGATGCCCGGCTCCGCCAGCACTGCCCGGTCCAGGACCGCCCGGAAGTGCACGCCGCGGCCGATGGCCATGGGTTCGGCTGTGTTCTCGTCGGGCGGCAAGGCGACGAACGGTGCGGTGATGAAGGAGCGGACCTGCGTGCGGGCTGCCTGCTGCACCTGGAGGAAGCGATGGCGGATGGCGTCGACGCCCGTGACGACCTCGACCAGATCGCTGATGCTGCTCCCGGTCATCGCCGCCCGGTGTTCCTCGGCGAAGGTCACCAGTGCGTGCTCAGCCGCGCGCAGCCCGTCCCGGCGCTGGCTGATGAGGGCGCCGAGCGCCATGGCCGGCGGCGCGGCGGTGAACCGCTCGTCCGCCGAACCGGTCACCAGTCCCCACCCGACCAGGCGGGACAATGCCTTGTCGACGTGGGCCTGCGACAGGGCGAGCAGATCCGACAGCAGCATCGCGGTGGAGTTCGGCCGTCCGAGCAGCTCCCGGTAGACGCGCTCGTCATCGGGTCCGAGACCCAGAACATCCAGCATCGGCGACCGACTCTCTTCCGCTTGCCGCAGCGGAGAGAGTATGCGCCATGGCGGCAGACCCTGAATAGTCCCTGATGGGAGCAGGTGCGAGGGGTAGGGCCCCGGGGAGTCGCCTCCCCGGGGCCCGACAGTGTGGCTCATCGCAGGCCGTACGCCCGGATGATCTCGTTCTTGACGCTGAAGCCCTTGTCCGTCGCGGCGCTCGCGCGTACCGAGACGTAGCCGCCGGGCTTCTTGGCCGTTTTGAACGAACCCGTCCAGTAGCCGTTGGCGCCCTTGGCCAGGGTCACCTTCTGCCAGGTGGCGCCGTCGTCGTACGAGACGTCCAGCGTCACCTTGTTGACGGTGCCCGGCACGGCGCCGAGGTCCATCGACACCGGCTTGAGCGCGATCTGCTGGGTGGCGTTGGCCTTGACATCCCCGTGCAGGTCCGACTCCAGCTTGTAGTCCAGGTTCAGCACCGAGAACGGCTCGAAGAAGTCCGAGTCGACTGTGTCGGACATGAAGGTCCACTCGGTGTGGGTGCGCGTCGACAGCCGGAAGACGTCACCCGGCCGCTCCACGTCGAGGACGGCGCGGTAGGGCAGGTTGCCCGCCGGCACCTCCACCCACTGCATGTCTCCGCTGACCGGGTTGTCGTGGATCAGCGTGTCGCCCTGGAAGACCTGCAGGTGGGACGGCGTCTCACCCCACGGCAGGAAGCCCCCCAGCCGCATGTTGTCGCTCGCGGAGGCCCATGCCTGCACGTTCCAGGTCATGTAGTTCTGCCAACGGGAGTTGTACACACCGAAGGACTCGCCCTGGCCGGGCCGGGTCGCCGGAGCGAACCAGTCCAGTTCGGTGGTGCTGCCCTTGGCGTACGTGTTGTCGCCCGACACCATCACCCACGGCAGGTTTCCGTCGACGCCCTGCGCGTGGAACTCCCTCCAGACCTGGCCCGGCGTTACCCATTCGGTGCGGGTGCCCGGGTGCCACTCGGCCTCGGGGAAGTTGAACGACGGGCTGAGGGTGAAGTCGGACCGGTAGCCCTCCGCCGCCCGACCACCCGTGGCCGAGTAGTAGCGGGCATCGATCCGGGCGAGGTCACGCTTGGTCGGCTTGTAGACCAGGGCCCGGTCCGGCACCTGGCCGGGGTATTCCCGGGTCAGGTCGTAGACGAAGGGCGTGTGCTCGGTCTGCTCCACGGTCAGCTTCAGGATGCCGGTCCTGGCCATCGACACGAGGGACTTGCCCGCGTCGCGGTGCACGGTGGCGACCGGGATGGTCGACTCGCCGACGTACTCCATCAGGGCACCGACACCGTCGTTGACCACGATCAGCGCCTTCGCACCGGCCGCGACCGCGGCCTCGGTGCGCTCCTGCGGCGAGACCTCGTCGCTGCGCGTGATGACGACGACCTTGCCCTTGGCCTTGATCTTCTCGTATGCGGCCGCCGCGCCGTTGCCCGCGTAGGCGGCGTCCAGCTTGTCCGTGGCGGTGCCCAGGGCACTGCCCGCCTGCACCAGTGTCTCGAAGCGGAGCAGACCGCCCAACGTGCTCAGGCTGAGCGCCGGCTCGCCCTTGCGCCAGCGGGTGGTCAGGATGAACTCGCCCTGTGCCATCGGCTTCGTCGGCGCGACGTAGACGTCGTCGTACGTCGGCGGCAGCACGTACGCGCTGCGGTAGTCCATGAACGGGTCGAGGCCCTTGTAGTGGACGTTGAAGTCGACCTTGCGCTGGCGGTCCTCGGTGCGCTGCGGCGCCTCGGTCTGCAGCAGGCGTGCCTTGCTCGCGTCCAGCACCACCTCCGCGGAGCCGTCCTTGAGCACGGTCTCCGGGGCGACCATCACGGCCAGACCCGAGCGGTCCGCCTTCTCGCCGGCCACGTCGAGGTACCCCGCGACGGTGTACAGGCCGGGTGCCATACGCATGGTGGTCTGGCCGTCGACGTAGACCGACCACGGCCAGAAGTCCCCGGCGAGGTTGACTGTGACCTGGCCGGCGGCGGGCTTGCCGTCCCGGCCGACCAGCTTGATGGTCAGGTCGTGGCGCTCCTCCTCCTTGAGCAACGCCACGGACGTGCGGGTCACCGGCTGCCCGGTCGCCGCGTCGGTGGCTGTCACGTAGCCGACGTGCCGGCCTGCCGAAGCGGATTGCGGGTCACCGGTCACCGGGACGGTGGCGGTGCCGCCCGCCGGGACGGTCACCGTGGTGGCTCCCAGGGTGAACGGCCCGTCGTCGTCGGTCAGCGCCAGCTTCAGCTCGGCGTCGGCGGAACCGGTGTTGGTGAAGGTCAGGTCCTTCGTGACGGCGATGTCGCTCGGCTCGTGCGGCCATGTGTAGTTGCCGAAGAAGAGCGATCCCGTTCCGCGGACCGTGGTGCGCACGGCGGCGGCCACGTCGAGGCGGCCGGTGCCGACCTCGTACGGCGAGTACCCGCCGTCCAGGCCCTTCGCGGTGCTCATCAGGTGTTCCTTGAGCTGCGCGCCGGTCCAGTCCGGGTGTTGCTGGGCCAGGATCGCCGCCGCGCCGGCCAC
The DNA here is from genome assembly GCF_056436245.1 of Streptomyces sp. NPDC043812. NCBI lineage: Bacteria > Bacillati > Actinomycetota > Actinomycetes > Kitasatosporales > Streptomycetaceae > Streptomyces > Streptomyces sp. NPDC043812. The sequence continues at coordinate 78,973 of NZ_JBWKCY010000022.1, forward strand.
GTGCGGGGTGGCCATCGAGGTGCCGCTGATGGTGCGGTAGTGGCCCTCGCCGCCGTCGGTCATCTCCTGCGAGCGGGCCGCGGTGATGTCCACGCCGGGCGCCGCGATGTCCGGCTTCATGCCGCCGGAGTAGGCGAGCGGGCCGGTGCTGGAGAAGGACGCGAGCCGGTCCTCCTTGTCCGTGGCGGCCACGGTCAGCGCCGAGGCTGCCGCGCCCGGGGCGGAGATGCTCTCCGGGCCGGCGTTGCCGGCGGCTATGACGAACAGCGTGCCGAACTGCGCGGACAGCGCGTCGACTGTCTGCGACATCGGGTCGCTGCCGTCCGTCGGGTAGGAGTCGCCGAGGCTCATGTTGACGACGTCCGCACCGGACTCGGCGGCCCACTGCATGCCGGCCATGACCCAGGAGTCCTGGCCGTAGCCCTCCGCGCCGCCGAGCACCTTGCCGACGAACAGGTCGGCGCCGGGAGCGACGCCCTTGTTGTCGCCTCCGGAGGCGGCGCCCGAACCGACGATCGTGCCGGCCACATGCGTGCCGTGCCCGTTGATGTCGGTGACGGCCTCGCCCGGCACGAAGCTGGCCGTGCCGTCGATCAGGCCGGCGAGGTCGGGGTGGTTGACGTCGATGCCGGTGTCGAGCACCGCAACCTTGACGCCCTTGCCGGTGTGGCCGGCCGCCCAGGCCTCGGGCGCGCCGATCAGCGGCACGCTCTCCTTCAGGTTGGCCTTCACTCGACCGTCGAGCCACAGCTTCGCCATGCCCGCGCCCAACGTGGCGCTGCCCTGCGGCGCGACGGTGGACCAGAACGTGCGGGCCTGCCGCTTCTCGGTGCTGAGCACGGCACCGCGGATGCCCTTGAGCTTACGAGTCAGCTTGCTGCCCCGGGGGGCCGTCGGCTCGACGGCCGCGCGAGACTTCGGCTGGGCGTACGTCGCGATCAGCGGTACCGCGGCCGACTTGGCGTCGTCGTAGCCCATCTCGATCAGGTCGGTGACGTTGAACAGCCGCCGGTCCAGTTTGTTCGTGCCCAGCAGCGGCGCCGCCTCGTCCGGGATGACGAACAGGTCGCCCTTGATCTCCTGGAGTTTCACGCCGCCGACGGCGCTGTCCGGCCGGTCGACGTCGGCGATCTGCTTGCCGTCGGCCGTCGTGGTGACCGTGACGACGTCGCCGGTGACCAGGGTGACCTTGTGGGTCGCCGAGGGCTTGGCGGGAACGGGGGGCTTGCTCGGGGCGGCTTGTGCGGGCGCTTGCAGAACTGCGAGCCCCGACGCCAGCAACGGCACCGCGATGGCGGCAGAGAGCAGCTGCCAGCGTCTGCGCCGGAAGGCGGAAGACTGAGAGGGGGAGAACATGCCATGGGTCTATCGGCCGGTACGGCCGACGTGAAGGTCTGGTGACGGCAAGTCCTCGCCATGGCAAGGACTTGCCAGCCGTGAACTGCGCGAATCCGGGCAAGGTCGCACTTTGCGCACGTGGCATTCAGTCAGCGGTTGCCGCGCGAAACCCGTGTCGCCGCCGGCCGTCCGCGCACAGCGGCGGACGCAGGTGCTTCCTCTCCGGCAAGTGCCGCATCAACGCGATGGAGCCCTCGTCCTTACCGATGAGCGCAGCCAATCGTTCTTCGGTGGTGAGGTACGGGACGTCTCGTTGCCGGCGTCACCCCGGCCCCCGCGCCGCCGGCCGCATTCGCGGCACCCGACATGCGACGTCGGTCTCGCCGGTTCCGGGCACTCCCCGACCCGCAGGCCCAGCCGCCGGGTGGAGCGGGGTCTGTCAATGGATCAGTGCATCCAGGGTGGTTGGGATCACTGACGCGCTGCTGAGAGTCGGCCGTCGAAGGTGAGGGCGAAGGCGTTCAGCGCTGTCCTCCTGCGCATGGTCCAGCGAGCCTGCCCCTTGCCGGTCGGGGGCGGGCAACACGATCGCCAGGTGGACGCGCTTCCACGCGGCCTCGTCGTTGAGGAAAGAGCACGTCAGACACGGCCAAGGACCCAGCAGCCGACCTGAATCCGTACGCGAACCCCAGAAACTGAACGACTCCCCCTAGATACGTGACTGCCAGTTCCGTTATTTTCCCTCCATGCCGGGAGTCGTCGACCCGCCGTAGTCGCCTGTCACTGCGGAGCGGCACTGATCTCTGACCTGAACGGACGCGCCGCGGCGGCCCGTACCCGGGCCCGTCGCCGGTTCATCCGCCCCTCCTCATTCCGAGCAGCAGTTGTCGGCCCGAGGAACACCCCGCCGTCATCTCCGTAAACAGCGGCTACGACGCACATCTCCATCAGCAGCCAGGGGGCCCGAAGAGCCGGGCGGCCACTCCTTCCTGGTCGCACAGGACAAGCCGCAATCAGCCACGCCCGACCCTTCTGGGCCGCCTGACACTTACGGAGACCGCCATGACCCACCCGCACGCCCCTCGCCTGCATCATCGCCCACGGCCCCACCGCCCAGGCACGTCCTTTGCCCTGGTCAACGGATCGGCCTTTGCCGTGCACGTGCTACTCGCCTGCTCCGCAGCCGAGTTGATGGCCACCCGTGTCTGGGGAGGGACCAGCATCGGCGTGCTGGCCCTGCTCTTCCAGGGCTCCCTGCTGGTGTGGACGGCGAGGCGGTACGACCGCCGCGCGGGCGCAGTCCATGCCCTTCAGGAGGACGGGGAGGAGAACAGATGAGGCAGCGGATCCTGCTCGCCGCGCCCGGTGCCCTGGAGAGCGACACGCAGGCCGTCGTCCTGCTGGGCTTTCTGACGCTCATCGTCCCCATCCTGTTCATCTGCGTCCTCAGCGGCGGCCCCGAGAGGGACCGGGTCAACGACTTCTACACAGCGGGCCGCAGGCTGAAGCCGCTGCGCGGGGCCCTTGTCCTGTCCGGCGTCTACCTGCCCGCGGCCGCAGTGCTCGGCACCACGGGGAGTGTCGCGGTCTTCGGCTACGACGGTCTGTTCATCGCCCTGTGCACCGCGCTGTCACTCGGCGTCCTCCTCCTGCTGGCGCGCCCCCTGCGCGAGTACGCCGGTTACACCCTGGGTGACACGTTCGCCCTGCGGGCTCCAGGGCCGGGGGCGAGGATCGCGACCGCCGTCGTGACCTTGAGTGTGTGCGTTCCCGTTCTGGTCGTACAGCTCTCCGGCGCGGGCGTGACCACCACTGCGCTGCTGGGAATGACCGGGCCCGGCGCCGAGAAGACGGCCATCGTCATGATCGGCGCCCTGGTCGTCTGCGCCACGGTGTTCGGCGGCATGCGCGGCACGGTCGTCATTCAGCTGATCAAAACGGTGGTGCTGCTCGGCGCGGCTCTGACGGTGACAGCGGTGCTGCTCCATCGTTTTCACTGGAGCGCCGACGCCCTGCTCGATGCCGCCGGACAGGGAAGCGGCCGGCCCGCCGGCTATCTGCGTCCCGGCCTCCGCTACGCCGACAGCGCCGAATCCGTGGGCACTCTCGACTTCATCGGCCTGATGATCACCATCGTGCTGGGAGTGGCATGCCTGCCACACGTCGCCATGCAACTCGGCACCGCACCCGACGCGGCCACCGCGCGCCGTACGGTGCGCCACACCATCGGCATCGTCGTCTCCTTCTGCCTGACGACGGCTCTGATGGGCTTCGCAGCCGCGGCGTTAATCGGCGCACCCGCGATCATGGCCGCCGACCCCGGAGGCAATACCGCCCTGCTGCTGCTCACCGGCGAACTGGCGGGCGGCACGTCCACCGACGCGAACGGGGCACTCCTCGTCGTCCTGATCTCCTCCGCGGTGTTCCTCACCACGCTGGCCGCCGTGGCGAGCATCACCCTCGCCGCCGCAGCGGCGATCGCCCACGACCTGTACACGAAGGTGCTGCGCCGTGGGCGCACGACCGAGGGCCGGGAGGTGGCCGCCGCCCGCCTGGCGTCCGCCGGGGTCGGAATCCTGAGCATCGCACTGGCGGTCTGGGTCCAGGGCTGGAACGTCCAGTTCCTGACGGCGATGTCTTTGGCGGTGGCGGCTTCCTGTCTGCTTCCCGCGCTCGTGTACTCCCTTTTCTGGAGCGGCTACACCCGAGCAGGCCTCCTCTGGACGCTGTACGGGGGCCTGGTCTGCTCCGTGGGACTGCAGATCTGCAGCCCCGTCTTCTCCGGCACCCCCTTGGCGCTCTTCCCCGAGTGGCACATCGACTGGTTCCCGCTCCAGACCGTCGTCCTCGTGTCGATTCCCACCGGCTTCCTGTTCGGCTGGCTGGGCAGCGTCGTGGGAAGGCCCCGTTGGAAGGGAGGACGTGGAGGTCCGGGAACAGAGAACGCGCACTCGTCCCTCATGAGCTGACCGACCATTGGTCCGTGACGGGGTCATGGTGACCGGGGCGCCTGTCAAGAGCGTGGTCAACGGGGGCGCCAGGCATAGCGTCAGCGGCATGAGCGCAGTCAGACGTGTCCGCGGGAACGCACTGTTCCACGTGCCGCATCCGCATCACGGTGTGACAGCGCCGGACCGGGTTTCATCCCGGACGGGGCTGGGCGTGGCCCGGATGGGCCTGGGGCGGCATCAGCCGCCATCGCCAGGTCAAGCGATCCGCCCGGGCCCGCCGGCCGGGTGGACGACCTCGTGTCCTGCCGCGAGCCATGGGACATCAGGCCGGAGGGATCGAGGCGCGTGCCGGTCGTGGCTCTCGCACGGGGCGCATGATCCCTTCAGTAATGTCCGGTGGCACATCCCCGGGACATCGGCGGTTCTGCAGGCCCGCGCAACCAACGTTGGCGCGCTTCGGCTCTGGATGCCGGTCTGGGTTCGCGGCAAAGCCCCTGACAGTTACTCAGCCCTCAGATCGGATGCGGTTCGAGCTCGAGACCCGTCCGACGCCACGACGTGAGCGCCAGCGTGTACGGATGGTCCGTGCCGAGGGTCCTGATCATGTCGGCCACGACCCAGTCCCGCATCTCCTCGGCAGCATGCAGGTCTCCCATGTCCCTCAGCACGACGGCGAGATTGCCCGCACATACGAGCGTGGCGGGGTGGCCGGCGGACAGCACCTCGCGCAAATGGCCATAGGTCGATTCGTGTGTCCTGCGTGCTTCCTCGTGCCGTCCTCCCTCCGCCTGCGCGGAGGCCAGATTGACCCCGCTGACCAGCACATGTGGGTGGCTCTCACCGAGGATCTCGGTGAACGCTGCCACGGCCTTCTCCGACAGCCGCTCCGCTTCGGTCACTTCACCCGCCCTCAGCAGATGCACCGCGTAGTTCGCGAAGCAGGTGATGGTGTGCGGGTGCTCCTCGCCCATCGTCCGTCGGAGGTCGCTCAGCACCCTGCGCACGAGATCGAGTGCCTCGTCCGACCGGTCCTGGGCCATCAGGTCGCCGGCGAGGTTCATTTCGAGCAGCAGCCGCTCCGGAGTGACCTCTCCGTCGCTCTCCGGTGTGTGCAGCAGAACGTGCCGGGTGACCTGTTCCGCCTCGGCGGGCCGGCCGTCACGCCGCAGCGAAGCGGCGAGTCCGCTCATTGTGTTGAGGACTGTCGGCCCGTCCATGGTGAGTTCGAGGCTGCGCAGGCAGCGGTCATGCGCCCGCCTGAGCAGTATGACCGCCTCCTTGTAGTCGCCGCAGTCCCGCAGATCGCGACCGAGGTTGACGGCCGATTCAATGGTCAGCGGGTGGTCGGGGAGAAGAATCTGCTCCCGGGTCTCAAGTGTCCTGCGGTCCAGGTCGCGTGCGGCGTAGCAGTCTCCGGACGCCGCGAGGGAGACCGCCAGGTTGTTGGCCGAGGTCAACGTGCGCGGATGGTCCTCCCCGTAGGCGTCGCTGTATCTCTGGTGGGCCTCGCGGTCGTACTCCAGCGCCTCCGAGAAGCGTCCGAGACCGCGCAGGTCCGCGGCGATGCTGTTGCACGTCATCAGGAGGTGCTGGTCGTCCCTGTCGCCGAGGACCGCGAGCTGGCGCTCCAGCACCTCCTGATCAACGGCCAGGGATTCCTCGTACTTGCCCTGCGCGCGCAGAATGTTGGCGATCTGGAAACGCATGTGCAGCGCCCAGCGCTCGTCGGGGTCCCCTTGTTCGTTCCAGCCGGCCACGCACTGTTCGCTCAGGCTCAGCGCCTGTGTGAATTCGCCGCGGCGGCGCAGCTGGCGGACACGGTCCACGATCAGCTCTCGAATTCCGTCATCGGGCGAGGTGAGCGCCCATGGAGTGGCCAGGTGCGGCCAGATGATCCGGTACTGATCCCAGGTGTTGGGGTCCTCCGGGTCGTCCTTGCCCGGTCTGGCCGCGACCAGCACGCGGTAGACGATCTCTCGCGCCTCCCGCTGCTCCTCCGCGGTCATGCTGTTGCGCATGGAGTGCTGCACGAGCCGGTGTACCTGCACGCTCCTGGCCGCGCGGTCGACGCGGATCAGGGCGAAGCGGCTGAGTTCCTGGTAGGCACGGGCCACAGTGCGGGTGCCACCCAGGGCTCGGGAGATCTCGATGCCCGCGAGCAGGTCCATGGAGATGGGCTCGGGACTGAAGTACGAACAGAGCTCGAGAAGTCGCACCGCGGGCGGGTGGTTCTCCCGCAGTCGGCCGATGGCGAAGTCCCAGGTGCCACCGGTGTCCATGGTGACTACGGCGGTCTGGGCGCCGTTGGCGCTCGTCTCCGCGCCGGATGTCGGCCGTTGCAGCAGTTCGACGTACGCGCGGGCGCTCATGCCGGACTGCTGGATGCCTGCCGCCGCCTGCTCGATGGCGATCGGCAGGTCTCCGAGGGCTTCGGCAACGAGATCAGCCTCGTCCGCGCTGCAGTCCGGGATCCGGCGGCGCAGGTGGCTGATGCTTTCCGAGCGCTGGAAGACGCCGATCTCGACCGTCTCCGCGTGGTGGTTCCAGCTCTCGGAGCGCTGGCTGGTGATCAGGACGTGTCCCGAGCGCCCACCGGCGAGCAGCTCGGGCAGGTCTCCGGCGTCGTCCGCGTTGTCGAGGATCAACAGCCACCGCTGATAGGGCTCCCCGAGGTCGAGCGCGTGGCGGACTGCGCGTGCCGTGTCGGTGGGGTTCTCGCGTTCCGGAAGTCCGAGGGGCCGGGCCATCGCCGCGTACTGCTCGACCGCAAGGTTTCGCTGTTCGGCCTGGATGTGCCAGACGATGTCGTAGTCGCCCTTGTAACGGTGGGCGAATTCCTGCGCAAGAAGGGACTTCCCGATGCCGCCTATCCCCCTGAGGAGGATGGTGTGCTTCCCGGTACGCAGCTGTTCCCTGATGGATTCCAGCAGTTCGGTGCGACCGGTGAACGAGGTCGTGCGCAGCGGCACCGACCAGACGGGCGGCTCTGCCCCTGGGTAGCGGGGTGCCAGGCGATCCGCCCGGGTGAAGTGGCTGCGCAAGCGAGGCCGCTCGGAGCCGAGGTCGAAGGCACTCAACAGCGTCTCTGCGGCGACCGGCTCGGTGTCGCAGCGGGACATGTCGACGAGCCGCTCGGTGAACGGCGGGCTCAGTGAAACATGTTCGATCAGCACCGGGACCACAGTGCGCCGAGGTCCGAGGGTGTCGGCGGAGAAGACGGCCTCCCATGTCGTCCTGTGGCGGGAGGAACGGAGATAGGCCGTGGACAGCACGACGAGGGTGTGAGAGGTGGACTCAACCCCCCGCTCGATTTCGGCCTTGAGATCAGCCACGTCATCGCTGCCGTCCGGGGGCATATGAACCCGGAATCCCGCGGCTTCGAGTGTGGCGCAGATCCACTCGGCCCAGGTGCGGTCCTGCGGGACGTAGCTGATGTACACGTCGGAGACATCGAGCGACGGGCGTCGGGTGTACAGATCGAGACAGCGCTGTCGCAGACTCTCGTCGATCCGCGGCATCGTGCCCACTTCACCGTCGGTGATCACCGCGGTGAGCCGCTCATAGGCGGCCAGCAGGGAGGAGCCGGTGCCGGGGGTGTCGCGGAAGGGAGCCAGCAGCTCTTCGTACGCGTAGGCCGGGCGGTACGGAATCTCCACTCTGCCCCAGTAATCCTGTGCAGGGATGTCACTGTGCCGGCTGAGGATGCCGGCGAACCGCAGCCTGATCCGGCCACGGGCGGCATCCAGCCGCTCCGCCTGTCCGTCGGTGTCGTCAACCCGCATCGGAACGGGCAGAAGGCGGATATTGCGGCAGCCGTACATCGCATCGATCCGTTCCGCGACCGCCGCCGCTCCGTCGATGCTCTGGCTGCTGGGCGTGAAACAGGTGACGAGGGTGTGCGGCAGGCTGACCGTACAGATGTCGGCGATGTCACTGAGGCCGGTGCGGCTGTCGATCAGCACATAGTCGTAGTTCTGGACGAACTCGCGCTTGAGGGCCTCGATGAATTCGGTCGCCCACGGGCCGTCCATGAACGGCTTCCAGTCGAACTGCGAGAACGCGCTCAGATAGCCCTTGTTCTTGGTGCCGGCGGGGAGGAAGTCGAGTCGACCCTGCTGGGGGAACTCCCAGATCACAGGAATGAGACAGTGATTGAAGCGAGCGCGTTCGGCGATCCATTCCTCGTCGACGACTGTGGCCCGGTCACTTCCGTCGAGTCCGGGGTACTGCAGGTACTGCACCTCGCCCCGCCGCTGCTCCTCCAGCAGGGACTGGTTGAAGCGGCTGACGATGTCGAGGACTCCAGGGGTGATCCTTAGCCTTTCCTGGTCGAGGAAGGGGTGGAGAAAGAGCTCAAGGCCCGGGGCGTCCAGATCCCAGTCGACCACCAGGACTCGTTTGCCCGAAGAAGCCATGATCCAGGCGGCATTGGCAAGAGCCATGGTTCTTCCCGTACCACCCGTGTACGAGTAGAACGTGATGATCGTGCCCGCGTCCTCGCTGGTCATGGCCTGGCCTCCGCGCCGCCTTCGTTGGTGCCGAGTCCGTCGGCATCGACCCCTGGCATTCTCCCGGTCGTACTGCTTCGGGGGGACGATGTCGGCTGTATGCAGCTCAGATACCGCATATAGGCGGACTCCGCCAACTCACCGAACCACAGGGCGAAAGCATCGGCCGTAGCAAGGCCGCGAAGGGCGAACTGCTGTGTTGTTGTCCCCTCCCGCAGGTGGCGCGGAAAACTGGAACTCACCAGTGCCGCCAACCTTTCGAAGTGCTCCTTGGACTGCTGATCGTCGTCGGCGAGTGGGATCAGCACGGCGGTCCAGGACCGATGGGCTCCGTCGAACGCCCTGACCTTGCGAGCAACCTCCGGGTCCTGAAGCGCCCAGGGGTCGACAACAAGTATCCACGGCGCGGCCGGAGTGCGGGTGGCAGGCAGATCGACCAGAGTCTTGTCGAACGACACAATGTCCGGCTCGAAGCCCTGGTGGCGCGCCAGTTCGGTGACTTGCTCAGAGACTGGGCCGCCTGCGATGGGTCCGTAGGGTCGCCAATCGATGGGCCGGGAACCGTAGCGGGAGGCTCCGCGACCGATCGGCAAGCGCTCCTGGGACGGGGCGAGTACGGAGATCCGCAGTCGTGGACGGGGCGGGGCCGTGGCGAAGGCGTCCGGCAGCCGGGCCAGGCCCTCCAGATCGGTCACCCCTTGCACACCGGACCCCAGTGGGGCGGATGCAGCGATCCGCCGCGCGAGCCAATCTGTGGCCTGGAGCGCCTGCCTCTCATCCAGGTCGAGCAACTGGTGCAATCCTATGGCCGCGTAGCACGATTCGGCGTCGCCCCTGCCCTCCGGCATGACCGGTGTCTCATGGACCGCTGCCGGGACGGAGGCCGCCGGGTGGGGGGTCCAGAGCACGGGCACGATCCGGGGCGCGGTGCCCGATGGGCTCCGCTGCGTGACAGCGGTCCATTGACGGCCGCAGAGTGGATCGGTGAAGTACCGCTTCGAGAACAACGGGACGAAGACCCGGCAGGTGCAGAGCGCGCGCAGTAACTCGTCTCCAGGCGTCCCCGGCTCGTCGACGAAGCCGGAGGCGGCCTTCGGTACTCCGGCGTGGACCGCAACGCGGTTGCGCAGCACCTCGAAAAAGTCGAAGACCAGTTTGTCCGGGCCGTGTTCGGTGCGCCGGGTGCCGGGGGTCCGCGCGTGACTCAGAAAGAAGAGCGGCATACTACCTTCCCCGCTCGAAGACGTTGTGCAGGTCACCGAAGAGTCCGATGTCGCACGGCTCAAGGCGAGCCTGGTGGGCCACCTTGACGATCGATTGCGCGATGCCCCACACGGCCCGGCGGTACTGGCTCGAGTGCCCACTCTCACGCAGTCCGTACAGACCCATCTTGAGGTAGTGAAGTCCCATGTCCGGATGCGTGTACTGGATCGCCTCGGCGACCGGGGGAAGTTCTAGATGTTCGGGACTCACCCACAGGACGGGGACGATCGCGTTGATGGTGTACGGCCGGCTTCTGCGATGCACGGCCTGCCGCCTCGCGAAGGCCGCCCACTCCTTGCCGCACCATTCCCTGGAGAAGTACCGCTGGGTATAGACGGGCACAAAGACCTGACAGGTTGCCAGTGCCTGCTTGATGTCCCGTTCCCAATCGGCGCCGATCGCCATCCGCCGATCCAGGAAGCCGGGCGCCCGGGTGCCGTCGTGGTCGGTCAGCTCCATGACGTGCCGGCACAGCTCCCGGTACAAGTCGACCAGATTCTGGTCCGGTTGTTCTCGGCCGCTCGTGTCCTCGGTGGAGGGGATGCGCGCGTAGCTGAGGTAGAAGTACGGATCGGGTCCTGTGCTCGCAGTCGGCGACGAGTGCGAAATCGGATGCGTCATGACCTCGCCGCCCTCTCGTCAATGCCCCCCTCGTGTTGGCGAGTTGAGCCGACGGGCGGGCGCCTTGGGATCCATTGGAGCGCGAAATCCGTTGCCGGTGCCAGAGGCCGGAGCGAGCCGGTTGGCCGCTCCGCCGGTACCGGGCCCTCCCACCGGCCCCCGCGCTGCCCCTACGGTGGCTCACCTCACCGGCCCGCCGAGGGACTGCGCGGTTGCGCGCATGGCCGCCAGTAGCCGCTCCCCCACACCGGTGGGCGCACCGGCCCCGGAGAGTGTGTCCAGCGCGTCCAGGACCGCGCCCTGCCAGTACTCCGCCTGGCGGGTGGCGTCTTCCATGCTCCCGCATTGCGCCCCGCGCCGGGCGCGGGTCCACCAGACGTCGGCGACTGCCAGGTGGGCGTACGCGCCTTGAAGCACGGCATCGACAGGCCGGGGGTCCGTGCGCCAGGCAACTGAGTACCGACCACCGCCCGGCTCGAACAGGTCGTACATGTCCTGCATCGCACCGAGTTTGACGTGCTGGAACTCATGGATCAGCGACAAGGCGAGCGCCTCGGGCGAAGGCGACAACGCGATCCCGACCGCGCCGAAGGCGTGCCGGGACGTCTCACTCGCCGTCGGGACGGCCAGCGGGGTCACCGCGCGCAGCCCGGCGGCGAGCCCATCGGCGTATTGCGGATGCTCGGCCCGGATGACTCTCCATGCCTCGCGGAACGCCTGCTGCCAGGACCGGAATCCGGCCACGCTGAGCCGGGGCGATACCTCGGTCTGATAGCACGTGCGGTACGGATCGGTGTCCTCCAGCGCCACTCGTATGCCGTCGGCCTCCAGATGCCGCAGCGGCTCCCAAACGACGCCGTCCGGCAGTGCGCCCAGTCCTCGGCCGTCGACGGTGAGCTCACCGGCCTCGGCCGCAATGGACATGGCCCGCCCCGGTCCGCCGACCACCAGTCGGCCCAGGCCGGGCAGTTGTACGGTGCCTTCCCGTAAGGGCACGGTAAGGCTGAGCTGCTTCCCCATCCGCACGGCCGCGGCCAGGGCGATCTCGGCCGGCCGTCCCTCGTCGAGTGCCGTCCCCTCGCAGACACCCAGCGCCCAAACCCTCAGATAGGGGTCGGCCAGGACGGCGTCCAGGGCGTCGGTAGGGAGGCCGAGGAGTGACTGCCAGGCAGCGGAGGAGTGCGGCGCCGCCCGATGAGCGGCCGCAAGCAGCACTCGCCCTATGCTGCTCTGTGTCCGTGCCAGCTCCTGAACCGCCGACGGACTGCCGTATCCCGCCGCGAGGTCGTCGAAGTTCGAGCGGCGCAGGCCGAGCAAGGGGGTGCTGTCGTCAGCGCCCTCCACGTACTGGATCAGTTTCAACAGATCGGCGCAGTACACCGAGGGGTTGTCGAACTCGACGGGGGTCCGCGAGCCCGCCGACGTGCGAAAGCGGTGCGCGTAAAGCCCTCCGCCGCAGACCGCGACAACCGGGCACGCCCTGCACTGCGCCGACAGACCGTCCAGGCCCCGCCGCTGGGCCAGGATTCCGGGATGCGCTGCGGCTTCGTCGAAGCGGTCGCGCGCCACATGGAAGCCGGTCTCCGGAGCGCCATGGGCTACGGTCTTCAGCCAGTCCGCCTGCTCGATCGCCCCGTCGGTCTCCACCACAAGCAGGTCCGAACTGCCCAGGCCCAGTGCCTCGGTGAGGCTCAGGCCACCGTGGGAAAGCCGGGAAATCGAGTCGAACATCCGAATGCGGACCGGTTTGCCGTCCTCCTTCCACTGCCGATGCACGGCGATCAGCCAGTCCGCGTAGTCCGTCTCGCCACGGGGCCGGAACGGCGGGCGGTCCCAGGTGGCGTGCGGCAGCAGGAAGTCGATGCCGGGCGGGTTCATTTCGGCCAGGGCACGGTAGACCGCGACGGGGTCGTTCACGACGTCGACTGTGCACAGCAGCCCTCCGAAGGCACGTCTGTGTCCGGGTGAACCGAGCCGCCGAACGGCGCGCACGACGCCGTCGTAGCTGCCGGAACCGTCGGCCCTGATCCGGTGGCGGTCGTGGGAGATCCGGTCGCCGTCGAGCGAGATTCCGGTGACGATGCCCTCTTCGGCGAGCATGTCGCAGAACTCGTCGTCCAGCCGCAGCCCGTTGGTCTGCATACGCAGGTCGAGCGCGCTCACGCCGCGCAGTGCGACGCGCAGCGTGCGGGCGAAGCCACGCAGCCGCTCTCGGCCGACGAGCAGTGGTTCACCACCGTGCAGCACCACATGGACGTGAGGCAGAGCGTGCGCGGCCGCATGCTCGGCGATTCGCTCGGCGGTGAGCCGAAAGATCTCGTCCGACATGGTGACGGGGCGGCCGCGCCAGCTCTGATCGGCGTGCCGATAGACATAGCAGTGGTCGCAGGCCAAGTCGCACCGACTGTGCACCTTCAGCACGAACTGGCGAAATGGCCGAGTTCCCAGGTGCCCGGAACGCTCGTACAACCGGTGGCTCAAGACGAAGGCTGCGCGGAAGCGCCGGACTGGAATGCAAACGAAATCAGTGCGCGATCAGTCCCCACCCGCGCCAGAACGGCGGTCTGCGCCGACTCGGGCACCCGGAGCAGCGGGATGTCGTTGTGGTTCGGCAGTGCGCCGGGGACGATCGCGGATTGCGGCTCGTCGCTGTTGTCCATTCGGGCTCCTTGGTCGGATGACTGCGGGCTGCTTCACATGGTGACTGCCGGGTTACCTGACGACAGGGCGCTCACCGGCCAACTCGGGCGAGGGACGCGCGACACCACGGGCACCACCACCCCCTCGGTGCGCTGCAGGGGACCCTGGGAGGCGCTCAGGGACCGGATCGAGACTGTCCGGCACCTCAGGCTTACCTCGATGCCCACAGGCCAAGTGTCCAACCACCTCCGCCTCATGGCCTCTTCCTGCCGATGCAGTGCGCCTCATCGGTAAGTCCATTGCGTGCGCCCTTGGGCGGAACCGCCACTCGGATGACCCGCGAACTCGCCTGGCGCGCCGACGCCGACCGCACTCGATCCGGGCCGAACGGCAGGATCCGCCACCTTCACCGGTGTGGGGCAGACGTACTCTCCGCGTCATGCCGCCAACTGTGCGTCCGACGTTCGGGGCGTGCGGGACGGGGAGCCGATGAAGGCTTACTGCTGCTGAGGGAAGCTGTCTTGGGCCCACGGGTGTCTGATCCCTTTGCGGCGGCCACGAGTTGGACCAGACCGGCATCGGCCGGCCGACGATCGGCCCGATTGCACTGTTGTCCGACATTCCTTCCTCGGGTCGGCCATAATCCCGGAGAGGCGTCATCGCCGTCCAGCCCCCGATACAAGGTCCGGAGAACGGTTGCCCAGTCAGCGCGCTGCCCGGCGACGTCGGGACACTCTCGTCCTCGTCTCAGGACCGGTGCTCGGAGCGGCCGTGGGCGTGGTGACCAATGTGATCACTTCCGACTGGAACTGGTGGCTGTTCGCCTCTTTGGTCGTGCTTGTCTCGCTGTGTGCGGCCGGAGCCGCGTACCTGCCCACTCCCATGGATGCGCAGGAACCAGTCGACGAGCGGACCAGCACGATTTCCACACTTCCTCCCGCGAGCGCGGTCTTCACGGGGCGCAGTCCCGAGTTGGAGAGCTGTACCTCTCAGCCGGAGCGTTCGGACCACCGGGCGGCGGTATTCCTGATCACCGGCGAGCCCGGAGTCGGTAAGACCGAGCTCGCGGTGCAGGCCGCACATCGGCTGTCTCACCGTTTTCCTGACGCGCAGCTCTTTCTGGCGTTCCGTAGTCACGGAGGCCGGTCGAGCAGTCTGGATGTCCGTGACGTTCTGCTGGACGTCCTCGGAACGTTCGCCCCGGAAGTATCCCTGGCCACTCTCGATATTGATCGGCTTGTCTCCAGCTGGCGCGCGGCCACGACGGGCCGCCGAATCGTGCTGGTCCTCGATGATGTGGTGACAGCCGATCAGGTACTCCAGCTGCTGCCCAGCTCCCACCGGTGTCTCGTCATCTCGACCGCTCGTCGGTTCATCGCCGGCATTGACCCGGACCTTCACCTGAGACTCGAGGGACTGTCCCAGGAAGAGGCCGGGCAGATGATCGGTGAGATCGTCCGACGCGCGTCGTATCAGTTGGCGGAAAGGGACGTCCATGAGCTCGCGGCGGTCCACCGATTGCCGCTGACCATCCGGCTTGCCGTCGACCAGCTCGTCGGCGGGGTCGGACCACAGGCTGGTCGTATGCCGGACCAGGGACGAGGAGCCAATGTCTTCACCGCTTCGTTCGGCCGCCTGCGACCACGTGAGCGGCTCGTCCTTCGCCGTGCCGCGCTCTACCCGGGGCCACATGTGACCGCCACCTTCGCAGCCACCCTCGCGGACGTCTCCGCGGCGGAAGCCGAGGAGGCATTGACCGAGTTGCACCGGCAGGGACTGATCCACAAGCCGGATCCGTTCGGTTACGGCTTCCATGACGTGGTCCGGGCGCTCGCGCTTGCCGACGACCGCGGTCCCCACGGTGATCACGAACAGGACCGAGCGCTTTCCCGGCTCTTCCGGACGAGCCTGGAGGTCGTCTGCGAACTCGCTGCGCTCATCAACGCGCCAGTGATCACGAGCCCGCCTCCCAGCCTCGGTTCCGCGATCGTTCCGCCGATGACCGAGACGCAGGCACTGACTTGGATGTCGGTGTACTTCGATGATCTGCGCGCGGTGATCCGTCTGGCGATCGACCGGCGGTGGAACGGCACGTGGGAACTGGTCAGCGGGATTTCCTACTACATGCGGTTGCACCGGAACATCCCCGAGGCCGAGGCATTGAACGAAGCAGCGCTGCAGCTCGCGGTCGCCATGGACGATCGGCCGGGGCAGGCTGCCTGCCATCTCTGGCTCGGCCGGATGGCGCGCACCATGTCCGAGTACACCCTGGCACGCTCACATGCGAACAGGTCGTTGTCGATCTCGACGGAACTCGGCAACGTCCTCGGCCAGGCGGCCTGTCATGCCGAACTGGGCTACATCGACCATCATTTGTGCAGGTTCGAGGACTCGGCGGCTCATGCGGCACAAGCGGGCGCCCTGTACCACCAGGCCGGCGACAAACGGGGCCGTGCCGACAACGAGGGCCTGCTCGGCATGCTGGGCAGGCGGACAGGCAACTACCGCACCGCGCTCGAACATCTGGACCTGGCACTCGCGCTGTTCTCGGAGATCGGAAACGAACGCAACCAGGCGTGGATCCACTGCGAGCTCGGCACCATTCACCGCCAAACCGGCGCCCATGAGAACGCTCGACAACACTTCCACGAGGCCCGGCAGATCTCCGAACGCACCGGCGATCTGAACGGGCAGGCGTGGGCCGATCGTGAACTCGGCATCGTCGCACGGATGACCGGTGACCACGACGAGGCGCTGGCCCTCCTGTCCGCCGCGTTGCAGGTCTTCACGCAACTCGGCGGCAGGCGCAACATCGCCGACGCGCTTGTCGAACTCGGCACCCTTCATCGGGTGAGTGGCCACACCGAGGCGGCACAGACGTACCTCGACCGGGCGCAGTCCATCTATCGCGAAATCGGGAACGGGCGCGGACTGGCCTGGACCGAACTGGAACTGGGCACGCTGCACCGTCTCACCGGCGCCGTGGACGCCGCACAGGAACACATCGACAGAGCGATGGCGACCTACGCGGTGATCCGGGACAGCTCGGGTACGGCCAGAGGCAACTTCGAACTTGGATGCCTCGCCGCCCAGCGGGGTGAGGAAGCCGTCGCGCGGAGACACTGGGAGGCGGCCCTGCCCCTGTACGAATCCATGCGGTCCCCTGAAGCGGAAGAAACACGCGCCCGGTTGAACGCCCTCTGATCCGGCCGATGATGACGCAGCACCGGCTCGTCTTACCCCACCCGAAATCCGCGGAGCAGGGTCAGCTCGTCCGCCAGGCGCCGCCCTCGGTCGTTGCGGGGATGCTCGGCTGTTACGCCCCTGCCAGGCTGCTCCGACTTGGGCGGGGACGGCGTCGGTGTGGACGGGTCCCCCTCCTCGTCCATCGCGTACGTGACGCCCGAAGTGGCCAGGCCGCCACCGCGAATTCATCGCAGCGTGAGCGGGGTCTCGGATTCGACGCGGGACAGTTTCTGCGGGTTGCGGACGTAGTAGAGGCCGGTGATGCGGGCGTCCTCGACCCGGATCGCCATGATGCCGTCGATCTCTCCGTCCCGGTGCACGAGCAGTGCCGGACTGCCGTTGACCACGGTGGGAGTGATGGTGAGCGGGAGTGCGTTCTTGCCGAGACCGCCGATCATGAAGCGGGCCACCTTCTCGGCGCCGGCGATCGGCCGCAGCGCGGCCTGCTTGATTCCGCCGCCGTCGCCCACGAGGACGACCTCCGGGGCGAGCACGTCGAGGAGGCCCTGCAGGTCCCCGGTCTCGAGTACGCGCTGGAACGACTCCAGAGCCGCCCGGGTCTTCCTCGGGGAGACCGCCTGGCGAGGGCGGCGGGCATCGACGTGCCGGCGGGCACGGTGCGCGATCTGGCGGACGGCCGCGGGGCTCTTGTCGATGGCGGCCGCGATCTCGTCGTAGCCCACATCGAAGACTTCGCGCAGCACGAAGACGGCGCGCTCGGTCGGCGACAGCGTTTCGAGGACGAGCATCATCGCCATCGACACACTCTCGGCAAGCTCGACGTCCTGGGCGACGTCCGGTGCGGTGAGCAGCGGCTCGGGCAGCCACTGGCCGACATACGCCTCCCTGCGGCTCTTCATTGCGCGCAGTCGGTTGAGTGACTGCCGGGTGGTGATCCGGACGAGGTAGGCGCGCTGGTCGCTCACCTGGGCCAGGTCGACCTTGACCCATCGCAGCCAGGTCTCCTGGAGGACGTCTTCGGCGTCGGCGGCCGATCCGAGCATCTCGTATGCGACGGTGAAGAGCAGGCTGCGGTGGGCGACGAACGTCTCGGTCGCCGGGTCGGTGGCGTGGTCGCTCATATCTCGACCCCTCTCCTTCGCGGCCGGCCCTGATTGCCGACGGCCTTCAAGCGTGCATCCACAGCAAGATTCTCCTTCGCCAGTAGCCGTTCGATCTGCCCCACCTGTCGGGTGCGGTCGACAGTGGGCCACAACCCGGCGCACGGCTGTGACACGCCGAGTTGACGACGATCCCTTGCTCAAGTGCATCTGATGAGCGCCTGCTTGCTGCGGAGCCCGTGACAAGGGCGTCGCCGCACGACATGCGTTCCGGATCCCTTGTGGTCAGAACGGATCGGCCACGAGTGCCTGGCTAGGCCGTCCGTTCAGCGGTGGCGGGTGCGTCGCTGCGCTTGGCCTGCAGCAGCTGCTGACGCTTGGCACCTCCTGAGATGAGGTGCAGGCTGTACGCACCGGGCTTGTGTGCCTCGTCGGCCAGGTGCTTGACGATGCCCTTGCACACGAACTCCTTGAGCCTGGCGCCCAGGCGGCCGTCGATGTTGAACCACACCGCGACGTCGGACCGGTTGGCGAACTGGAAGATGCCGGCGCCTCGGCCCAGGCTGATGCACTGGGCGGCGAACGACTGGTTGAGGGTCGCGGGCTGCTCACCCGCGATCCGGCTGAGCACCGTGTCGGCGGCCCGCGCGCCCAGGGGCATCGCGGCCTGGCAGCTCATCCGCAGCGGCAGGCCCGACGGTGCCGCCGAGTCCCCGGCCGCGATGATGCGTACGTCGTCCACGCTGGTCAACGTCTCGTCCGTGAGCAGACGGCCCAGGGCGTCGGTGCTCAGCCCGCTGCGTACGGCCAGATCCGACACGCCGAAGCCGGCGGTCCAGATGGTCACCTTGCTCGGCAGCTCGCGGTTGTCGGCGAGCCGCACGGCATCGCGGGTCACAGCCGTCACCTTCGTGTCGGGGCCGTCGAGCACGGTCACACCGAGCTTGGCCAGCCGCCCGGCCACCGAGCGTCGACCCCGCGGGTGCAGGTACGGGCCGAGCACCCCTCCGCAGACCAGGGTCACGGCGCGGCCGGCCTCCGCCAGCTCGGCGGCGGTCTCGATGCCGGTCGGACCGGCTCCGACCACCGTCACCGCGGCCGTCGCGGGCGCGGCGTCGAGGATCGGCCGCAGCCGCTGCGCCTCCTCCAGGCCGGCGATCGGGTAGGCGAACTCGGCCGCTCCGGGAACACGCGGGTCGGCGCTGCCGCTGCCCACCGCATAGACCAGGTAGTCGTAGCCGATCGTGCCGCCGGAGGCCAGCGCCACGCTGCGGTCGGCCGTGTCGATCCGTGCCACGGTGTCGACCACCAGCCGGACGCCCTCGGCCAGTACCTCTCGGTAGTCGACGACCGCGGCGTCGGACCCGCCCACCAGTTGGTGCAGGCGGACCCGATGGACGAAGGACGGGCGCGGGTTGACCAGCGTCACCGTCACGTCGCCGCGCTGTGTCAGGCGATTGGCCGCCATGACGCCGGCGTATCCGCCGCCGATCACGACCACATCGGTGTTTTCCAGCATGGTGTCTCCTCCGCTTCAAGGGGTTCGGGCACAAGACACCTCTTGATCGATCCCTGTGACAGCATGTGAGGCAGATCACCCCACAGGCGTGGCTGCCTGGACGGATTCCGGCCTGACGGCCGTGGCTTCGCCACTGGGAGCTGCCTCCGTTTGTCGCCACGTTCGGGCAGCACTTGCTCGTCGCAGAGCAATGCCGTTGTTTGAGTAGGGCAAGCAGTTCGCGGTGACGTTGGGGGCATGGGGTCGTTGGACCCGGCATGCATCCTTGGGTGGGAATATCCGATCATGTGCGACTGGGGTTGGTGACCCGCTGGGTGACGCCGGAGCTCGTCGGTGACGTGCTGGAGAGATGCGGGGTTCGCGACAAGAAGTCCGGCGCCCTGCCAGCCGGGTTCATGGTCTACTTCACGCTCGCCCTGACTCTGTTCCAGCAGGACTCCTACGACGACGTGGCCGAGCAACTGGTCGGTGCTGTACCTGAGTTGAGCGAGAACATTCCCAACAAATCTTCGTTCACGCGGGCGCGCAGGCGTCTGGGTCCGCGGGTCTTGGAGACGTTGTTCCGCGAGCTGGCCGGCCCGCTGGCTCCCGTCGGTTTGAAGAGCGCCTTCTACCGTGGGATGCGCCTGGCCGCGGTGGACGGGTTCGTGCTGGATGCGCCGGACACAACGGTCAACCGGGCCGCGTTCGGCGGGCCGGTCAAGAACGGACAGCCCGCGGGGTTCCCACAGGCGCGGGTGGTGACGCTGACCGAGTGCGGCACGCACGCGCAGATCGACGCGGCGGTGGGCGGATTCAGCGGTGGCGAGCCGGAGCTGGCGATCAAAATGGCCGACTCGGCCGCCGGGATGCTGGTCATCATGGACCGGGGCTTTCCCGGGGTGGCGCTGTGGAAGACATACACCGGGGCCGGGGCCCATCTGCTGATCCGGGCGCGTTCAAGTGTCGCGGCGCGTCCGGTCGAGCACCTGCCCGACGGCACCTACCTGGCGAGGATGAACCTGGCCGGGCAGAAAGGCGCGCACCCCGGTGGGGTGCTGGTCCGGGTAATCGAGTACCGCGTGGACGGCGGCGAGGTGGTCAGGCTGTTGACCGACCTGGTGGACCCGGACGCTTGTCCGGCGGCGGAGTTGGCAGGGCTCTACCACGCGAGATGGGAGGCGGAGTCGGCGTTCCGGCAGATCAAGACCTTCCAGCGCGGGCCGGCGGAGGTCCTGCGCTCGGGCGACCCGGATCTGGTGCGTCAGGAAGTCTGGGCACATCTGGTCGTACACCACTGCCTCACCCAGGTCATCACCGCTCTGGCCGACGACAACGGAATCGATCCGGACCGGATCTCCTTCGTCAAGGTCCTCAAGCACGCACGGCGCAGTGTGGTCCGCCAGTGCACGGACACGCCCACGAAGATCAAAGAGTTCCTGGTTGCGCTGGCGGCGAAGGTGTGTCGGAAACTTGACAACGGCGCCAGGCGCCTGCGTGAGGCGGACCGGCACCTGAAGCGTCCGGACTCGAAGTACTCCTCGAAGCTCTCCTACCGGATCAATACCCGGGACCGGCGCCCGACACGACGGGTCACAGCCAAGGTCATTACCTTGCAGCCCGCGATAGTTCAGTAGTCAAGCAACGGCATTGCGTCGCAGAGCCGAAATGCCAGCGAGAACTGACACCGCTGCGGCAGGGGTCCGTCACATCGGGAGGGAGAACAGACGCACTGGCCCTGAAGGCCAGTACGCGCTGTCGCCAGGGGCGTCACGATGGTCCGCAGCGGCATGGTCACCAAGCGGGTTTCGGGTTGTTCGACGAGTACGTCCTTGTCGAGCGGACGCCGTCCGAGGCGCTGGTACAGCGGCACGAGGGGAGGCCGGCAGAACAGGAGTGCGTGCTGAGGACCCATCGTGCGCGCGTGGTCAAGTGCCGCTGTGACGACGAGCCGAGCCGGCCCCTGGCCTTGCATGTCGGGTGCGACGGCCACTGCGCCGATGCTCGGTCACGACATTGCGGCTGAGCGCTGCGGTTGGTTCTGACCGCGCTTCCGTGAAGGCTCCGCCTGCCGCCGACTCCGAGTCCCCCTCCCCGACAGAGCCCCGCCCTGCTCAGGCGGTAGCGCGGCAGCTGCCGGGCCCGGACGAGGATCGTCCCGTGGTGTGGTCATCACGGAAGCGCGGGCAGAACCCCGCAGTTGGCCAGTCCGAGCACTCTCGTCGGCGGCAATCCGCTGCCGGTGTCGCTCGCGCTGCCCACGGCATCGCCACCGGCGCCGTCAAGCCCCGACCCGACACCCGCCCTCCCGTCCACCGAGCCGCCTGCGCCGCCCCAGTCGCGGGGCCGCGCCGCGTTTCATGTCCCGCCGTGGCGGCGGGCGATGGGAAGCCGATCGCCGCTTCATGACGTACCGGCGATGGGCGAAACCCACCCGCTCCGCTAATATGTTCGAGCTCTCTCAATGATCACGTTCAAATATCACAAATCGGTTGAAAAATTGATATCTACGGTAACGCGAAGGTTTTCGCGAGGGGACGGCAGCCTGCGCTTGGCTGCATGGCGTCAACCACGCGTCCTGCTGTGGGTCGCGGCGAGTGTGGTGGGTCTCGGATTCCTCATCGCACTGGAGATCGCCGCGCGTCGGTACGGCGTGCCGGGGCCGATGACCAACCAGGTGCGAGAGGTGATACTCGCTCCCAAGTCAGGGCCGCTGCTGTACGCCGGTATGGCGTTGATGATGGTGGTGCTCACCTGGCGGCAGCGGTTCGTCGCGGTCGGCGCCGCGATCGGCATCGACGTCGTCTTCTGGCTCGTGCGGTGGTCGATCGGCGCCCCGATGATGGCCGGCAACGGCGCGTTGTGGGTGGTCCTGGCCCATGCCGTCATTGCTGTCACGCGCCGCACCGGCCGGGAACGTGTCCTGCTGCTGAAAGGCGTTGGACTGGGCCTGCTGCTGGTGGCCGGCCGCAAGACCGGCGACACCTGGCTGCTGATCACGTCGAAGTCCCGTCCGATGGTGCTCGACCAGTACATGGCAGCCGCCGATCGTGCGTTGGGCAGCCCGTCGTGGCTGGTGGGCCGGATCGTCGAGGCAACCGGCCCGGTCGGCTTCCGCGTTCTCGACTGGGTCTATGTGCAGCTCGCGGTGGCCGCGGTCGTCGTCGCGCTGTACCAGCTGCGCAACGTGGCGGTCGAGCGCCGCTTCCCCGGCCATCACCTGGTGCGCACGTTCCTGGTCATCGGTCTGCTCGGGCCGGCCTTCTACATGATCTTCCCGGTGGTCGGACCGGTCTTCGCCTACGGCGCCGACGGCGGGCACTGGGCGGCGGCCAACCTGTGGCCGGACACGCTGCCGCAGGTCACCACCCCGCACCCGATGCCCTTCGACGGGATCACCCCGCGCAACTGCATGCCCAGCCTGCATACAGCGTGGGCCACCGCGATCTTCATTCATTCCCGCAAGGGCCCACGGGCTCTGCGAGTCGCAGGCACGTTCTGGCTTATCGCCACGCTCGGCGCAACGCTGGGCTTCGGTTACCACTACGGCGCGGACATCGTCGCCGGTGTGGTGTTCACGCTCACGATCGACACGGCGCTGCGCTCGCTCGACCGCGGCTGGGACCGGCCGGGAATCCTGCTGGTCGTCTACGGCGCCGCAGTGTTCGCTGCGTTCCTGGCGTCGTATCGCTATCTGTCGATGGAGATGGCCGCATATCCGTGGGTGTTCGGGCCGCTGCTCATTCTGGGGACGACCTCAGTGGTCTACGGCTTCATACGGACCACCAAGCTGTGGGAACGGAAGGCCGCGTCGGCGCATCTGCCGGAACCGCGACGCGAACCGCAGCCCGAATCGCAGCCCGAACTGGTTTGAGTCATGCTGCAGCGGGGCGTGGGCTGAACGCCCCCCAGGCGGGGCCGGCAGTGCGGTTGGTTCTGACCGCGCTTCCGTGAAGGCTCCGCCTGCCGCCGACTCCGAGTCCCCCTCCCCGACAGAGCCCCGCGCCGCTCAGGCGGCAGGGCGGATACCAGGACCACGAGGATCGTCCCGTGGCGTAGCCATCACGGAAGCGCGGCCGGAACCCTCTACGTGCAGCCGGCGATTGTCGGGCGCCCGCCTACGACCTGTGCGTGAATCTCGGCCTGCACGAGATCGTGGCCGTGCCCTCGCCCCTCGCCCCTCGCCCCTCGCGCCGAGTCCTCGCCGGCCCGAACGCGTCGCTCAACCACTTCCCAACTGTTGCTGGAGGCCGAAGGGGTATGGCCGACCTCACCGCGCGGCGCCGCTGGGCCCGAACCTGCCGATCCGCTTCGGCCAAGTAACGCCCCCGAGGTCAACAGGGCCGCACCCGGTGGGGGCGCGTACTGGGGTGCGGAACCTCTGAAGGGAATTTCCGGAGCAGGGCATCTCTGTGGCATTCCTCGTGCGGCTGATGCTTCGGGCGTCAGGGCCGGTAGATGCATTCGGCCAGGGTGGCGTGCTTCTTCCAGCCCAGCGTCTCGTACAGCGCCCGCCCGGCATCAGTCGCGCCGAGGACGCCGAGGCCGGCGCCCGCGTCCAGGGCGTGGTCGGCGAGCGTGCGCATCACGAACCGCCCCAATCCGCGCCGCCGATGGGCGTCCTCGGTCAGCACCCGGTCCACGACAGCAGCCTCCCCGAGCACCGCCATCTGGCCTTTGGCCGCCTGCTCGCCCGCTGCGTCCAGCACCCGCACGCAGACGACGGCTCCGACCGTCTCCACGGCCACGGTGTACCCCTCGGGCGCGACCGGGTTCGTGGCCGTGAGGTCGGTTGCCATCAGATGTCCGGTCTCTTCGTAGGCCGCCACCCAGCCCGGGAGCAGCCAGGGCTCGATCTCCTGCGGCTCTGCGGGCATCTTCATCCAGGTCCGCGGCACGGTCACCGAGGCAGCGGCGCTGCGGATCAGCGCCTCGTCGGCCTCGGGCAGGACGTGGCGTCCCACCTCGGCGGGATTGTCGGCCACCGCGATGTAGAACCCCCAGGGCTTCTCGACAGGCGGCGGCGTCCGTCGTGATACAGCCCAGCCCGCCGCCCAGGTCCTGACTACGTCCGCAACCATCAAGCCCTCCCGCATCATCAGCCACAGCAGCAACAGGTAATAGCTAAAAGCTATCAGCGCATATTACGTCGGCGTGCGGCGTAACAACATCCAATTCGGTGCAGAGAACCCGGCTTTGTCGCAGTGGGCCGGCTGACCTGGGAGAACGGTGATCGGTTCGGTTCTTCTCAGGGGAACGGGAGTGGGGGCAACGCTGACCCGACCCTGGTAGCACCCCTGTCTACCGCGGCGCTGAAGGAAGGTCGCTCGCCGCAAGAGGCTCATGAAGAGCGCGCCGTCGACCGTGCAGAGGACGGCGAACGCCGGGATGAGCTGCCCAGCCTCGATGTGACCGAGGCCGGCGCGCTGCCTCAGTGGACCTGCGCTGAGCGTTCTGGTTGGCGGGTTGGCGTCCGAGTTGCCAGGGCCGAGCGTTTCGATTGGCGGGCCGATCCGGCACGGGCCGGGGTGGTGGTCTCCAGAGGTTGTCCAGGAGACCGCGGGCCCAGAAACCCGCAACCGGGGCCCGACTGCCCTCTGCCAGAATCGCCACATGGCCGAGCACGACACAGATCACGGCTACCTGCTGGACAACCGGCAATCCGAAGCAGGGATCCGATTCGACGCCCTCAGCAAATTGTTCGATCCGGTGACGTTCCGGCACATCGACCAGCTCGGGATCGCTGCCGGCATGCGGTGCTGGGAGGTCGGTGCCGGCGGTCCGTCCGTACCCCTCGCGCTGGCCGAGCGAGTCGGCCCCGAGGGAACCGTGATCGCCACCGACATCGACCTGTCCTGGACCCGGGACCTCGCTGGTGGCGTGATCGAGGTGCTTCGCCACGACGTGGCAGCCGAACCGCCGCCGCCCGGGGGCTTCGACCTCGTCCACGCCCGACTGGTCCTGGTACACGTCACCGACCGCTCCGAGGCGCTGCGCCAGATGGTCCAGGCGCTGCGGCCCGGCGGCTGGCTGCTCCTGGAGGACGCCGACCCGGGGTTGCAGCCGCTGTTGTGTCCGGACGAGTCGGGTCCCGAACAGCAGCTCGCCAACCGGCTGCGATCCGGCTTTCGCACGTTGATGGCAGCACACGGCGCGGACCTCGCCTACGGGCGAACCCTGCCCAGGCTGCTGCGGCAGGCCGGTCTGGACGATGTTCAGGCCGACGCGTACTTCCCGATCACCTCGCCGGCATGTGCCGTCCTCGAGGCTGCCACTGTGCGGCAGATCCGCCGCCGCCTGGTGGCGGAAGGGCTCGCCACAGACGAGGAGATCGACGCCACCTGGCGAACGTCGCCACCGGACGCCTGGACCTGGCCACCGCCCCGATGATCTCCGCATGGGGACGCCGCCCGTAACGCTCCCTCGATCACCCTCCCCCGCTGTTCGCCCTCACGAAGATCCGTCGCCACCAGCAGGCCGAGCAGGAGCTGGGTACTTGAGAGGCCGAGGCGACGGCTGTCTAGGGTGTGCCCATGGCATTACATGATCAGACCAGCGACATGATGGCCGACCCCTACGCCTTTTACGCGCGCCTCCGCGAGGCCGGGCCCGTCCACCCCTTCACCGGGACCGACGGGCTGCCGGCCTGGCTGGTCACCCGCTATGACGACGTACGCCAGGCACTCGCAGATCCCCGGCTCTCCCTGGACAAGCGCAACGCGGCACCCGGAGGCTACCGAGGGATGGCACTGCCGCCGGCGCTGGACGCGAATCTGCTCAACATGGACCCGCCGGACCACACCCGTATCCGGCGGCTGGTCTCCCAGGCGTTCACCCCGCGCCGCATCGCTCAACTGCGCGAGCCTGTCCGGAAGACAGCCGACCGCTTGTTGGACGCCATCGCCCAGCAGGACAGCGCCGACCTGATCGCCGCGTACGCCGCACCGCTGCCGATCACTGTGATCTGCGACCTGCTCGGCGTGGCAGCGGAAGACCGACGCGACTTCCGGGCCTGGACCGACGCCCTGGTCGCCCCGAACCCGGCGCAGCCGTCCCGGGCGAAGGAAGCCGTCGGCAGCATGCTGGCGTTCTTCACTGGGCTCATCGCCCGCAAGCGTGCGGAGCCGGCCGATGACCTGCTCTCCGGCCTGATCGCGGTACGCGACGAGGAAGACCGGCTGAGCGAAGACGAGTTGATGTCCCTGGCCTTCCTCGTCCTGTTCGCCGGATACGAGAACACCGTCCACCTCATAGGCAACGCGACCCTCGCCTTGCTCAACAACCCCGACCAGCTCGCCGCGCTGCGCGCCAACCCCGACCGACTGGCCGGTGCCGTAGAGGAGTTGGCCCGCTACGACGGCCCCGTTCCGCTGGCCATCCGCCGCTTCCCCGTCGAGGACATCACCATCGGCGGCGTCGTGATCCCGGCGGGCGAGACTGTCCTGCTCTCGCTCGCTGCCGCCCACCGCGACCCGCACCGCTTCACCGAACCCGACCGCCTCGACATCGGCCGCGACGCCACTGGTCACCTCGCCCTCGGCCATGGCATCCATTACTGCCTGGGCGCACCGCTTGCCAGGATGGAAACCGAGATCGCGCTGGCCGCGCTTCTGGAACGGTTTCCGCGGCTGGAGCTCGACGTCCCGTACGGCGAACTGCGGTGGCGACCTTCGATGCGTGCCCGGGGGTTGCTCACCCTGCCCGTTCGCTACTGAGCCCACGGCGCGCGCGAAGCTGTGCGTGCTCGAGGCGGCTGTCGACAACTGCCGTTGCAGGGGCCCTGTAGGGGTCGACGATCTCCCAGTACCCGGTGATCGGCACACGCCCGGCTCGATCCGGAACGTCACAGCAAGACCTCTCCAGGTGAGGGGCCGTTCTTCGACGCTGGTGGCACAACAGCCATGCGCGTCCTGGCCGGAGTGGCATCGCCTGTTGCGTGAGATCGCAGGCCAGTATGTGGGCGGACTCGAGAGGCACCAAGGTGAGGGCCCGCGATGGTTGCGGTGCAGTTACTCGGGCAGGCGAAGCACTCGGCAGAGGACGGTGCAGGTGGAGGGTGATGAGGTCACCGCGCTTTTCGAGCGATGCTCGAACCGGGGGCGGTGGGGTGTGGACGACGAGCTGGGGACGCTGAACTTCATCACGGAGGAGAAACGGCGCCGGGCTGCTGCTTTGGTGCGGACCGGGAGATCGGTGTCTCTTGCCCGGGATCTGTCGACGAGGCAGGGGCCCACCAATCCTCAGCCGGTGCTGCACTTGGTGACCCGCGACCCGCACAGGCCGGAGACCGCGGCGCTGGATTACGTGGGACTGAACGTGCACGGGCTTGGCACCCATATCGATGCTGTCGCGCATGTCCACTGGGAAGGAACGTGCTACAACGGCCGCGATATCGAGGAAATCCTCACACCACACGGCCTGGTGTTCGGCTCGGTCCACGCCCAACGCGGAGGGATCTTCACTCGAGGGATTCTGCTGGACGTCGCACGTGCGCGCGGAGTGGAATGGCTCGCTTCATCTGACGTCGTGACGGCGGCCGACCTGGAGGCGGCGGAGGCACTACAGGAAGTCAGGGTCGAGAGCGGGGACGCAGTCCTGGTCCGGGTGGGCCTGGAAGCCCGTGAAGCCGTTGACGGGCCCCAGCAACTGGCCGACCGAGCTGGTCTGGCTGTGGAGTGCGTTGAATGGCTGCATCACCGTGAGGCCGCTCTCTACGCCGGCGACTGCATCGAAGCACTCCCGTCGCCTCATCCCCGCGTCCCACTCCCCCTGCACCAGATCGGACTGACCGCGATGGGCCTGACACTTCTCGACTGGCCGCTCGTGGAGGGTCTTTCCCGAATGTGTCGCGAACTGCGCACGTGGGAGTTCCTTCTTGTCGTCGCCCCCTTGCCACTGCCCGGTGGTACAGGGTCTCCCGTCAACCCGCTCTGCCTGTTCTGAACCGGACTGCCGACTCGATCCCGTCACAGCAGGTCCTCAGCAGGCCGAGTTGGGCATCGGTGCGGGCAGACAAGCAGACAGCTCGGGCGGAGCCGGCGACCATCCAGGCCGGCAGGCACATCACAACCGGCCCCTTGCATTACCTTTCGCTCTCGTATGCCTACTCTCCTGGACCTTCTGCAGTTCCTTGACGATCAGCCGGCCGAAGGGATCATCCACGCGGCGCAGCCCTGGACGGCCACCTCGGACGCCGCCGTCGGGTCACTCGACGCGCCGGTGCAGGGCCTTGCCTACCTGCTCGAGGTCGAACTGGCCCAGGACGTCCTCGAAGTGTGGTCATCCTGGCGGGACGGCGCCCAGCCAAGCGCCGAGGAGAAGTGCCAGGCAGTCATCCACTACGCCGAGCACGATGCATACCTGGGCGTACGCCACTGATCACCACCAGCAGTGTGACGCCCACCTCGGCCCTCGTTGCCAAAGATCACCCAATGGCCAACCGCTCAGCGCTGAGCATGCTCGAGGTGGCTGGGACAGAGATGGCGCAGGAAGCCGCCCACCGTCTAGGTTGAACACGTTCAAATAATCTAGCGGGGCGGCGGACCACAGTCGCAGTCGCAGTCGCAGTCGCACAAACGCCTGGGGCCCGAAGGAGATGCTGATGCGACAGGCACAGGGGACGGCTCCCGGGATGCGACGCGTACTGATGCGCATGGGCAGGTGCGCACTGACCTGGTTGATGCTTCACACCGCGGCATGGGTGGCCATTGCCTCGACCAGTGACGCCTTCATGGAGAACATGGCACTCGGCTTCAGCGGGCTGCCCCTCCTCATAGGGATACCCACCCTGCTCATCGCCGTTTTCGCAGTGTCGGTGCACGACCGGATGGACAGACATCAGTTCCGCGTCTTCCTCATCCCGCCGCTGGCCGCCTGCCCATGGCCACTCGCGTTCGGCAGCCACGCGGAACCCATGCAGTACCAGGTCACGGCCCAGGTCGTGTTCGCGTTGGTGATACCGACGCCGCTGTTCCCCGAAAACTGGGCCGGAGAGTCCTGACGCTCCAGCGCCACGGGCTCCCACGATCCAATTCCTGTGCGTGTCCGTCTATCCGCTGGTCCGTTCGGCGTCCCGGTGCAGGATCGCCTCGCGCAGGTCACGGGCGGTCTCCGCGACCTGCGCGTCGCTCTGACGGATACCGTCACCTCGGGAGAGGACCAGCCCGATGCTGCCCTTGTCGGCCCAGGTGCACGCGGCACGTGCGCTTTCGACGTCCTGGTCCAGCCACATGCACTCCGTGGCTCCGCCGTAGCGTCCGGGGTCGGGCCGCCACACTGCTTCAACGGTCCCGCTGCTGCCCGCTTCGAAGCCCGCGCGGAACTGCCGTACGACGTCGTACGACACATCGTGAAAATCGCCCACCCCGCCCACGACAACGGCTCCCAGCGGGCGTTCCTCGGTGCCATACACGAAGTGGAAGCTCTGCGCCGCGTCGGGAAAGGGGTTCTCGTCCATCAATCCCTCGACGACTCTGCTCACCGCGGTGTCGGTCAGCAGGTCCAGATCGCCGAAGCGTTCCGGAGCCGCCACCTCATAGCGCGGGTACTCCAGGGAGCGGTCGTACGACCAGACCGCTGATACAGCGGCCGCGCCGAGCACCACGGAAACGGCGGCGATGCCGATCGCCCGGTCCCGCACGGATCTGGCCGGAACAGGCGGCAGTTGAACCGCAGCATCACCAGCTGACGCACCGAGCGGTGGCAGCCAGCGTGCCGCGGCCCGGCGCCGCGCCGCGCGCAGTACCCGCGAGAGCTGCAGCTTCGGCGCACCGCACAGCAGGGCCGCGAAGCCCCACCACGGCGCCAGGTCCCACGCCGGCATCGCGAGGAGCAGTGCGCCTGCTGCCACGGCTGCGACCAGGTCGCTCGCCGCCGGCCTGAGCAGCAGCACCCGCAGCGCCGAACGGCCCGGGTGGTCCAGGGCCGTGAGCGTCTCGGCGAGCACCAGCACCCGCTCCACGTGCGGCTCGGCGTCTGCGTGGGCAACGGCCTTGTCACGGGCCACCTGCACCGGACAGGCTGCGAGTGCGGCCTTCGCGTCGTGACGCTGTGTCCGCGCCGGGGACGGTCCCCGCGACGCTCTCTCGCCGCCCCCGGCCGTCTGGAGGACACGCCGGGTCTGCGGCGCGTCGGGCGCGATGTCTCGAAGCCGCTCGAGGAGTTCACGTCCCCGCCTGACACGGACGGGCCGCTCGTTCGGATCGCTCCTCACACACAGCTCCGCGTACGCCGCCAGAAGATCGAGATCGTCGGGGAACGCGTCAAGGCCCTTGCGGTAGACGCGTTCCGCAGCGTCGTCGTGGTCGTCGTCGTCCTCGGCCGCATGCGCCCGGCCAAGCAGGACATGCAGTTCGGAGTCCGCCTATACCGCCGGTCCGTCGAGATCGTTGCGCGCCACCCGCCGCGCCTGCGCGAAGTGTCCCGCTCTCACCAGTTCGCGCACGCGTGAACGCGGCGATTCGGTCTCCGTGCTGCCGTGCATGTGTCCCCACCCCTGATCAGGCCGATCTTCCTCGGCCGGGGACACTATGACCGTGGGCAGACCGGTCGTCAATCGCCATCCCAGCAGGTGAAGGCCCTAGAACTGTGAAGGCCAACCTCATCTCGTGACCGACGACCACGCCCTGAACACATACCTACCGCCTCACCGGCGCGATGAGAACGTGACGGCCTCGCCCCCGGTGTGGCGCGGGACGAATCGTCAGTCCGTCCGTCGGTTCCTCAGCAGGTCCTGAGCTGTCTGGATGGCGTCTGCCTTGAGCACCTCGATCGAGACGTCCCAGTCTGCATCCCAGCTGTTGATCATCATGGCGCACTGCACGAGGGGTTGCAGTTCCTCGGGGTTCCCCAGGGCATCGGCGGCTTCGGCCCAGATGAGCCAGGAGCCCGTAGCCGCGTCGAGTGAGCCGTCCGAGATTTGTTCAGCGATCCAGTAGGCCATGGCCCACTTCGCCTCGACGGGGTCCGTCGGAGGCCGGAAGAACAGCCCCAGTTCCTCCAGCGCCGCGTCGAACAGCTCCGCGGCTTCGGGCTCTTCACGTCGCCCGAGGCCGGCCAGGCGCGGAATCGACGGGCTTTCGACTCCGGCGAGGAGCGCCTCCAGTCCTGCCTGGATGAGACGGTCCGATCCGACGTGCCGACCGAATGCGCGCTCTCGGCCGAGTCGCCGCAGCAGCTGAAGGGCTTCTTCCGTGGTCATTGCGGTCGGTCCCTGTCCGTCGTGGGAGAAGATCCTTTCACGGACCGGGAGGACAGCGTGCGGTGAAGGGCGAAGCCGCCCCCGCCGTCTGATCACGGCAGGGGCATGACGCTGTCGCTCCCGGCTTCGCAGTGCCAGCTGTTACGCCGTGCCGAAGTCCTGCGTCCAGTAATTGCCGGGCTGCGCGAGGCCGACGCCGATCTCGTTGAACTCGCAGTTGAGGATGTTGCGCTTGTGGCCGGGGCTGTCCATCCAGCCCGCCATGACGCTCTCGGGGGTCGCGTAACCGTAGGCGACGTTCTCGCCGTACGTACTCCAGGCGTAGCCGGCACGCGTGATCCGCTCACCCGGGTCCGATCCGTCGGAGCCCGTGTGGGACATGTTCTGGTGGGCTGCCATGTCCTTGCTGTGATCCTGCGCGGCCTTGGTCAGCTTCGCGTTCAACGTCACCGGGGAGCATCCGGCCTTGCTGCGCTCACTGTTGACGAGTGCCACGATTCGGGCGACTTTGCCGGACGCCGGCGCAGCGGGCTTCGGCGCGGCGGGCTTGGGCGCAGCCGGCTTCGGCGCGGCGGGCTTCGGCGCGGCGGGCTTGGGTGCAGCGGGCTTGGGTGCGGCCGGCTTGGGTGCGGCCGGCTTCGTGGTGGGGGTCTGCGACTCGGGCGCAGCCGGCTTCCGGCTCCGCTTGTCCTCGTCCCACTGCCGGTCGTTCCCGTGCCACTGCCGACCGGACTCGTCCCCGTGCCACTCCCGGCCGGACTCGTCCCCGTCCCACTGCTGCCCGGAATGTGCACTCTTCCACTGGCCGTCCTGCGTCCCCTGCGGGTCCATACAGGCCATCGCGACAGAGGGCACACCCACGGCCGCCACGGCGACGGCAGCGATGGTCACCTTCCGGTAGTGCGTCGTTCGGCGGTGCTTGCTCATATGTGACCTCACTCGTCGTCGCGGAGCGCCACCGCGAGCGGATGGCCCGGCCCGTTCTGCGCGTGACCTGCGGGGACGCCTTTGCGGGCAGCCATTGTTAGGACCGCTGCACAAGGAGGGCAACGAGCACCCACTACTACTCCCGATCGTAGTGCGGACCGCCCTTGCCACGGGCGTACGGGCATGCAGGCCCGCACGCGTGAGCCTCCCGAACCTATTGACACCCCGTCAAAAAGCCCTGCGCGCTCGACAGGCAGACACATGCACCGAACGAGCCGAATACTCCCGGAACGCCGCGCACGGTATGTCCGCACCGAGGTGGACAAATACGGTCATGTCATCACCGGGACATCTACTATCCGCCCTCCTGGATACCTGAAACCGCTGTGGCGGATGTCACGGAACCATAGGTTCCGTTTCTGTTTCCGGCCATGAGCGCCGAGAGGCCGACCCCCGCACACCCGGCCCGCCGGCGTCGACGACTGCCCGGCGCCCGGCGGGACCCCTGAGCAAGAAGTGCGGGTGCAGGCGATGGACACCACCGGGGCCGTCGTCACCCTGGACGCGACCACAGTCGCCTACGCACAGAACAAACCAAGCTATCTCCGGACAATCCCCTCACAGCCCGACGGGCACACCCTCCTCACCCGCCGGCACGGTCATCAACGTCCCCCGGCTCCTGGACGTCAAGGAACAAGCCGTCCCCCAGGACGTCACCGTCGCCGATTACTCCGCACCCGGCCCGGCGCGCAGCCGCCGCCCTCCTGCTCACCCTGGTCCGCGTCCAGCCGCTGCCCCACCGCAACAGCCTGTACGCCTGGCAGGACACCGCCGCCTGCATCCACTCCTCCGGCCGAGGCGACGAAGCCCCGGGTGGACGTCAAGCTGAGTGGCGGGACGGTCAGAGGCGGACGATGACCAGGGCGATGTCATCGCGGGCACCGCTGCTGAGCCCGAGATGGGCGAGGAGCGCGTCGGCCAGGGGGTCAGGGTCCAGTCGGCCGAAGCGGGAGAGGGCGTCGGTCAGACGGGTCAGGCCGACGTCGATGTCTTCGCCACGGCGTTCGATGAGCCCGTCGGTGTAGAGCACCAGGGTGTCGTCCGGCCCGTATCCGAGACTGGCCTGGGGGCGGGGAAGGTGTTCGGGACGGGCGCCCAGTGGCGGGTCGGTGGCCTGGTCCAGGAACTCATGCGTCCCGTCGGGATGCAGGAGGACGGGGGGAGGGTGGCCGGCACTGCTGTAGGTGATCACGCGGCTGCTCGTGTCGATCAGCACCTTGACGGCAGTGGCGGCCAGTGCCCCGACGACGGAACGTGCGTACAGCCCGAGCACCTCCAGCGCCTGGGCAGGGCCGTCAACGGCCCGAGTCGCGGCGGACAGGGCGCTGCGGAGCATGCCCATGACCGTGGCAGCTTCCAGCCCGTGGCCGACGACATCACCGACAGCGACGGCGAAGCGATGGGCGGGCAGGTCGACGACGTCGTACCAGTCGCCGCACACGTTCAGCGACCCGATGGCGGGCAGGTAGCGCACCACCACGTCCCGGTGCCGTTCCAGGTCCGGGGCGTGCATCATGGCCGCCTGCAGGGTGAGGGCGATCTGACGTTCGCGGGCGTGGGAATGGCGCAGCTCTTCGACCACTCGCTGCAGTTCGCGGGACCGGGCGTACAGCTCGGTCTCCATTTCCTCTTCCCGCCTGCTCAGTGCCCCCGCTTCCTGCTGTTGGCGCGTGCGGCGGGAGTGGACGAAGGCGGTCACGTCCTCGACCCGGTGGATGATCCATGCCACCGTCCCGTCCGGGCGGCGGACAGGGGTGTTGATCGGTGACCACCACCGCTCCTCGAACTCCCCTGGCCGGCTGGCCACGGGGATGTCGTATTTCTGCAGAGCCATCGTGTCCGCCGCCCGTGAGGCCAGGACACGGTGCAGCGATGCGCTCAGGTTCCGAACGCCGTCCGCGTCAGGATCGGCAGGGTTGTCGGGAAACGCGTCGAAGATGTACTGCCCGAGCAGGTCAAGCCGGGTGCGCCCGGTCGCTTCCAGGTACGCCCGGTTCACATCCACGATGATCAGGTCTGGGTCCAGCACCAGGTAGGGGCTCGGCGTCGCGGTGAACAGCGCCCCGTAGTCGATCTCCGGTGACGTCATGTAATCCCCGCCCGTCTCCC
Organism: Streptomyces sp. NPDC043812; assembly: GCF_056436245.1. Classification (NCBI taxonomy): domain Bacteria; kingdom Bacillati; phylum Actinomycetota; class Actinomycetes; order Kitasatosporales; family Streptomycetaceae; genus Streptomyces; species Streptomyces sp. NPDC043812. The sequence goes on from NZ_JBWKCY010000022.1 coordinate 113,394, forward strand.
TTGGCCGGCGGTTCTCCTCTTTCAACCTACGAGGCATCCGGTTTCAACCTACGAGGCATCCGGCAATCGCGCCCGCCGTGATGCCATCGGTGCAGCAACCCCCCTGGCCTGCGGTGCGAGCGTGCAGGCGGGCGGGCGGGGATCCTGTTGCTCGGGACACTGCCCTGCGCAGCTGCTCGCTCCGCCTGGAGCGCACGGCGGACACGCCCACACCCCCGGACCAGTCCGCCTCCCGCCGGGTCGTGGCCGTCCTCGCCCACCGTGCTGGGGGTGACGTCCGTTCCGCACACGCGACGCGGGCGGGCCGAAATGAATCAAGCCAGGAACATGGACGGCACCCCGAAGGCGGCACCCCCCGGTCACCGTGGCGGCACGTTGCCCGAGCCGGTCGTGCTCAGGCGGCCGTTTCGCTGGGCTCGAGGACGGCCTCGACGTCGACCATGACATCGACCATGGGGCTGACGACCACTCCACCGCGGTCGACGACATCGTTCCAACTCACCCCGAAGTCATGTCGATTGATACGCGCCCTGGCGAGGAAGCCGGCGCGGCGCCGGGGCCCGAGGTCACGCCCCTCCTCCCACCAAGGGGTGTCCCAGTCTCCCAAGTACGTGACGTCGAAGGTCACGGGGCGCGTCACGCCACGTACAGTGAGATCTCCGGTGACCTCGAACTCGGTTCCGCTCACCTGGTGAATGCTCGACCCGACGAACGTCCACGTCGGGTGGTGCTCGACGTCGAAGAAGTCAGCGCTGCGGAGGTGGGCGTCACGCTGGGGCTGACCGGTGTACACCTGGGTGGCGTCGACCGTCGCCTCGACGCGACCCTTCTCCGGCGTGTCGGGGTCGACCTCCAGCAAGCCGTGCACGTTCTTGAGCTGCCCGCGCACGTAGGTGACCATCATGTGCCTGGCACGGAACTCCGCCGCGGTATGACCGGGCTCGAAGAACCATTTGGTCATGGCCATGTGCGCCCCTGACTTGCCCCTTCAACCAGGATGGGTCCGATGGCGGGCCACGCAGCGCGCACGGCAGTGGTGGGCCGACGTGCTCGTGGTGCGTCACCGGTGTTCGTTCACGCCCTCGGCGATGAGAGAGACGCCGATGCCCAGCATCCAGACGTCCTTGGCGAGCACAGTTCCCTGCTCGGTCGGGCGCAGGCTGCCTTCCTCCCGCATCCCTGGCGTACGCAGGTAGAGCCCGAGGGTGCCAATGGAAAATGCGGTCAGCACAACCCCGGCGACAGCGGCAGGGACGACCGGCAGGAGCAGCGTGGCAGCAATGGCGAGCTCCCCGGCGGAGAGCAGCCGGATGAACTTCTGACTGTCGTACCTGCCCAGGAACGTGTAGCTCGTGGCGGCGAACTGCTGCAGCATCTTGGCGGTGGCCTCGTCCGCACCGCGTTTCGAGAGCCCGGAGTTCAGCAAGAATGTGCCGACCGTGAGCCTGAGCGGCAGTTGTCGCGCTGCAGAACGCCATGCCGAATCGCGTGTCATGCGGAGCCTCTCAAATTTGCCCCACGTACCACCCTGTCACCCCGTCGAAGCATGTCAAACGGGGGTGATCACTCCCACTGATCTATGCGCTCAGGATCGGATCAGTGCAGGTGGAGCTGCCAGTCCGCCGGGACTTTGTCCTGCGGCCCGGGGGTCGGCTGCGAGGTGGGGTGTGAGGTGGGCGGTGTCAGTGGCGGACCCTCGTAGTACTGCTCGGTCTCGATGTTCCAGAACCAGGACTCGCCAGGCTCGAAGCTCGTCAGGAGGGCGTGCCCGGCCGCCTGTGCGTGCTTCGTGCCGTGCTGCGAGGGCGAGGAGTCACAGCATCCGATGTGCCCGCACGCCGCGCAGCGCCGCAGGTGGAACCACCACCCCGGTCCATCGCCTGCCAGGCATTCCGCGCACCCGTCCCCACTCGGCCGCGCAGTGAGATCTATACCCGGGATCTGCTCGTGAGCCATGCGCTGCGCCTCCCTGCCGAGGCTTCGCTCAGATGCCGTTGCGGACGGCGCTCAGATGCCGTTTCGGACAGCGTTTCGGCACTTGGAGCCGAAGTCGAGCGGGTTCAACCCTTCCTCCAGCGTAATCGGCGCGGATCAGGCTCGCAGGCCGTGGAATCAAGCTCGACGGGCCGCCGGCCCCGTCCTGCCGGTCCCTCGAAGCCGCGCTTGGGCATCCGGCCAAAGCAGCAGCCGCGCCAGGTAAGTGGTGCTCTCGATCGCCTCGTCGCCGCTCAACGCGACTTCTGCTGCGGATGCTTCGAACCGAACCGGCGCACGGGAAGGGATATGCCGGACCGGCTCCTTCCAGGCTGTTGCCCCCTGCCCTGACAGCGTTCCTTGCCCACTTGGTGAGCTCGCGCCGATTGATGGCCTTCGGGCGACTGCACCGACCCGCGTCTCGGCTGCCTCCGCGCCAGGTCCGAAGGGGGTACTGACAGCGGGCCGTCCCTTGGGAGTTGGCGGAACGACAGAAGGAAGCGGCGTCGCCACCAAGACCCTCGATTTGCCGCTGGATGGTCGGATGGTGCGGCCATCCGAAGGAGTTCGGTCGCAGGCAGCGGATCGGCGCTCTACCGGCGTCGGGCGAACCGGATGGTCAGCCCAGCATCAGAGCCTTGATGGTTCGCTCCGTCCAGCGGCCGACCGCTCCGGGGCAGCCCGCCACGTAGGCGGCAACCGCATCGATGTCCCACGCGCCTGCTTCCAGCAGACCCAAGGCGAGGTGGGTCAGATAGGCAGGCGACGGCTCCACCCACGGCACATCGTCGACACCCCATGGGGCCGTGAAGGTCAACAGGGGCAGTCCGTCCACCTGGCCGGCACAGACGAGTGTTTCGTACCGCCCGCTGCCGAGGCTGTCCCTACCGTGGTTCAGAACCTCGGTCAGGTCGAGGTCTGCACCCGGTTCCTTGTACATCTCCTGCGCCGCGATGTCCGCGAACTGGGCGGCCGAGACGAGATGCGCGCGAGCCAATACGCGATGGTCGCCTCCCGGGTCGTAGAAGGCTCTGCCACCGCCCCATACCGGAGACTCGGTCGCGAAGTACACAGTGCCTGGGAGCTCCACAGGGATGGACCGGGCTGGCAAGGCGCGATCCCTGCATCCCGGATAGACCCTGTTCGCACCAGGTGGCCGACCCCCGACGATGTAGCAGGCAAGACGGTCGAGGTGCATGTTGGAGCCGTAGGACGTGTACCAGACCCACAACGGCGGCGACGTACCGCTCACGGGGCCGCGCAGCCGCACATACCAACAGCCCGCACCCGCCGAGAACGGCCGAGAACCTGCCCCACGGCGCTTCCCCTTCTCTCCGACATCCCTACCTCGCCACTCACGACAACACAGCCGGCACCCGTGCCACCACTCGGCCGACCGCGCCGCGCAAGGGCCGGCGCCCGACACGGAAACCATCCTCCGGGAGACGTACCTCGTACACGGCAAACAACCCGCACAATTCCCGACCCCGCGACAGGAAACCGAGAACCCGTCCGCACACACCCCGCGGAGCAGGCCCCATCGACGTCACCACACAAGTCACGCCCCACAGAGTGCAGGCGGGGTGAGCAGGCCGGGCAGCGGAAAGTACCCGCTCTCGGTGAAGCGTGCACATGCCTTGCTTCAGAGGTTCGGACTGGTGAGCACGCGCCGTCCTCCCCCGTGTGACCGGCACCGACTCCTACCGGCTCGCCCACACCACGTACCAGCAGGGCAACGGCTGACCGGCACGCATCAGGACCCGGACTTCCGGCCCCGGCTCCCACCCACGCGGCCAGCACATCGTCGGCCAACTCCCTCGGAGCCGGCTCGCCGTCCAGGAACACGGTGTCGCTGGGCAGCGTGTCCATGGCGGCCGTGCACGGCTCGATCCGGGCCTTGCACCACTGCCGGCCCTCCTGCTCGGGATCGTCCGGCGTGAAGCTCCGTCCGTCGATCAGTGGAGCCGAAGCCCACTGACATAAGGGGCCGGCTCACGCTGTCGAAGCCGGGCTCCCTCGGGGACAGAAGGCGCCAGGCCGGCGGCAGCGACGAGGCCGGGCTGCTCCCTCCGTACAAACGGGAGCAGCCCGGCCTCGTACCACGGCTGCTGCCGTGGATGATCAGCGCCTGCGCTGGCCGCCCGGAAGGGGCGAGTCGCAGCCGGGCAGCGGCGGGGTGATGTGCGACCGCGCTCGGTCGGTCAGTCCGCGAAAGTACCGGTGGTCTCCGCCTTCCACGCACCGCCCGTGACCTTGTAGACGGTGAGCTGCTTGTTGGTCGCGTCGCCGAATTCGTCGAAGGAGACCTTGCCCGTGACTCCGTCGAAGGAGACCTTCTGCAGGGCCTCGGTGACCTTGGCGCGGGCGTCGGAGGGCAGCTTGCCGTCCTTGGCCACGGCCTTCACCGCCTGGATGATCGCCCAGGCCGAGTCGTAGGAGAAGCCGCCGTAGGCTCCGTACGCCTCCTTGTAACCGGCCGCTTCGTAGTCCTCGATGAACTCCTTGGCGGAGGGCAGGTTTTCGACGGGCGCGCCTACGGACGTGGCCATGTCGCCGTCGCCGCGGGCGCCGGTGAGCTTGAGGTACTCGTCGCTGTAGATCGCGTCGCCACCGATGAGCGGGATCACGGCGCCCGACTTCTTGACTTGCGCGCTGAGCGGGCCGGCCACCGGGTACTCACCGCCGTAGTAGACGACGTCCGCCCCCGAGTTCTTGATCTTGGTGGCCACGGAGCCGAAGTCCTTGGCCTCCGGGTTGACGTGATCGGTGCCGACGACCGCGCCGCCGAGCTTCTTGAAGTGGGCGGAGAAGGTCGCGGCCAGGCCGGCGCCGTAGGTCTTCTTGTCGTCGACGACGAAGACCTTCTTCTTCTTGGCCGTGTTGTACAGGTACTCCGCGGCGAACGGGCCCTGGATGGCGTCCGTGGTCGCGGTACGGAAGTACGTCTTGAACGGCCGGACCTTCTTGCCTGTCTCCCACTTGTCGCCCTGGGTGAGGGCGGGGTTGGTGTTGACCGAGACCTCGGACACCTGGGCAGTGTCGAAGACCTTCTGCATCGACTGGGCCACGGAGGAGTTCAGCGGGCCGACGACTCCGAGGACGCTCTCGTCGGCGACGAGCGTGGTGGCGTTCTGCTGGCCGGAGGAGGGCTGCGCCTGGTCGTCGAGAGCCTTGATCTTGAAGGTGACCCCGGGCACCTCCTTGTTCTTGTTGGCCTGCTTGACGGCGAGGTCGACCGAGTTCTTCATGCCGAGGCCGAGGGCGGAGAGCTCCCCGGTCAACGGCGCGTCGAAACCGATGGTGACGACGGTGGAGCCGTCGCCGGAGGCATCGTCGGCCTTGCCTTCGTCACGGGAGCCGCACGCCGTGAGCGAGAGTGCTCCGGCGGCGAGCGCGGCGGTGACGGCTATGAGAGAACGGTTGCGCACGATCGGTCCTTTCCTCTTCGAGGCGCCGACCGCGTTGTCCGGGCCGAAGATCGGTCCTCCGGCGCGGCGGCTGGCGTGACTCTAGATGGCGTCCACCGAATCGAGCAGAGGGGATGAACCGATGTGATTCTCTTGTTATGGCGCTGCTCAGGCGGAGGAATTCCCTTCATGAGGCCGGTTCCGCGGTCACCGTGCGGCGGTGGCGCGTGTCCATGGACGCCAAGCGGGCGAAGCGGCACCGCCCGGTCGGGCCCTCAGCAGATGTGCGGCCGGCTCCGGATGGAGGGCGGGGAACACGGAACGCCGCGGAGGCGGGACGCGGTCGGTCGACCGGGAGCGGACGCAGATGATCAATATTCAGTGGCGGGGGGTGTTGATGTGCACGAAGATGCCCGCCATGGACTCAGGTGAGCGCATCAAGGAACCAGCGGCAACTCGGTGGACGCAGTCGACCATCTACCCCGACATGTGGGTCGATCCGGACGACGACCCGCGCGAGAGCGATGCCGAGACCGTCGATGAACGCAGCGCGCTGCTCGGCGGCCTGGGTCACTACCGCCTCACCATGGAAATGAAATGCGCCGACCTGGACGCCGAACAGATGGCCCGGCGCGCCGTACCACCGTCCACGATGTCCCTGCTCGGGCTGGTGCGGCACATGGCCGAGGACGAACGACACTTTCGCCGGCTGGCAGGCGAGGACTCGCCCAGGATCTACCGCACCGCCGAAGACCGCGACGGCGAGTGGAACGGCGCGACCGCCGACCCGGCGGTCGTGGAGGACGCCTGGCGTCAGTGGCGGGCCGAGATGGAACTGACCGACCGGTTCATAGCCGGCTTCGCCGACCTCGGCACCCCACCCGGTGGGGAGGCGCAGCTTCGCGACATCCTGGTGATGCAGATCGCGGAGTACGCGCGGCACTGCGGTCACGCCGACTTCCTGCGCGAGCAGATCGACGGCCGAGTAGGCCAATGATCACCGCGCCCCGACGCACCGATCAAGACAGAGATCCCGCAGTGCGACGGACTGCTCCTCTTCACTGAGGCTCTCGAACCATTCAAGCCCCTGCGCCGCCGAACGTAGCTCCTGGGCCAGCTCGTTGAGCATCACGGCACGCTCGTTCATGGCCGCTCCTCTCCTATATGGCGTGGGCCCTCGGGGAAGTGAGGGCTGCGCCAGTCCGGGGAGCGGCCGAGGGCCGCCAGGATCTTCTCCAGTGTGCCCGCGTCGTCGTCCGCGGCCAGCCCCGGCCGGAAGGCACTGCCGGGGACGAGCCGAGTGTGGCCGTCCGGGACGGCTCGGGCTATCGGCAGTGCGGCCTGCAGGAGTTCGGAGCCGGGTGCGTACGTGATGCCCAGGGTGCGGGCGACGTCCCAGCTGTGCACCACGTAGTCGATGAGGTGGAAGCCAATCGCGCGGGCAGCGGGGAAGGTCCGAGTCCGGCTGAATTCGGGGAGGGTGAACTCGCGGTCGGGGCTCTCCAGAGGCGTGAACGCCGCGATGACCTTCTCGGCCGCGTCGCCGTATTGCGCGATGGGATCCTCGCCGAGTGGCCGGACCGACCAGTGCGACAGGTCCTGCCCGTGCCCGAGCGCTGCCGCGGCGAATCCGTGGTGCTGGGCCGTCATATGGGCGAGCAGATCGGTCAGTGTCCACGCCGAGCAGGGGGTTGGCCTGAGGAGGTCGGCGGGGGTCATCCGGCGTATCAGGTTCACGCTGTCCCGGACCGCCTGGGCGTTGAGGTGCCGGAGGCGTGCGAAGTCCGCGTGCGATGGGGGCCCATCCGCATTATTCGTATGCATGTGCTTACGATCTGCGTGAGCACATGAATTGTCAACGGGTATTTTCTTGACCATGGCCGAGAACGCAGCCGACAGCCGCACCACATCCGGGGGGCGGCCGACCCGTCCCGATCTGGCGGCGATGGTCGTGCCCCTGGGCCGTGCGCTGATGGCAGCCGAGGAGCCGATCCTCCACGCACACGGTCTGACGATGTGGGCATACGCGGTCCTGTTGCACCTCGACGAGGCACCGATCCGCACCCAAGCGGCTCTGGCCGAGGCCATCCGGGCGGACAAGACCCGCATCATCGCCGTCCTCGACGATCTGGAGGCACGGGAGCTGATCCGCCGTCAGCCGGACCCCAAGGACCGACGGGTACGTCTGTTGTCGCTGACCGCCGCGGGCCAACGGCTGCGGGATGCGGTACAGGCCGCGATCCAGCAAGGCGAGGACCAACTGCTCGCCCAGCTGCCGGCCGCCGACCGGGCCGGCTTCCTGAAGGGGCTACAGGCTCTGTCCGCGTTGCCGGAACTGACGTCGCGGAAGCCTGGACGGAGCTCCCCGCAATCCTCGCCCGGACCCGACGCCGACCAAGGAGACAGAACCTAAGGAGCGTTTTGTCCTCCGCTGGGTGTTTGGAAGGTTCGTGGTCAGCCGGGCTTCGACCGCCTGCGTCAGAGCTGCGCGAAGGACTTCTGACAGGATGACGCAATGTTCGATTTCGGCATCGCGGGCTACCGGCCAGTGTGGTTGATGGGCCGCAGCGACGTAGTGCGGGAGCACGGGCATCGCCTGCGCGGTCTTGCCGGCCGGACTCTCACAAGTGCCTGGACGGTCTGGGACCTTCAGGGTGACGAGTGGTTCTGCGACTGCCCTGTGCTGTTCGACTTCGACGGCGAGCAGGTCGAGATCAACTTTCAGAAGTTCGACGATCTCTCCGTCACGTGGAACACGATCGACACGAGGTGTCCGGTGCAGTGGCCCGGCTTTCGTCTGCAATGGCGTCCCGAGCCTCTGCCGGGACTACGCGCTCTGCGGGGTCTTCCACTGAAGGAGGTAGAACTGCTCGAGTGGACGGGCAGGGATCTCGCTCAGGGGAACATTGCCGTCAGCTTCGTCTTCGAGGCGAAGCGGGTGACTGCCTTCAACGCCCTCGACGAGAACGGGTTGAGCTTCGACCACCCTGATCGGCAACAGCGGTCGCGTCCTTTCCACTGACGCACTCGGAGTTCGGACAGGCGCCGGTTGAAGGTTGCTTCCCGGGTGAGTCTGCGACCCCATCAGGTCGATCATCGCGAGGTGGATCGTGGCTTCAGGGCGATCGGGGTGGGATTCGTGGTCGCGGGCGAGGGGGCGTGGCGCATGAGCCGGCCGACGGTCCGCTCGACGATCCAGCGCCGCGGGATGACCATGAGGCACCCTTTGGGGCGGGGTCGCGTCGTACCACCTCGACGTCGACGCCGAGGCTGGCGACGTGGTCGACGGCCTTGGGTGCGGAACACCCGACGCCGTGGTGCGTCACTCCTCGACGACGCGGTCGTCCCGGTGCGCGCCGTAGAAGTCGGACTGGCGCGCCATGATCGTGCGCATCAGGGTGCCGCGGGGGACGCCGTACACCGTGCCGGGGAAGTCGAGATCCCGCTGCTTCGCCCACAGTTCCTCGTGCCGGTCCGGCGAGAACAGTTCCGCCGGGTCGCCCGCCGCGATCCAGCCGATCGGGACGATCGTCCCGGGCGCAAGGCGGGAGTTGACGTGCAGCACGCTGTTGATACGGAGCTCCGAGCCGGCTCCGGCCACCGCGCCGGGGAAGACGGAGACGCCCGTCGCGAGGAAGACCTCGTCCTCGACGACCGCCCCGTTGACGTGCGCGTGCGGGCCGACAAGGACTGCGTCGCCCAGTACGGCGGGGTGCCGGGAACGGCCGCGGACGACCGCGTTCTCCATGACGACTACGTCGGACCCCGTCCGCACCTCGCCGTCCTCGGCAGTGAGCACGGCCCCGTGCAGCACCCGCGCCCGCTCCCCCAGCACGACCGCCCCGCACAGCACGGCTGACGGTGCGACGTAGGCGGACTCGGGGACGACGGGTCTCTTGCCACGATGCTCGAACAGCATGACACCGAGCCTAAACGCGCGCCTCCCGCGCCCGCGCGCGCACCACGCCCACTCTCGCCGCGACCACCGGGGCGAGCCAGGCGCTCCGTGCGTGACAGCGCCGCAGGGTACGTGGCGTGGTCACGGTGGGCCGGCGAGCCGGCGGTCGCACCGATCAGGGCGGCTGCCACAACGGTCACACGACGGGTGACGTCGCCACGCGCGACCATCACCGTCGCAACGTCGAACTGCCGAACCACGCGCTCAGGGCAGGATGGAGTCGATGTACCCACCATCGACGCGAACGGCCCCGCCGGTGGTGGCAGATGCCTGGTCGGAGCTGAGGTAGACGACCATGTTGGCGATCTCCTCCGGCTCGATCAGTCGTTGCAGCAGCGACTGGGGGCGGTGCTCCCGCATGAAGGTGCGCTGTGCCTCGTCCCACGGCACGCCGTCGTCGACCAGCTGGTACACGAAGTCCTCGACACCTCCGGTGTGCGTGGGACCCACGATCACGGAGTTGACCGTCACGCCGGTGCCCGCCACCTGTTTGGCGAAACCGCGGCTGACCGCGAGCAGCGCGGTCTTGGACATGCCGTAGTGGATCATCTCCGCGGGGATGACGACGGCGGAGTCGCTGGCGATGTACTGGATGCGGCCCCAGCCCCGCTCCGCCATGGCGGGCAGGAAGTGACGCGTCAACCGGACGGCCGTCAGCACGTTCACGTCGAAGTAGCGCCGCCATTCCTCGTCACTGATCTCCAGCGCGTCCCTGGCCTCGAAGACGCCGAAGTTGTTGACAAGGATGTCCACCTGGGGCAGCGCGTCCGCCACCTGCGCAACGCTCTCCTCCGCCGTCAGGTCGGCCACCACCGGCACGAACTCACCACCGGGCACTTCCTTCTCGAAGTCGGCGACCGCCTGGCGTACGCGTTCTTCACGGCGGCCGTTGACTCCCACCCGGGCACCCGAGCGTGCCAGTCCGACTGCGATGCCCGCTCCGATGCCCTGGGTGGACCCGGTCACCAGGGCGGTCCGGCCCGTCAAGTCGATCTGCATGGCTTCAGTGTTGCAGGCGGACGTGGACGCGTCGTGGACGTGCGTGGGCTTGTCGTCACGCAGCTGCGGTGGGAGGAGAAGCGGGCGGGCGGAGGGGACGGTGAAGAAGCCGGGGCACTGAGTACGCCCGGCAGGCGCGGGCGGACCGAGCCAGGCGGAGGGCCCTTGGCCCCGTGGGCGGCCCGGCGGGCCCGCGGACGCCGGGCCCCGCCCCCCGGCGAAGGCGCACGTCGGCGCCGTCGGCGGAACCGGCTCAGCGCACGGCGCGCCTCTGCCCGCCTCCTCGGCCCGCCTCCTCGGATCAGCCACGACACGGAACGCGACGGCAGCCGACACGGTGCGCCGCGACCCGGGCGCCGTGTCGCGCGGTCCGCGCTGCGGGGTACCGGTGCCCGTACCGTGGAGCACGGCCGCGGCCGCGGGTACGGAGCCGGCGGATCGGCCGGAAGGTGTTGCGCCCCATGGTGAAGATGGACGGATTCACGGATCTGCTGGATCCCCCGATGTACGTCGTGACGGCGAGCGCGGACGGGCAACGGGCCGGCTGCCTGGTCGGGTTCGCCTCACAGTCCTCGTTGGACCCGGTGCGATTCGTGGTGTGGCTGTCCAAGGCGAACCACACGTACCGCGTGGCCCGCCGGGCCCGGTTCCTCGGCGTGCATCTGCTCCGGCGCGAACAGCACGGGCTCGCGAAGCTGTTCGGCGGCGAGACCGGAGACCGGATCGACAAGTTCGCACGGGCCCGCTGGCAGCCGCGGGGCGAAGACGTTCCCGTGCTGGGCGATGCCTGCGCCTGGTTCATCGGCAGGGTGGAGGAGAAGGCCGACTGGGGGGACCACGTGGGCTTCGGCCTCACGCCCGTCGAGGGAGGGGCCGAGCCCCTGCCGCGCGGATCGGTGCTCACCCTGGGCGATGTCACCGATCTGAGCCCTGGCCACCCGGCGTCCTGACGGTCCCGGAGGTTGACCGCTTCCCCAACCGGCCGGTGCTCAGCGCCGGAACGCAGCACTGGGGCGTGCTGTCAACGTCGCAACACTGCGCGTTGACGCACGATGCACATCGGCGCGAGCCACGTGTCCGAAGGAAGGGAGCCACGTCCGAAGTACGGGACCTGCTCCAGCCGGGTCCACGGCTGCTACCACCGTCTCCCCGACCGACAACAGCCCTCCGTCGTCCGGCATTTCGGAAGCCCGTCAGTACGGGCGGTCCGGCGCCGCGAGCGAGGTGATCGCCGGAGTCGGCCTCCGAGGCTGCCCGGGTGGCCGGGTGGCCGGGTGGCCGCAGCCTGCACCGGTGCTCGAGGTCTGCTACAGCGGGATGTGGATGTCGAGGACGGGCCCTGTCGCGCGGGTGGGCGGCACATCCAGCCTCTCCAGGACGTGAAGCATTGGTGCGTTGACCGCGGCGACGGATGCGGTCAAGGTGTGGTGGCCGGCCCGACGGGCCACGTCGGCCGCGTGCGCGGCCAGCGCGGTGCCCAGCCCCTTGGACTGCCATGCGTCCTCGACCAGCACGGCGAGTTCGCCGACCCCTTGCTGTTCGGTGCGCATGACGTTGGTCATGGCGATGATGCGGTCCGTGTGCTGGGCGGTGGTGGTGACCAAGGTGGTGCCGCGCTCCGGGTCGGACAGCAGCCGCCATCCGGACCGGGACAGCTCGTGTTTACCGGCGTGATAGCGCAGGGCGCGGCTGACGAGCGAGCAACGGCGGTGCAACGCCTGGAGGGGGGCGAGGTCGGCGTGGGCCAGCGCCCGGGTCCGGGTGGCAGTGCCGTCGGTAAGGGTTATCGGGTGTGCGCTGCTTCGAGGCCTGGCGTCGGGCATGTGTGGCGGTCTCCTCAGATTTCGCGTCCGACTGGTGTGCACGGAGATCCTTCGGGGCGCGTGTCCGTCTCCGGCACAGGAGAAGTCTTTTGCCGCACCGCGGCCGGCTCAAGGAGGGTTCAGGCCATAATGGTCACGTTATGCGCATAGATGGTCACGGAACGAAGTTGCCCCAACTCTGCCCACACGGCGGCCAGTCGGCGGATCATGGCGACCGTCGGGGTGAAGTGCGGAGTCGATCAGGAGGCCACCGTGGGTTGCTCGCCTCACGTCCTGTCAGCCTTTCGGGCTTTCAGCCACGCTTTCAGCCACCCGCTTTGAGACGGCGTGGGGCCACTGATGCCGACAAGCCCGGCCGAGCGCCGAGATGCAAAGCGGAAGAGATTCGTCCGCGCCGTCCTGAGGGGCTCACCGAGCACCGGGAGCGGATCCGATGACCACGACTCGTGCCCACGCAGGCGGCGAGTCCGGCACGTAGTCGGGATCGTCCTCGTTCCACGACCCGGCTGCCTGCTGCCGAGGAAACAGACCCACCACCGTCCGGCACGGGGGTCGCGTGTCGGGCCAGGGTGTCTGTCCGTCGGTCAGCACGACGATGACGTCCGGTCGGGGATGCGCTCGGAGCGCCTTGGCGAAGCCCGTGCGCAGATCCGTGCCCCCTCCGCCCAGCAGCGGGATTCCCTCGCCACGGCACAGCGGATGTACGACCCGTGCAGCGGCGTCGCACGGCACCACGGTGACCAGGTCGCGACGGCCGCCCACCGCTCGGGAGATCGCGGTGACTTCGAGGAGCGCGCTGCCCAGTTCGGTGTCGCTGACCGACCCGGACGTGTCGATGACCACGGTGACGCGGGGCGGCCTGCGCCGCAGGCTCGGCAGGACGACGCCGGGTACCCCGGCCGAGCGCCGCGACGGCCGGCCGTAGGTGTAGTCCTCGCCCGCACCGGCACCGGAGGCCGCCGAGCGGACTGCCGCGCCCAGCAACTCCCGCCACGGCTGCGGCGGATGGAACGCCTCCTCCGCCCACCGCTGCCACCCCTTCGAGGATCTCCCCGGACGGCCGGTGATGCCCTGCGCCACCCGGAACCGGACCGCGTCCCGCTCCTGCGCGCTGAGGCCGTGCGCGCCGTCCGGCCCCAGGTCCCACTCCCTCTCGCGCCCGTCGGCGCCGCTGCCGCAGTCCAGCCAGGCCAGGTCCTGCGTACGCGGCCCCAGCCGGAACTGGCGCAGGTAGTCCTCCATGAGCTCCCCCTCGAACAGCCCCAAGGACACCGGATCGACTGCGCCTTCGGGCCGGATCAGCCCGTCGCCGAACACGTCGTCGTTGATCTCGCAGTCCGCGGCGATGTTCATGCGCAGCCGTTCCGCCGGGCCGGTCAGTCCGCGCTCCCGCGCCACCCGGTCACTGCGCCCGTGGTGGTCGCGCAGCAGGTGCGACACCTCGTGCACCCACACCCCGGCCAGTTCCTCCACCGGTGTCCGGTCCACGAACGCCGGTGAGGCGTAGCACCGCCAGTGCTGGTCGACGGCCATCGTCGGTACCGTCCGCGACTCCACGGTGTGCAGGGCGAACAGCGCCGTCGCCAGGTAGGGCCTGACCCGGGCGGCGTGCAGCCTGGCGGCGAAGAGCTTGTCGAGGTCCAGTGCCCCCGGTTCGCCCGCGGTCATCGGCCCGCCTTCGCGGCGACAGCGGTACGGGCCGCCGCCTCGTCCGCCCGCCGGGACAGGGACACTGCTCCCGCGAGCCGCTCGATCGACGCCGGAACGTCCCAGTCCCCCTGGCGCAGCGTGGCGAGTGTCGTCGCGGGGACGACCACCAGGTCCGGGGCTCCGGTCTCCACCGCCCGGACCAGGAGCGTCCACGCCGCGTCCCAGCGGGACTTGTCCGGGCGCTTGCGGACCGCCTCCACCACCCCGTCGAGCACGGCCTGGCGCAGATCCCCCCGCTCGGGCAGGACGGCACCCGCCGGGTCGGCGAGCAGAGACTCGGGATCCGGGAGGTCCATCCGGTCCAGGCTTGCCAGCAGTTCGAGGCCCGGGCCGTCCCCCACGGCGCCCCTGACCAACAGGGACAGAACGTCCCGAGAGGATCCGGCCGCTGTGGCGAAGGCGATCAGACCGAGCGTCATCTCCCAGCTACGGGGCGACGGCCAGGGGCCGCCCCGGCGCATCTCACCACTGGGCAGCCGGTGCACCAGCCCGGGGCGGGCAGCGAGGAGCCCGCACACCGCACGGCGGGCGAAGGCCACGGCCTCGGGCAGCCTCGCCGGATCGAGCCGTGGCAGTGTCGCCCGGGGCCAGGTCCCGCCGAGGCCGCGCACCACGACCTCATGGTCATGGGTCCACTGGAGATGAACGAACCGGTTGGCCAGCGGCGGGCTCAGCTCCCAGCCGTCGGCCGCCGAGGACCGCGGATTTGCGGCGGCCACGATCCGTACCCCGGGCGGCAGTTGCAGTGCGCCGATCCGCCGCTCCAGCACGAGGCGGAGCAGGGCGGCCTGAACGGCCGGTGGCGCGGTGGACAGTTCGTCGAGGAACAGCAGCCCCCGGCCGGCCCGCACCAGTCGCACCGCCCAGTCCGGCGGCGCCATCGGGACACCGTGCTCCGCGGGAGCGTCCCCGACCACGGGCAGCCCCGAGAAGTCGGACGGCTCGTGCACGCTGGCGATCACCGTGGTCAGCGGCAGGTCCAGGGACTCGGCGAGCTGCGTCAGCGCCGCGGTCTTGCCGATGCCCGGCTCGCCCCACAGGAGGACGGGAAGGTCGGCGGCCACGGCCAGAGTCAGGGCCTCCAACTGGGTGTCGGGTCGCGGTTCGGTGGTTGCGTCGCGCAGCAGGGCCAGCAGCTCGCCGGCGACGTCGAGTTGGGAGGTGTGGGACGGATCGGAGTGGGTGTCGGCTCCGGCGAACGGCGCGGTGCATGTGGGCATGTTTGATCACCTTTTGGGGTCGTGGTGGGCCGAGCAGGGGTGCAGGCGGCTGCGGTCCCGGGTCAGCGGAAGGTCGTGTGGCGCGGGTGGGAACGGACGTCACGGGGACGGCGACGATCCGGGCGAAGGCGGCCGGGTCCGGGCACGGCCAGGCCTGCCCTGAACAGTCCGTAGGTGAGCCGCCGGTGCGCGGCGGCCTCCAGTTCGTCCCGCAGAGCGCCGCTGCGCAGCACTGCGTCGGGGCCCAGCAGGCCCTCGACGACGGCCAGCGCACCGGCGATGTCGCCATGATCCAGACGTTCACGGACACCGGTGAGGCAGTCCGGGTGACGGTGCGCCTCATCGATGGCCTGCAGGCAGGGAAGCGGAGTACCGGTCAGTGCGACCAGCAGTTCCTCCCGCCGGATTTCGGCCGGGTCGTGGTCCAGCGGGGCCAGTGCCCCGTCGACCAGGCCGATCCGGTGCTGCGCTCCCCGGCAGTCCACGAAGCGCGGTTGTCCTGCCCGTTCCGGAATCCGCGAGGGGGCGGCCGGGGAATCGTCCGGTACCAGTGCCGATGCGACCAGCGGATGCAGCCGACCGACCTCGATCGAACCGGCGCGGACCAGTTCCAGGTCGGGCAGCATCCAGGTCGCCGCGTCGGGCAGGACAGGCAGCGCGGAGACGCTGCCGTCCGCGGGCGCCGCCGCGATCCGCATGACGGGCGGCCCGAGGCCGCCCCTGTCCGCGACCAGGTCCAGGATCAGCCGATGCCGTGCCCCCGGCCGCACGACGGCGGTGCCGGTCGTCCGCCCCTCGGACCGGAGCAGAATTGCTGCCTCTGCCGCCCACCGGTCGGTGGCAAAGCAGCGCCCCGGCGGAACCATGCCCAGCGGATCCGGGTTCACGGAAGGGCCGTCGGCGGTCAGCGGATCGGCTCCGGACCGGACCCGCAGCTCATCGGTCCTGCGCGCGTCCCACAGGTGGCGGTGCAGGTCGAGGCGGAACCGCCGATTGGGGAGCGGATGCGGGTGATGCCGGGCGTCGGCCTCGAAGTGGGAGCTGTCCCACAAGGCGAGGCTGATCCGCTGACCCCCATCCGCCCAAGCAGGCGGGGTCCGGACCACGAGGTGCACCGGGCATTCGCCATCACGCCCCGCAGCGTCGTATCGCGCCAGGGTGAGGGTCAGACCCGGGCGCAACAGCCCGTCAGGAGCGATCCTCGGCATGTGCCAGCGCAACAGGTCAGGAGCCAGATGGCGGAGATCGGCCCGGACCCGGCTCGCGAGTTCGCGGCCATGAGTGCGGGCCACGTAACGCAGATTGAGATCGACATCGACGCCTGCGGCGGCGCATGCACCTGCCCAGTCCCCGGCACGACGACGGGCGGTCGCAGTCTCGATCATGGAGGGCGGCACGGCGAACTCACGCACGCGCAGCCAGAAGGAAAGGCGGGAATCCCTGTTCGCGGTCTGAGTGAGCATCAGCACTCACCTTGCGCGGACGGGACCCCCAATCTGCCAACGGATTGAGTCATCATCGCGGGGAGCATATCGCTCCTGCCCCGGGTCGGCCAGGCGCTTTTGACCGGAGGGCCCCTCGGGCCGTGACAGCGGACGTCGAAACGCACGCACTGCGAGGCGGCATCAGGGCGGCTGTCGGCTCCGCTGATCGGTTCGTGAGGTGAAGCGGCTGCATGCGGAGTGCTTTGCTCTGGTTGTGGGGGCGACCTGACAAACAGCGAGTGGGCGCGGCGCGGCTTACGCCGCATCTGCCGAAGGCCGGGCGCCGGGACGGGAGTTGGAGCGACATCGCAAGGTGATCAGCGGGATCCTGTTCCGAATCCGTACGGTGTCCGGTGGCGGGACCTGCCGGAGCGGTAAGGCACAGGGCGGTGGCCACGAGGTACGACAGGCTCGCCGTCCGCGAGGCCACGGTGCTGGTCGCAGCCGTGAACGAGTGGCTGTGACCACCACCGTCGCAACGGCCCTCAGACGACGTCGAATTCGTTGCCCTCGGGGTCCTGCATGGCGGCGGCGTAGAGCCCCATGTCCGGCTCATCCTTGAGCCGCAGCACGGTGGCACCAGCTTTGACCAGCCGTTCCACCGTAGCCTTGACCCGCTGTGTGCGGACGTCCAGTGGGACGTCACGGCCCCCACCGACCTTCAGGTCGAAGTGCCACCGGTTCTTGGCGACCTTCGGCTCCGGAACCTGCTGGAACCACACCCTCGGTCCACGTCCCGCGGGATCGATGATGGACTCCGGAATATCCCCGGCACCGGCCGGCAACTCCGCCTCGGGCACCCCCACCGCCGCCCAGTAAGCACGCCACGTGGCGTGCCCGCCAGGCGGAGGCTCAGGCACGTAGCCCAGGGCCTCGGCCCAGAAAGCCACCATTCCCTGCGGATCGGAGCAGTCGATCGTCAGCTGCACTGTCATCTCCATGCTCGGAGCATCCCAGGCAGGTCTGACAGGCGATCCAATTTCGCAACAGGCCCTACCTGATCTTTTCGTAAGTTCGGTGGGTGTGGTGGGCGGATGGTCAGGCCGGTGTGGGCGAGGAATGACCATGGCAGTCGGGGGTTGGCGTTGATGC